>JAITDA010000015.1 GCA_031282805.1 Holosporales bacterium
TAACACATATCTGGCTGTTTCTCACAGGAGTGTTGCAATAAATCAGTTAATGAATAAATACATGGGACACGTAAAAAATGACGTTACTGCATAAGAGAAATTTACGTTTTGACGTTCTAACCGCTTTTTTGGCGCTAATTTGTATTACTGTAGCGTGCGAAATTCTTTATTCCTCATACGCTAATAGAAAGTTAATTTTGCAGTTTGAAAAAGAATACCACTCGAAAAAAATCGTGGAAACCTCAAGTAGCTGGATCAACTCGTATTTTAAACAACTTGAGATAATAGTAGACGTTCTTTCGCAAAATTTTGATAAAACCCTTTCTGGTAAACTTGATGGATTCGAAAAACCATTATTAGAGAGTATTAAAAAAATTCCGTTTACCCTAAGTTTCTACGTTGCCCTTAATGATGGAACATTTATCCAAGCACGAACTCTTGATGGAGTAAAAAATTTCCAAGGAGAAAAGGAGGTTTTGTTGCCAACCTATACAAAGTACGCAATCAGAAGAATAATTTTTTCTGACACAAATACTTTGACTGAAACTTGGGATTACTTGGACGAAAATTTTGAACGCATTGCGAATGAGAAATTGAAGGCTGTAACATATGATCCAAGAAAACGTGATTGGTACGTAAAGGCAGAGTTGAATTCCGGACTCACATGGAGTGATGCCTACATATTTTCAACAACAAAAATGTCTGGATTGACGTTATCTAAACCCTTAGGATACGGAGAAGATAATATAGCATATGGAGTAATATCTGTAGATTTTGCATTATCTAGCATAAAGGGATTGCTCGAAAAAGTGAAGGCGAGCCAAAATTCTAGGGTTTACTTGATAAGCACAAAAAATGAAATTTTGTCTTCAACCTGCGATACTAAAACATTTGCTCAAGAAGATTCAACGGACAAAAAATCAAATTTACTGGAAAGTATAACTTCGTCCGATGATAAAGTTTTGCAGGTTGCTGAGAAAATGTTATTGGGAGCGAATACGTCTCATGCGAGATTTTTTGTGGATGGAGAAGCTTACGTTGCATCGACGAAAAAACTGGCTATACAACCAGCCTCACTGCTAATTATAACTCCACAATCAGATTTCACCGCAGATTTTGAAAAAGTACAACATCACATGCTGTATATATCAGTAGCCATATTTCTGTTTTCTTTCGGAATTGTGCTTATATTGGCTAAAAAAATAGCAACTCCTATAACGAAACTTTGTGAATCTGCAAGGGTTATTGGTGATATGGATCTTGATAAATATCCAAGTCCACCAAAATCAAATATCATTGAAATTCAGGAGCTTTCGAATTCGATAAACTCGATGAGATTAAGTGTATCAACTTTTGCTAAATATGCTCCAAAAGACCTTGTAAAAAAACTGATAAAACACAACTTACAACCAGAGCTAGGCGGAGAAATTAAAGAAATAACCATGTTATTTTCAGATATAGAGAAATTTTCCACTGTTGCGGAAAGGTTGCCATCTGAATATCTGATACTGCATCTATCTGAATACTTTGATGAGTTGACGAAGGTTATAATGGATCACGATGGAATAATTGATAAGTACATCGGGGACTCGATAATGGCAATTTGGGGAGCACCAAATCCAGATGAAAATCAGGTAGTGAATGCATGTTACGCCGCTCTTGAATGCCAAAAAGTCCTTGACCAACTGAAGGGCAAGTGGGCTCCACTTGGGAAGCCGCCCTTGCCGACGAGGATAGGACTACACACTGGTGCTACTATAGTAGGTAATATTGGCTCACGTGACAGAATGAATTTCACTGCGATAGGAGATGCTGTGAATATTGCTTCAAGACTTGAGGGGGTAAATAAAGTGTATGGTACAAAAATTCTGGCCTCAGAGGAGGTCAAAAGCGCAGCTACAGGTCGTATTTTATTCAGGGTAATAGATAAAATCGCTGTTAAGGGACGCTCTTCCGGAATCACAATATTCGAGCCACTTTGTGCTATGGGGGATATTAACGATGGAGAATACTATACTCTGATAGAACTGAGTGCGAAGTCTAACGAAGCATTTGAATTATATCAGGGAAAAAAGTTTAAGAAAGCGTTGAAATTGTACGGAGAAATACAAGCAAATTTCCCAGACAAGACGTCTTCTGTTGTGCCCTTAATGCAAAAATGTAGGGAATTTGTGAAAAAATCGCCCGTAAATTGGGATGGCATTAATTATTTGAGCGAGAAATGAGTATATTATCTAAAATTTTAAATAGCGGAATTACAACAATTGTAGCTGCTATTCTAGCAATGTCAGTTGGAATTTTATTTCCATCCGTTGGAAGTAAATTTAAGCCAATTAGCAATATATTTTTAACATTGATATCTGTATCCGTAATTCCAATAGTTTTTTCATCTGTAACATGCAGTATTGTTCAAATAATTACGAAAAAAGAGCGTGAAATTAAGATAAGGGATATTGTTCTGACATTTTTGGGAATCCTTGTTATTGCTGGAATAATAGGCATTTTAACAAGCGCACTATTAAATCCAGCACATGACATTTCCAACTCTGCAACAATATCTAACCTCATAATGGCAGATATGCAAAAATCGATTACTGAGTTATCCGTTGACGACTCGTTAAATCTACTTCATAAAGCGGGTTTTTCCGATTTTATGATTACATTATTGCCAGGCAATCTATTCAAGGCATTTGCTGATGGTAACATAATTCAAATTCTAGCTATATCAATCTTGGTTGGAATAGCGGTCTCTAAATTGGATAAAAATACCCAGATAAGTGTCACATCTTCATTGGAAGTAATGACGAGGTCATTTAAAAAGATTCTGGCGATTCCAACAAAAATTCTTCCAATTGGGTTGTTTACATTGCTAGCCAGTAACCTCTCAAAGGTAAAACTAAATGACCTACTTGCAATGAAACATTTTTGTTTATGTACGTTGGTCGGCTTTTTTATAATCACATTGGTTTCGTGCTTAATTTTACGCATATATAGTCCTATAGGATTCAAAAATTCAATGTCAGCATTGAAAGAGATAATCGTTATCGCTTTTTCAACCTGCAGTAATCAGGCAACATTGCCATTTTTAACCGCGGCCTTGCACAACAGATTCAGACTACAGGAGGATGCAATAAATTTTGCAATACCGCTCGGAGTAACGATGTGTAGAGTTGGTAATGTGTTATATTACGCATTCATCGCGATATTTATCGCATCAATTTACCACGAGCCACTTGGTATATACCAATATTGTTTTATAGTTATTGGATCAATCTTAACGAGTTTTGCTGCATCTGGAGCTTCTGGTGTTATCGCTATCTCAATGATTTCCATCGTTCTTGATCCTTTAAATTTGAGAATAGATTCGATACTCGCAATTTTAATCATTGTAGATCCGATACTAGATCCATTTAGAACTGTTACATCCTTGGTTATGAATGCTGCATTGTCATGCTTCATCATAAACAACAAGAGAAAAAAAGAAAAATGCGAATAAATACATTTCGAGCAATAAGATTTGAACAAAATTATTGGCAAGAACAGAATATTTTAAAGTTAAATAATTTTGATACCAGGACAAAAGTCCCTAAAACTTACGACATAATGAATTTTTTAAATCAACAAATTGCGAATGGTATCGCCAAAATAGACGGCGTTGCAAGTTTGTACGTTTTACGATTGACTGCCCAAGACAAAGGCGTAGTGTTCGTTGTTGGAGAAGTGAATTACGATGATAAGATTATTTTTTGCGTAAACGAAGATGTTCATGATGAAAAGTTAAAAATATATAAAAACATTTTTAATCAATTCAAGATGCAAATCACTCCAATTTTGACTTTTTACAAAAGCGGAAGATCTGTATCGTCTACAGTGAAAGATGTAACACTTCTTCCTCCAACTCTTTCAGCCCACATAAGTGGCGTATTCTATGAATTATGGCAAATTCACGATCCATTGATCGTAGAAAGAATAAAACATAGTTTGGCGGAGGTCGAGAAATTATACGTAGCCGATGGACATCATAGACTATCGATGTTTAACAGTAGTATATCCAAAGTCTCAGCAAAAATTATTGTGTCAATTACTGACTCAGATTCCGTAATACTTAAAAGCTGCCACAGAGTGATAGTCGGAGAAATTCAAAAAGGATGGCGTGAGGATATTCAAAGTTACGCAACATTAGAAAAAATTCGAGATGACATTACACTACATAATGGTAAAATTTTGCTAGTTCTAAAAAACAATGAGAAATATGCGATAAATCTTAATTTGGATGTTGAGAACACCGAATTATATGATGCTGTAAAAAACAAAATAATACATAACTCTCTCGGAGTTTCTGATTATGATGGCAGGGTTTTTCCTCTACCTGGAACGTTAGATATTAACAATAGTCAGCAAATTTTCAACTTGTACAAAGGCAGTTCGGCAATTATATTTATTCCAGATATCACGATATCTAATTTTCTGAAGATGATGGAAACCGGGGAGAAATTACCGCCGACTTCTACGTGGTTCGAACCTAAAATAATAGACGGCTTTATAGTAAGGAAATTTTAAAACTTCACAATTTCCTACTTTTTTAATGCAGACAAGCTAACTTAAACGTGCACGTCAACCACGCAATGCCATGAACTTATATGGACATGAGACCAAGAGAGGAGCCAGTTGTTTTAATCTCTGTTGTAGTCTCACTACCACAATGTCCACATATCTCGCCAAATACTGAAGAGTATCTTATTATGTCATACGGTATTTTTCGCCAACGCAGTAATTTTGCACTACTGAAACAAGCTTTTAGCATTGGAACAGTCAGCTCAACCAAAGAGTAACATCACCCTTCACTTATTATACCACATGTAATTGCCAATACACTTTGTTTCTGCCTCTGAAACTAATTGGATGCAGGAGGTTTTGCCGGTCTCACGCTCCAGGCCTCTTAAGACCTGCTACAGGATTTGGAGCAGCTGGCTCATCCCTAGAACCAATGAAAAGTTTCTCGAGTAGTGGTATATCTCTAAATGCCTCTCCAACAGTTGGGGCACTTATAAATCTCTTTGTTTGCAAATTCGCTACTGTAATTTTGTCAAGAGAAACACCATCAATCGACTCACGCAAGTCAAGGCAGCTCAACACTACGTTGAAAGGTTGATTAAGTATCAATGCTACAATAGATTCATCTTTGCCTCCTTCGTATCTTGCTTCGCAAATTCTCAATCTTAACTTCTCAAACTCATCAGGGTGTAATACAATGAACATTCCGCGCACAGTTCTACCAACTCCCAATGAATCGATGTCCCTTATCGAATTGCCATCTGTAAACTCAGTTACAAATGGGAATATCACAGATGGGCAATCCGTTAAATAACCAATTGTCGGATCTTTTTCAGATATGCTGTAAGAGCCCCCCCCCTGGTTATTATCGTGAAGTGATTGTTGTACAACGCAATTATGCAGAACTTTTTTAAATAATTGTAAATCCCGGGTTTCCCACAGTGAGATGTTCATGTCGCAATATCGAAAAAACCCTTCACCTTTCTTCGCTTTTTCGATGATATAATTTCTGCAAAAGAGGTGTTGGAATTTGACTCCAGTGAGTTCATTCCGATCTGCACCATGCAAACGTTCACCATTCTGGATTGTAATAAATATTGGTGCATTATCACCAATCGCGCCAAATATGCCTGCGATTGAACCCCGTGCTTCAACAGTGAGATCACGGAACAATCCCAAACATGATATTACGGTTCCACTAATGTTATTGTACCCATCGTAGGAATGTAACAATGGCACTAGCGACGTTTCTCCATCATGTAAATTTGGTCTACCAAGTATCATCTCTACTCTCAATATCTCGTCTGCAAGACGTCTCTCAGTAAATGGCGTGTCTTCAGGTATATCTTTCACTATAAGTGAAAAGTTTTCACGCGAGAGAGTTGTACTACATCTGGCAATCACTTCGATCCGTTCGTCAAACCTTAATACAGGCCGATACAGGCGGTAGAGATCACACATATTCTGGCATCTGTGTATAAATGCAGGCAAAACATACGGCTTGAACAGTGGATTATCCGGTTCTTGTTTCATAAGTTCTCTAGACATCGTACTTACAGCTTGCATTACACCATGATTTTCCCTATCGCAGCAATGGAGGGCTAACAGGTATTTGGAAGATGAATAATTTACCATCCCCCTCATTGCAGCTTCAAACGTCATGTCAAACCAGTTGCCACTTCTCCCGTACGCAATTGCAATTGCCCCATCAAATATCTCAGTTTCTAGTCTTGCTAATCCCTTCGTTTGACCTCGTTCTCTATCACGATACCTTTCTTCAATCATATTCCAAATCGCTACTAACGGCATTCTCTCCAGATACCGCCAAAGCAAATCTCTCGCTTCCTCAATGTATGGCGCGAAAATTGCTAAGTTACCAGTTGTCAATGTATTCGCAATTTCATCCAGAATTGCTCGTATTTGATCTGGCCCTCTATCATTCATGAATGCCGTTGCAAACAGTCTCTTTAACATAAAATGCGCTATCTTGCCGGTAGTTCCCATTCTCATGTCATACGCCAAAAGGTTACTACCAAAATTCTGCGCCCTCCTCAATTCCTGTAATCTTACTTCCATCCCGCTCCTATATGCAAGTGCACTATCAACGTATGCCTCTAATATCATTACTGCATTTTCATCTTGCGGGGTTTTCCCGACTCCCTCTTGAATACACTCTCTGTTTCCAACTAGGAATAGTCCAAAATTTGAATCATGATAGCCACTCCCTGTATGGGTTAAGTGGAGCAGTTGTACCATGGTGTACATCAGCGCTTGAATCTCTGGATGGGATGTGGACAAATTTTTTACTGCCTGCATCGCGTCTTGAAGCCAAGGTTCGTGCTGTTCATTGCCGACAAAAAATGATTTGATTCTTCCAATTGCCTCAGTAGCATCCCATCCTGCTTTTGGCTTATCCCAATTGAATAAAACGAAATCCCTGAACACTTCTTTAAGTACAAGATGCGCTAATCTCGGTAGGGTGTTTTCGCGTAAGTTATATGCAAACAAATTCACTTGACGTCCTATTACAAGGCTCACATCCCCATTTACTAATGCTCCAAGAGGTCCTCGCATTAAATTAAATATAACTTCAACGTTTTCCGTCGAAAGCCTACTTTTTATCAGTTTTTCCCGGCAAAAAACATTCAGTGCTCGTTCCAGCTTATCCTCCATTGCTAGGCCACCACAACTATCATAGTCGTGTGAATTTGGCAGCTCTCCTGCCACAACACTCAACGTCAACATCATTACCGCAACTGTCACACACATCGACACAGTACACAGAGCTTTTCTAATTAAAGTACTTGTCATCTCAGCTACCTTCTTTTGTAGATTGCACAACGGACATGCTTGACATTGTACCACTCGTCTCACCCTTCTTCAAGTTTTTTACAAAGAAAATAAAACGTAGTATAGTGCTGAAATGGTCAAGTAAATAACATACGCACTATTTGAAGTACTGCTTCACACTCTACATTGTTACACAAAATATGCGACAAGAATAAAACATACTGAAAGCCACTTCAAATTTGAGATAAAAAACGAATTGTAATTCGTCATCAGTAATCAGTTGGTATTGTCGTACATATTGGATTTTTTGAGGAAACATCGATAAAATCAATTATCTCTTCAACTTGGCTATTTCCTGAATACTTTAAACGTACCTCCACGAGATTTTGCGTAAATTGAACGTCACTATCTGTCTTCTCAAATATATCTCTGTATGCGGATAGCATTTTTTCTATTTCTTTTGCGGAAAATCCACGTCGTTTCAGCCCAATTATATTTATTCCCCTAACGGTCGTTACTCTATCGCTCCTCGCAACACCGTACGGTATTACGTCACGATCAACTCCAGTAAATCCGCCGATTATAGCATTTTTACCGATCCTTATAAATTGTTTCACTGCGGACATTCCACCAATTATAACGTCGTCTCCCACAACGACGTGACCCGATAAATTTACACCGTTTACAAGGATGACATTGTCTCCAAGTAGACAGTCATGAGCTATGTGACAGTACGCCATAATCAAGCAGTTGTTTCCTATTTTTGTCAACATTCCCCCGCCTTCAGTTCCAATATTGGCGGTCACATACTCTCTAATTACAGTATTTTTACCAATCTCCAATCTCGATCTTTCGTTTTTATACTTCAGATCTTGAGGTTTTTGTCCGAGGGAAGCAAATGGGTAAATTGTCGTGCTATCGCCGATAACTGTATCTTCAGCAATTACAACATGTGATTTGAGCAATACGTTATCCCCAATGACTACACGAGGCCCAATACAACAATACGGCCCAATACAACAATTTTTTCCTATAACTGCCCCATCTTCAACAACCGCTGTCTCGTGTATCACCGCAGTACCGCTCACGTTTGACATCATGCAGCTTCCGGAATCATCGCTCTAAAACACGCTTCATCTGCAAGCGCATCATCAACAAACGCTTTCCCGTTAAACTTCCAAAATTTATTTCCACGCCTTTGGTCAATTGTGATGACGAAGCGCACAACATTTCCTGGAATTACCGGAATTTTAAATTTTGCATATTCAATCGATGTAAAATATACAAAATCCGAGCTTCCCAATTTACAGGCATTTTCACTGATCAATGTCGCAAATGCCAACACTCCTGCAGCTTGCGCCATTGCTTCAATAATAATGACCCCTGGCATAACGTTGTAATTTGGAAAATGTCCTTGAAAAAACCACTCATTACCAGAAACGTTTTTGTACGCCACACACGAGCTACCAAACACAACGTCTTCGACCTTGTCTATAAAAAGAAACGGATATCTATGAGGAATTATTTGCTTGATGTCCTCTACATATAAAGTTTTCTGAAAATTCACCGTTTCTCCACCTTTTTAAGACTCCTTCTTCTGTTCTGGAGTGACTGGAGGTGAGGATGGAACTGTGGCTGATTCGGCAATTTTTCCATCAATCGACTTCGCTTTTTCAACACTCTCAGGCTCACCAACATCACCACCGTTCTCGCCAACGATAGTTTGGGAATTTCTTATTGTTGTGGAGTTAATCATGGCCATCACAACACAGTTAACAAGGAAGATCGCAGCCAAAACCCATGTTGTCTTCGTTAAAATATTTGAAGCGCCTCTCGCATTAAACATCCCTCCGCCACCACTGTTCGCAAAAAGAGAACTTCCTCCCTCATTTTTTTGCGCAAGCACAACCAAGATCAAAAATATGGTCACCAGAACGTGAATTGCTAATAGTACTCCCATAACCTTCTCCTCTTACTTTGAAGTTAAAACTGCTATAATAACTGCTCCGTCAAGTTTAGGCGGGCTTTCCTCTTTAGCAAATTCATGACAATAGTCGATAACCTTCCTTACGACATCTTGTCCTATTTCCTGGCGATTCATCTCTCTTCCGCGAAACCGCAACACTAATTTTACTTTATCTCCAGCTTCAATGAACTTTTTGATAGATCTACATTTCACAAGCAAATCGTTTTCGCCAATAAAGGGTCTGACCTGTACCTCCTTTAAGCTCACGGTCTTCTGTTTTTTACGGGACTCCGTCTTCTTTTTTTGCAGTTCGTATCTATATTTCCCATAATCAAGTATCTTGCACACCGGAGGAACTGATTCAGCCGCGATTAAAACCAAATCAAGTCCAACATTCTCAGCTGCTCTCAACGCTTCATCTATCGTGACAACTCCAATTGCCTCCCCCCCTGCTCCTATCAACCTAACTTCCCGAAAGGTTATATTTTCATTAATTATAGGCGAGTTTTGTTGCGGCAGATCTTGCCTACCACTTGTAAAGATTTTCGCCAAACAAGATTCCATTGAATCTACCACCTCACATTGAATTCTAAAGTCTTTCAAATGATCTATCAAGTTTTATTTGTATGTGGCATCATCGTGAATAGATATCAACACGTCTTTATGAACACAAATGCAAACAATTTGAGTGTTTAAAATAATTTGGTGTAGCAATTTTTACGTAATGTTGTAATGTGATCTTTCGATGTAGAATTACTACAAGACTCCACAAAACATGGCTTACTGGTACCATCAATGTATCAGTGGTGTCTCCGGTTCCTTATGAGTATTTTTCCTTACTACACACCACAAAATTCCAGTCGCAACACTTGCGGAAATGCGCATATTTTCTTCTTGCAAAACTATTTTGTATCACGGGAGTGCGTACATATTCCTAAATCCTAAACTTCCGAGATATCCTGCACATTTTTTGAGTTTATAAGTATATGCCTATCTTGCCTCCATTGAAAATTTCTTAAATTCATACTAAAATGTCGTTTTAGCGAAGTTGTTTTGATAAATGTTCGGGAAACCTAGTTTCTTCGCTTTTTTAAAATGTTCAATTCCTGGCACAATCTGGGCCATCGGGGTTTCGTCTCTCTTGGTTAACATTTCTACGTCTATTGTCTTCGCAGGTTCCGCCCTGTATCTAAAAACGGTGTTGGGTGTTGCTGTGTCCGCTATAGGACTACTCGAGGCAGTTGTCGAAGCAATTGCATACGGAGTCCGAATCTTTTCCGGAGTGATAAGTGATTACTGCAAAAAGAGGAAATTTTTACTAGTAATCGGTTTTGTCATGCTTGCTTTGGCAAAGCCATTCTTAGGAATATCGAGATCATTCACAGGAATTTTCGTTGCTAGGGTAATCGATAGAATGGGAAACGGAATTCAGGCCAGTCCACGGGATGCACTAGTAAGTGACTGCGCCCCGAAGGACATGAAAGGGGCATGTTTTGGTTTACGGCAAAGTTTAGCTGTAATCGGTTCGACTGTTGGGGGATTGTTGGGTATCGTTGTAATGAAATTGACTGGCAACAACTTCGAGCTGCTATTTATACTAGCTGGAATCCCTGCGATTGTTGCAACCGTCATTTTAATCATATTTGTAAAAGAAAAATGCGTCAAAAAATCAGAACTACAAAGAAAAAAGATTAAATTGAAAGATTTGAAATTACTCGGCAAAAAGTTTTGGATATTAATGATAGTCGTAATGATCTTCATGCTCGGGAGATTTGGAGAAATGTTCATATCCCTACATGCATGCAGTAACTTCGCTTTGGATGTCGCATACGGTACTGCCATCACACTTATATATAACTTGTTTGCAACAATCATATCCTATCCAATTGGAAAATTATCAGATAAAAAAAACAGAACTACCTTGCTTTTAGGCGGTTTCATCGCACTGCTCCTTGCTCATTTGCTAATTGGGTATGCAAAAAATTT
Source organism: Holosporales bacterium (assembly GCA_031282805.1). GTDB lineage: Bacteria > Pseudomonadota > Alphaproteobacteria > RUG11792 > RUG11792 > JAITDA01. The sequence goes on from JAITDA010000015.1 coordinate 11,297, forward strand.
AACATTTGTATTCTGTGGAACCGTTCTTTGGGGAGTACAAAGAGGAATAACGGAGGGACTATTTGCAACGCTAGTCTCTGATTACGTTCCCAAAGACCTCAGGGGAACAGGATTTGGTGTGTATTACCTCATTATCTCCGCTGCGACTGCAACAGCGAGCACAATTGCAGGAATCATTTCGCAATGTAATGGTGAGGCGTCAGCCTTTATCGTTGGAGCTGTCTTCTCGTGCTGTGCAATATTGACACTATTACTCTGTAAAAAGGCGTTGGCAACCGTGGTTGTTTAGGACTGCAATGAATAACCTCTCCTCTCCAAACAAGTGTTTAATGTGATCTAGCATGTAGAATTCCTCTGAGAAGATTTTTTTCTATAATTCCTCTCTATTTAAGTTACTTTTATGGGGGGATGTGCCTGGCATTTAATATTGTAAGGTTCTTAATTAGCAAAATCTGGAAATGTGCCTACCTAACATTGGCGATAACTAGAGATAGCACTCGGTAAGTACCTCGTAAAAAAGTGTTATTTGATCAACGCCAATTGTACATTACATCTCGCTACATGCTCGTAAAACAAAAGCTCGCTCTAGTCAAGAGGTCGTGATTGTAATTGTTTTTGCGACGTGTTATCATCGGAAGTTACTTTTTGTGGGGACTTTATGGTCAAGGACAGAGAGGGCAATTTCAGGAATGGTGTTGGCATGGTAGTCGTTAACAATGACAATAGGATTTTTGCCGGTAAAAAAAATTCTGTCAATACAAAGATGGTGTCGTTCTTTCTGAAAAAACCTTGGCAAATGCCGCAAGGAGGTATTGAAAAAGGTGAGGCCCCGATTGAAGCCGCTCTTAGAGAGCTCAAGGAAGAGATTGGAACTGATAATGTCGACGTTATCGCAGAGACAGAAGAGTGGTTGGAATATCTGGTTCCGCATGGCCTTAGGAGAAAAAATAATAAATTTATTGGACAGCGGCAAAAATGGTTCCTTTTGAAGTTTCTTGGAAATGATAAGGAAATTGATTTGAAATTGACGAATCATAGCGAGTTTGACATTTGGCGCTGGATGTCCGTTGGAAATGTAATAAGACTATCCGTGCACTTTAAACGTAATTTATATTTGGACGTATTTAAGAGTTTCAGGTGGTACTTTGATGGTGAAGAGCGGAAATAGTATTAAATTTTTCTGCGTTTTAAGTATAACTTAATGAAAATACCTCATAATGACGTCAGTGAATGAATGTGCGGTTTTTTATGAACGTATTCAAATTTTTCTCAAGAATTACTGTCTTGATTTGCTTTCAACTTGGCTCGTTGTATTACGGTGTTTGTTCGGATCAAGGTGATGAAGATAGTACCCTCGAGCAAGCATATGATTCTGATTTGAATTTTGATCCGATAACAGAGATATCTCTCGGATGCAAAACTTCTCTAAATCCGGTATACGTCTACGTATCTCCGACTTGCCTGCATTGTGGAAGGTTTCTGATCGAAGATGTGGAAAAATTTCTTGAAAAATACGGAGAGACTGCTTGTGTAGTTGTAGGAATTCTGCCAACTTCAGCAAAGGATATTTTCATCATGAAACTAATCCAAAATGAGACAAATGATGCAAACAAATACTTCGCGATCTTCACAAACCTTATAAAACGAGCTATAGCCACGATAAACTATGTAAAACCCACTGACCATCAACTCAATCTTTACAAGGGGTCAAATACCGATGAGGAAATGATAAAGTTTCAGGTTATAGCCTCTGAATTTGGTTTTACTGATGCTCAAATAATTAGTGCAATCCCAAATATGGGTGGTCTCTTTGAAATTAGTGTGATTGGTAAATACAAAACGGGTGTAAGAGTGCTTGCCGACATTCTTGAAACAAAGGAACTGAACCTACCAATTATTGTTCGTGGCAACAAAAAATATGAAAGCCTGGAAAAGGCTATGGAAGATAACTAACTTGATATAAACGTGTACAAACTTGTCGTCAATGTCAAGTCGAGAAGTTTTATCAGTGCCAAGTTGATCGTGGAGAAGAGAGGAGTTATACTTGCTTTTGGCGTTATATCAAAGGGGATAGTTGTATATTTTTATCAATAGCAATATTGGTTTTTCAGCGTAATCAAGTTTGGTAACGTAACACAAAATTACAAGACTTTTAATTTTCAAAATTTGTTACAACATACTCAATATAGGCATCTTCTTCAAAGATTTCTTCGTACTAAAATTCTAGCCTGTATGCACCATACATACACCGTTGAATTTCAATGTTCCACCATGGAAATTTCTAAAAGTTTTAGTGCCACCATTTTCAACTTCAAATCCAGTAATACACACTGCGTCTCGATCACCATCAATTCACATATATTCATGCGGTCTGTAAATTTTCAACAATGGTATTAAACTATTTTAGTGAGCAGTTGGTAAATAAAAAAAATAATCTAAGATGGAGAGATGAGCAAGAGGAGATTAAGTAACCAAAAACACTGCAGCATTGTTTTCCATAAGTTGGGATTGTCGATTCATAAGAACACTGTGGATAGTGGGAAACAGAGGTAGATGAATCATATTTTGAAGGTGCGATGAAGTGTATTTAAAATATCAAAACGAAGATGGAAGGATGTACTCCGTATCATATGATAAGAATCAAGATATAGTCAGGGAGCATTGTTTATACAGATTACTGAATTGGGTATAATACACTTAGTGTGTTCAAACATTTCATGACAACTAATATAGATAAGTATAATTATCAATGGAATAGAGAACTTTCGGGATCAAGCTAAGAGACATATGAGGAAATTTAATGATATGCCACAAAGAAGCACTCTTATCCACTACTGCCACATAATTTAAATGATACTTTATTTTGAAAATTATTTATCATTTTAGTCATCCGGTTGTCTCAGCTATTATCTTCTTTTCGTGTTATGTGTTATAAGTAAACAAAATTGGTAATTGATAGCGGCTATCAACGAATAAAAAAGTACACGCGACACCACGTGACAGCTCTATAGGGATTTGTAAATACAAAAACGAATTTGGAAGTATCGACTGGAGTTAAATTTGATAACCGCAAATTACGGTATTGAGGCAGATATCTACGTTTTTAAACTGGTTTAATGCCTGGTATCCATCGAAGCGATGAGTTGGGAAGATCCCAAACTCATCGCTGATATTCCACTATTCTACCATTGTTTCGCGTAGATTTTCAAGTCCGTCCACAACCCTTGTGAGCCGTTCTGCGTAATCGGCGCTGCGCGCTACAGCTCCACTATCCAAACTCGAATCCGATCCCTCATCGATCACCGTCACCGATTTGTCTTCATCAGTCACCGATTCCCTATCTCTACCAAAGTCAGTATGCTCTTTTGGGGCCTGATCGGCTGGGCTCACAACGTCTGATTCTGGTGTCACCGATGTTTCTGATGACGCCGATCCAGATGGGGATACCTCATTGCTTTGTCGATCTTCGCTATATTCGGACCGTACGTCAGTCGTTTCTCCACCATGGCTGCCATGCTTTTGCTTTTGCTCTTTGACTTGAGCGGTTGGGCTCTCAGCATCTGGACCGATTGATTCTGAGCTCTCCAATTCCGATTGGCGCCCTACATCTCTCCCTTGGTCTTCGATATATTCGGACCGTACGTCAGTCACTTCTCCGCCTTGGTTGCCCTGCTTTTTCTCTTTGACGTGAGCGAATGGGTTCTCAACTTCTGGTCCGATTGATTCTGGGTCCTTCAATTCAGGGCGGCGTCTCACTTCCTTCCTTTGATCTTCGTCACGCTCATCACCCGAATAGGTCTCTTGTACTTCATCTCCACCTGCATCCCGGTGTGCCCCCCTGTCGTCTCGTCCGACATTGCCTGTATCAACTCCATAGTCGGTGGGCATTGCATCGGTTTGTTTGTGCAGCACCATGTCTCGGCCTCTTCTATGTCTCGAGGCGATCTTTCGGCTTCCTGTGTTCGCTCTACCTGATTCACCGAGTGTATCAGCATTCCTTAATGATTCTGTTCCGGTCGTCAGTGTATCTCGTTGTTTTGCTTCAAGACGTTCTCCTTCCGGTCCCCCCTCTCTATGAATCCTCTCATCTTCCAACACCCGCACTGATTCCGGGATTGGATATACCCGCCGCGTAGTTGCTAGGGGCGCTACCTGCCGCTCGTTTACCTCCCTTCGAATGTCGTCTATATGTTGCTCTATAACGTTGGCTATCTCCCGCTTTATACCGCTTGCCATCCGTTGCATCAAAACCGCGAAAGTTGATGCTGCATCTGCTAGGGCCGGTGGTGGGACCGGATCTAATGTCGGTGCCTCTATTGGTGTTGCATCCGCATGTGCTGTTGGTGCGTCTTCTGCTATCGCTGAAGCTGCTACCGGTGCTGCTACGCTCTGAGCTGTTGCAAACCCTACTTGCGCTACAGGAGCTGGAACTGCTGTTGCGCTTGGATTTGTTGTAGTTACCTCTGCTGGTGCTGTTGCTGCGCTCGGAACTGCTGTAAACTCTACTTGCGCTACAGGAGCTGGAACTAATGTTGCGCTTGGAACTACTGTAGTTGCCTCTGCCGGTGCTGCTGCACTTGGAACTGCTGTAGCTATCCCTGTTTGAGCTACCGGGGTTAGAGATGTCGGTTCCGCACCTGGAGTTGCTGTATGTACCGCTTCTACTGGTATTGAAGTTGGAGCTGCTACTGGTGCTGCTGCGCTTGAAACTACTGCAGTTGCCTCTGCCGGTGCTGTTGCGCTTTGAACTGCTGTAGAAACTACCTCTACAGGTGTCACTGGTATTGCAGCTTGAGCTTGTCCTGATTCTATTTCAGTCACTTTTTTATTGAGATCTTCTAACATTGTTAAAATTTTATCCGTATCTCCGGCCACATTTTTCATTTCTTCGACCACTATTTTCACTTCGCCCCTCGTCTCAGCCACCTCATCCGCTACTTTTTCAACCTTCTCCACTGTTTCTTCCGTAGGCCGATTATCTTCATTGACCTTTTGGCTTGCCTTCTCTGCTATTTTTTGTCCTGCTTCTTCTGTTGGATCTGGAGATTCGCCAGGTTTAAGTGGAACCAACAGCTGTTGTTCATTTGGAGTCACTGTTACCGTTAGTGCTGGTGCTGCCACTGGAGCCGCCGTTGGTGCCGGTGCTGGTACTTCCGCTATTGCTGTTGGAGCCACTGTCGGAGCTGCCGTAGCCTCAGCAACTTGTGCTGGAGCTGGTGCTGGAGCTGGAGCTGTAGTGGCCTCGGCAACTTGTGCTGCTGTTTGTACCGCCGTTGGTGCTGGTACTGGAGCTGTTGCCGGTACTACTGTTGTTTGAGCCGCTGTTGGAGCTGCCGTAGCCTCAGCAACTTGTGCTGCTACTGGAGCTGGCGCTGCTACAGGTACTGTTGGTTCTGGTACTGCTGCTGGTGCTGTTGGAGCCGGTGCTGGTACTCCCGCTACTACTGTTGTTTGAGCCGCTGTTGGAGCTATAGTGGCCTCAGCAACTGGTTCTGGTACTGCAGCTGGTACTGCAGCTGGTGCTGCCACTGGAGCCGCCGTTGGTGCCAGCGCCTCAGCTACTGGTGCTGCTACTGGTGCTGCTGCCAGTACTGTTGGTTCTGGTACTGCTGCCGCCGTTGGTGCCAGCGCTTCAGCTACTGGTGCTACTACTGGCGCTGCTGCCGGTACTGTTGCTTCTGGTACTGCTGCCGCCGTTGGTGCCGGTGCTGGTACTCCCGCTACTACTGTTGTTTGAGCCGCTGTTGGAGCTGCCGTAGCCTCAGCAACTTGTGCTGGAGCTGGTGCTGGAGCCGCTGTTGGAGCTGTAGTGGCCTCAGCAACTGGTGTTGGTGCTGCTACTGGTGCTGGTGCTGCTGCCGCCGTTGGTGCCAGCACCTCAGCTACTGGTGCTGCTACTGGAGCTGGCGCTGGAGCTGTTGCCGGTACTGCTGTTTGTACCACCGTTGGTACCAGTGCCTCAGCAACTGGTTCTGGTACTGCTGCCGCCGTTGGTGCCGGTGCTGATACTTCCGCTACTGCTGTTGTTTGAGCCGCTGTTGGAGCTGTAGTGGCCTCAGCAACTGGTTCTGGTACTGCAGCTGGTGCTGTTGGAGCCACTGCTGTTGGAGCCACTGCTGGAGGATCTGCAAATAGTTCTTGCATAAACTCTCTATCTTCATTTTGCTCTGGTTCAATTGGAGTCCCCATTCCTAGTGCCTGATCGGCATTGGCTACGTCAACTAGAGCATTCTGATCACCTGCTGCTGGTTGATACACTCCCTGGGTAGGCAACGGCCCGCCCTCTGCATTTGGTGCAACACCTCCTAGTGCCTGATCGGCATTGGCTACGTCAACTGGAGCATTTAAATCACCAGCTGCTTGCATTGGGGGAAACGCTGCTTCTGGTACCTGATCGACATTGGCTACATCAACTAGAGCATTTTGATCACCAGCTGCTGGTTGATACGCTCCCTGGGCAGGTAACGGCCGGCCCTCTGCATTTGGTGCAACACCTCCTTGTACCTGACCAACATCGACTACATTGGCTGGATCATTTTGATCACCAAATGCAGGTGATTGGGCTGGCATGCCTTGTGGAGCCTCCACATTTGGCGCAAACGCACCTTCTGCAGCATAGGAATATCCCCCCACTATACTCAAAACGAGTGGGGTAAGACAAACCGTTATTAATTTCTTATTTATCATAAAGACACCTCTCACAACAACAAATGGATTATGAAGTCCCATAAATTTCTTCTATTTCAATTATGAGAAGAAAACATTAAGAATAAGTTAATATATGTAGAGAATTTTGTATTTTTCTGAATTTTTCAAAATTACAATGTTTTGTATTTCTTACTACGTAATTTTGAGTATAAAAATATCCCAGGTATATTTGAAACTACACATAAGAAATATATCATGTACCAAGAATAGTGTTCCACAATCCATCCAGCGACGCTATACGAAGAAATGCGAACTATCGATCCAATGGATAACAAGATCGTATACGTATTTATATCTTTTTTTGACTCCTCTGCTGTAAATGTCCGAAATATCACATTTGAAAAGCCAAAGGTAAAGGTAGCGATGTTAACCAACACCGTTATCGTAACCAAATTTGTTTTAAAGGATGCTAAATATAAAAATGCAATAGATGTAAGTATTTGCATGATGAATGTCAATTTGATGCACTTTGGAGTTCCAAATTTGCATGCTGTGATTCCAGCAACAATTCCACTGATAATGGTCGTAAAAAGTCCCGCTACATGGGCTATATTTGCAAATTCCAATTTACTTATGCCAAGGTAAAGCATAAATGCGGGTTTTAAGACATTTATGCAACTATCCGTAAATTTAAATGAGAAGATTACAATGAGGAGAATGAACACTGCATATCTTTTAAGAATTTTTAAACAAAACGCGAAATACTCCTTAAAATTTGTTGACTCATTTTTTGTTGCGTAGTGTTGCTTTACGTGCATTTTCGCGAAAATCACAGAAAATGTTGATAGAAATACGCAGGTACTTGAAATCAAAAAAGCAAGCTTCCAGTTTAAGGCATTTGCTAGATATATGAGACACGCTCCAGCAAGGAACATTCCAACTCTAAACCCCGCGTTTTCAACTGCAGAAACCAATCCCATGTTGGTAGAATCAAATAAAACTAATTTAATATGTCCCCTCACAATGTCGTGAACAGATACAGAAAAAATCGTGAGTAGTATCACAAAACTTGACATTGCAAGTGTTTGTGAATGTTCAAAAAAACCGAGCGATGCGAAACCGAAAAATGTTGTTAATTGAGATAAAAGCGCAACTGTTTTTATCACATTGAATTTGCTTTTTTCGAATTTTATTAAAAAATTCTTTATGAATGGGGAAATTGCAAACTTCCAACTATACGGAATTGTTGCCATCAAGAGGTGTGTTATTGTTTTGATACCAACACCTTTTTCTGAAAGCATAAACGAAAAACTTGAACATATTCCGACAAAGACCAGTCCACTCAGCAGAGCACTGTTAAACACAAAAAGTGCAACGGCAAATTTATCGTGAAACAATTTTTTCAACATGCATTAAATTCCGCGTTTAATCCACATGATAACGCGCTGCCATGTGGTTTTTCCACTTGTTGATAATTTTTTGTTAGCAAAATCACCGAGGCAATATATTACGGATCCAGCTGCACTGGCAAAGGATGGAGTTTTTACGAAATCATGTGAGCCCGTCGTTCCTATTGGCTTTCCAAGACGTACAGATGCATTGTTGAAATATTTTTTTGATTTAATGAATTCATTTAATCCTGAGAGCCTGCTTCCACCGCCAGTTATTATGATCCTCTGACGCAAAAATTCGTCTGCCCCGCATTCGGATAAGTGCTTCTGGATTAACTCGAGGAGCTCCTCCAATCTATCTGAAGTTATGGAATCTAAGGTGTTCTTCGATACATTTTGAATGTGCTCTTCCCCGTATTCGTCAATTCTTGAAACCAAGATTGATTCATCCTCTATAGTACTGTTGGCAGCTATTCCATAAAGTATCTTGAGTCGTTCGGCATTTGTTTTTGTCGTTCTGAGTACCATTGCTATATCGTTTGTGATATTTTGACTTCCTACAGGAATATATCCTAAATATAATAACGCCCCTTCATGTACGCACGCTATTGAGGTGATTGTTCCACCGATATCAATAAGTGTAACGCCAGGAGAAATTTCTTCGTCAAGAGTAACAGCAAGAATTGAGGCATAAGTTGAGGATATGAATCCTGAGATCTCAATATTGTTATTAGTTAGACAATTTTTTATATTCTTTAGTAATGAAGAGTGACAGGTCATCACGTGAAATATAGCAGACAACTTTTCACCAACCATTCCGATTGGATCTTGAATTCCGTACGATTCATCTATCGAGTATGCTATTGGAAAAATATGTACGATTTCACGAGAGCGATCGAGATACTTCGATGCATCGAAATTCATCAACGAATTTAAATGAACATCATCAACTGGAAGCTGTCCGATATTAATCGCTGTCTCTATGGCAGTGGATTCAAATGCCCATGTAGGGAGTGCAACCAAGACAGATTTTATCGATTTCTGAGCCTCTTTTTCAGCAGATGAAATAGCTCCAAGGATCGATTCCTCGAGAGCATCCAGACTTGTTATCGAGTTTTTGTTTATTCCCTTTGCTAGCTGATAGCCAACTCCGAGCACCCTTATCGCATGCTCTAAACCTAACAAATTTTCTGAACTACCTTTCTCTCCTCCCTTTGCGATGGCCGCACAAATAGTGTTAGTTCCGAGATCTAAGACAGCTACATCTTTTTTTGCATTAACTATACTTCTAAACAAAGCCAGATTCCTCAACAAAGAGGCATACGCGAACTGCCAGATGATGATACAATATGATTTATTGCTAATCCACTACATTTTTTTAAAATTTCTTGCTACTATACTTTGAAAAACAAGTAACTACCGCCGACAATAGGTCTGTGTTTTCAAAATTAATTAATAATGTTTTGGAAAAAACATCGACATTTACTGAAGACATAGCTGTATTAAATCAATATCTATTTACTTTCATTGAAGGAAATAATTCACTACAAAAACTCATTCCTTTTGTTAAAAATCACGGAAAGTATGTTCGATCAGTATTATATTTTGACTTTTGGGAGAACTCTGATTTCGTGGAAGAGGAGGTAAAATACAAAACAGTAGCGTTGATAGAACTGTTACATTTTGCTTCAATGATGCACGATGATGTAGTTGATGATAATTGCAAAAGAAGGTCTGATGACTCATTCAAGAAAAAGTATGGAAATAAAGAAAGTATACTGCTTGGAGATTTTGTGCTTGCAAAAACCGTAAATGAATTTTTGGCGCTATATGAAAACGAATCGCTGATAAAAAATTTATTTTTGAGGGAATGCTCGGCTACTGCCTATGGAGCAGTTCTCGAACAACAATTAACATACTTGTCTACTTTTACGGACTACCTTCGGGTAGTGACATTGAAAACATCTCCACTTTTCAAGTTGTGTTGTTTTCTTGGCTCATATTTACCAACAAAAAATTTCGCTTTTGCCAAAAAAGCAGCGATTTTTGGCACATGTTTTGGAATTATATTTCAGGCACAAAATGATATAGACTGCTATAAATTCGAAAATTTTGAAGACTCTGAAGATTATGTACAAAAAAATATAACATTGCCGACAGTAATTTTGCGTGATCACTTCAATTGTGACATTTCAAGATTTGAACAACGTAATCAAGCATACTACGAAGAAATAAGAAAAATGATATTTTCGAATAAATTTGTATTAATGGTCACGGAACATTTAGATAAGTTCATCAATTATGTTAATAATTTTTAATACCAAAGTACTTGACAAGTCAAACCGGAAATCGTAACATTTAAATACTGAAGCATTGGGGATTTTTAGAAATGAGAGTAATTAACAGTTTGGTTTTGGGTGCGTGCATCTTGGGAGGTTTCTACCTCCACAATAGGTTCGTAACAGCCGATAAACTGATATCTACTATATCAGTAAATGGTAAAGCAGAAGAGGCAATAAAAGCGGATATGTTCGACTGGAAATTTATATATTCTTCTGTTGGTGATACGCCTCAAGCCGCCAAAGAAGCAGTGAAAATTGCAAAAAAAGAAATCTGTGCAATTCTTGAAGAGTCAGGATTGATTCGCGATGAGGATTATGCCATTAAACCACGTGAACTTAATCACAAAAAAACTGATGATGGCAAGGACGTCTTCACGATGTCACAAACATATGAAGTCAAAACTCAGAAAATGGAAGCCGCTGAAGCTGCGTATAAAGCTTCGGAAACGCTCTCTGATAAGGGGATCACAATATCATCCGGAAACGACAGCAGATATACACCAGGTGTATACAATATAAAGGACAAAAGGGATCTTGAGAAGAAACTTTTAGATCGAGCAATGAGAGACGCACGTGAGAAGGCCGAACAAGTAGCGAGTCTAGCAGGAGGGACAATTATTGGTATGCCAGAATTGGGCTACAGCTATGTGAGGACGAGAGACGCGAACGCAGCGGAAGATGCATATCAATGGGGGGGTGGCTCCACTATAGATCAGATTGCAACTTTGGAGGTAAGCACAACTTTCAAGATGAGGCCATAACCGAAACAAGACTTGAAAGAGCCAACATAGAAATATGCTTAGGATAACATTCGTTTACCGCTTGTGTTACTGCGCTTCAAGGTGTATGTTGTGTTCATATAAGAGTACAAATGGAATCAATTAGGCAAAGCCACGACAATTCTTCATATTTTTGTATGTGCAAAAGAAACAACATTTCGGACAAAAAACGTACACAATGCCATCTGTTATGGCTACATCAAATCGTGTCAAAACCATTTTTTGTTTCTCAAGATAATATTGAAGTGCGTCCAAGCGGCATAACGATTGAGAATGACTAACTTTTTTTATGCACAGGGTTATCTTTCTTTGAAATGCAAAAACGAATCTTTTACTAGTTTTCTTGTTTCACATCGTATATTTTCATGATGTTTTATCCGAGGATAAACAACCAGTCTATATCGTCTTTTCAACATTTTCTGCAGTCTTTTTGTCATCGTAAATCTTATTATTTCCGATTGCGTCGTCAGTAAACTTTACAGACCTTAAACAATCGTGATGGCAGTTGTAAATTTGAGGCACGGCGTATTTACGCAGTGCCCTCTATTACACTGACAGCCTGCTTTAAGGATAGTTTTATGAAATTGATATTTTTTTCAAGTTTATAAGACTCCTTTCCGCACCTAATATAAGGACCAAATTTTCCGAGAACCAAGTGAATCTCTTTTCCATTAGTAGGATGGGCCCCTAGCACTATTGGTAGCGTATTCAAAGCCAAAATCTCATCAATTGTCAGTTCCGAAGGTTCGGTAACAAATTTTGGAATAGGCATCCTTTTTGGTTTTTTCTTGTTGCGTTCATCCTTGGTATTTTGCCATTCGCAATAATAGCCAAATGGACCTTTTTTGAGAAAAATAACGTCTCCGTTCCTGTCTTTTCCAACTTCTGTTTTTAGTTGAGATGCGCCTTCATCCTGCGTTTCGCTACCTGCTCCAAGTTTTTTAGTGAATTTACATTCAGGGTAGTTAGAACAGCCTAAAAATGCTCCATATTTTCCCAATTTCAAATTAATACGTCCAGTTTTGCATAGTGGACATTCTCTCTTACCCTCAAAATTTTTAAAGATATAGTCGCTGATATCCTGTTCAACGACGTCTATCACCTTCGTTATTGTTAATTCTTTTGCTTTATCGATACAACTGCAAAACTTTTGCCAAAATTTATCTAAGACCTCTTCCCAAATAAGTTTTCCATTGGAAATATCATCGAGCTCCTCTTCGAGTCCTGCTGTAAAGTCATATTCAATGTACTTAGAGAAAAAATTTCTCAAAAACGAAATTACAAGGAACCCTATACTTTCCGGCATAAAAACTTTTCTTTGCAGGGATACGTACCTCCGTTCTTGCAACACGTTTATAATGGTTGCATAAGTCGACGGACGGCCTATTCCCAACTCTTCAAGTTTTTTGACGAGACTTGCTTCGTTGAATCTCGGAGGTGGTTGTGTAAAATGTTGATTTGTTGTCACATCTGCTAGGCTCAATTTCTCCCCCTCAGATAAAATAGGAAGTTTTTTGTTTTTCTTATCTTCTGAATCGTCATCCGTTGCCTCAGCGTAAACTTTTAAAAAACCGTCAAACGCAACCGTTGATCCGGACGCCCTAAATAAAGCCTCACTGTCTTCCGATGAAATATCTGCAGACACTTGCTCAATCACTGCATTTTCAATCTGAGATGCCATTGCTCGCTTCCAGATTAATTCATATAGCGAAAACTCGTCTGCCTGCAAGTAATTTTTGATGGAATTCGGAGTTCTCATAAACGATGTTGGACGAATGGCCTCGTGAGCTTCCTGTGCATTTTTTGTTTTCGTTTTATAGGTTTTAGGAGATTTTGGCAGGTATTTTTCAGAGAAATTTTGTTTAATGAATGCTCTTGCCTCTTCGATTGCCTCATTTGAAAGTGTCGTACTGTCAGTTCTCATGTATGTAATAAGTCCACTCATGGTCCCATTAATTGGTACCCCTTCATATAATTTTTGAGCAATTTGCATTGTCTTTTTTGCGCTAAATCCCAACTTCCTGACAGATTCTTGTTGCATGGTTGATGTTGTAAATGGAGCATATGGACTACGTTTTGCCGATCTTTTTTCAACCTTTTCAACAAAGTACTTCTTGGCTTCAACATTGGATTTGATTTTGTTTGCTGTTGATTCATTTTTAATATCAAGTTTCCCGAGCTGTTCTCCACAAATGTGAGTGAGATTTGCCGTAAAAAACTCATCGTGAGTTCTAAAATTTGCGTAAATGGACCAATATTCTTCTGAGTTAAACTTTTGAATCTCTAACTCTCGTTCAACTATCAACCTAAGGGCCACCGATTGTACTCTTCCAGCAGATCGTGCGCCTGGCATTTTTCGCCATAAAATTGGTGAAAGCGAAAAACCAACGAGATAATCCAAAACCCTTCTTGCAAGATACGCTTCAACCAAACTTTGATTAAGTTGCTTCGGATTTTCAAAGGAGCGTTTCACAGCGGATTCTGTGATCTCATGAAATACAACGCGACTGATGTTTTTATTGGAAAGAACCTTTTTCTGTTTTAGAGATTCCAAAATATGCCATGAAATGGCCTCCCCCTCTCTGTCTGGATCGGTAGCAAGAAACAAATCACCTGCCAACTTCAGTGAATCGGAAATTTCTTTAACTTGGCGTTTCCCCTTTTCATTGAATTCCCATCGCATTTCATAATGATTATTTGGATCAACAGACCCATCCTTCGATACCAAGTCCCTTACATGTCCGTAACTTGCGACCACTTTGTAGTCGCGCCCCAAAAAACCCTCAAGAGTTTTTGCTTTCGCTGGAGATTCAACTACAACTATTCCTTTCAACACTTTAATGTATTTTCTATATTGAAAAATCAATTCAATGACAAGCTTAATCAATTTTAAAAATTTTTCCACCAAATTATGTGACTCTCCAGAAATACAGCACCATTTTTGAACACAGCCGAACGAACACGGTTTATTTCTCGCAAATTCAATCGTAAATTTGCTACCATTTCAACTAAGCGAAATATGAATGGATACGTCATGAAATTCGTGAAAAAGATCGTTGGATTTGCAACTGGCGCTTTTTATGTATTTGGTGCATTAAATGCCTCAACTGTCATTCACGAATTAGCACAACAAATTGCCCCTGCCTTTGAGAAAAGAAATTTTCCGATAGTCTTTGCTAGTGATGAAAACTATGCAATGTACCTTGGTGTTACGATACAATCCCTCATAGATAACTCTAGTGACCAAAACAACTATGATATATTGGTATTGGATAGTGGAATCTCAGATGGAAATAAAGAGGGAATAGTTGGACTTATAAAGGGTAGAAAGAACTTTTCCATAAGGTTCTTTGATATGAGTAAGATTGTTGAAGAACATAAGGATAAACTTCACCCCCAGGGATACTGGTCGGTTGCGGCATACTACAGGCTATTCATCCCACAGATATTCAATGTATATTCAAAAATGCTCTACTTGGACTGTGATCTAATAATCAATGAAGATGTTGCAAAGTTGTTCGAAGAAAATTTAGCTGGCAATCTAGTTGGCGCTTCAAAGTGTTATCACATTTGTCCAGGAAAAGATCGCCCATGTCGCTGGAGAGACTACTGTGAAGGTATCCTGATGCTTGATGATCATGATAACTATTTTAACTCTGGAGTACTACTTCTTAACATCAAAAAAATGTTGGAAAGCAATTTTACGGAAAAATGTTTATCGGTGAAAATTGATCACAAAAAGCTACAGTTTCCAGATGAGGGGCTTCTAAATATAGTTTGTGAAGGTAAAGTACTTTTTATAGATGAAAGATGGAATGTTCCGTGGCATTGGAATCTACCACAAAGCAAATTTAAAGCCGCAAATGAACCATGGTTCTGGACATATCAAGAAAGAAGCATACACCCGTACATTATCCATTACACGACTGAGCAAAAACCGTGGAATTCTAGGGCATGTGAACCGGGCATGAATATATGGTGGTATCACGCCAGAAAAACACCGTTCTATAAAAAGCTTGTTGAACAAAGCAAAAATCGTCATAAACAACCCAGCAACGTAGAGGGACGCCCGCATTAATTGTAGTAAGGCGAAACAGAAGCCTGAGCACACACATTACGGAACTGCCATAAACAGACGAGAATACCTCCTTGTTAACGAGCGTTAGTATTCATAATCATGGCATCTGAAGAAATGTGGAGGAATATAATGCAAATTTTCAAATCACAAGTGGCTAAGATAATTCAAGATAAAGATACGATTCCAGAAATTATTAAAACAATTTTTTCTTAAAAAACAATAGACAAGGCAAATTGCAGTAATAAAAATGATATTAAAAATAACTACATCTTTGAAAAAAGCGTCCTAAGACATGATGAATAAAATTTTGGATCACAGTAGAAAGCAACTAAACGCCATCTTCAATTCACCAAATATGGTTGAAAATGGTGATTAGTTGTTGTCTACGACAGGTTACTCTTTTTTTTTTTAAATTTCATATTACCGCCACAGTTCATCCATCCTCAACAATGATGCTGAATATACTTTCTAAAGGCTGAATCATTCCTAGACATTTTGCACCGTGTGTTACGAATTGGTAGCTGATCTTCACGTAACAAGTTTTCATCTATAATTTTCAACCAAATTACTAATAGCTACCACATGATTTGGAAAAATTTCACCGAAAGTAAATTGGGAACATAATTACATCGCGAATGATTGTTTCTTTGTCATGTTGGCGATACCTCATAATGAATATTACGTACTTATACCACCGTGATACTAGAAATTAACGTACCTTTATGCTAGCATGGTTGCCGTCTTAACAGGAGGAGATTCAATTGAATTTCAAAATTTTACTGTGTTTGTTTGTTTTAACGTTCAACGCCTTTGCTCACTCATTGTGCAATCTTGACATAGAAATAATTGCTCCATCGAGTGGTGTCTGTGCGGCTGTTTATAAAAAAATTCTCAATATAACTGGACAAAACGTTGAACAAAGCGGAATATCCACAAAGTCTTCAAATGATCAGGTTTTCGTAAATCAGAGAGAAAAGTTTAAAATTTTACGCAACTCATTAGCGTCTCCTCATCGAATCATCTGGGCACTTAGGGGTGGTTACGGGCTTAGCAGAATAATGCCTGATATCGTGAACACCGATTATTCAACTGTTGTGCCGAAAACGATAATCGGATACAGCGATATAACCCCTCTCTTGATCTTTCTTTCACAGAAATACAACTGGACTGCGATCAGTGGCGTAATGTTGAAAGATGTGGCACAGAACGATAAGTCGCGCGATTCATACGATGTGTTGTTTAATTTTTTACGTGGAAAAATAAAAGAACTAAAAATGACGGGATTAACACCGATGAATAATACAGCACGTACAAAAGCAAATATTGTTGGAAGAGTTACAGGTGGAAATTTGACTTGCATCGTAACGACGATTGGTACTTCATGGCAAATTGAAACTAACAACAAAATCGTACTTCTCGAAGATGTTGGATTGAAGGGATATCACCTCGATCGTACTTTAACCCACATGGAAAATGCAGGGCTTTTTAGGGGAGTTGTATGTATCATATTTGGAGACTTTAGCTGCGATGTTTCTAACGTTTTAAAGAATTTTGCCGACAGGATCAATGTTCCCGTGTATAAAACAGATAAATTCGGACATGGAAAAATAAATCTCCCATTTGTGTACAATTCTCTCGGAACGGTGACAAAATCAGGAGAGAAATTTGAAATAGTGATGAAGACAGCGGGCATTGGTTAACGAAGGGTTGTAACAAGTTTAGCATTGCAGTACTTCGCCAAGTGCCGGTTAACGCTTTCCCCATTTTCCTGCAAATGACTGTATAGCCTTTGGATTTTGAAGCTTGGTCATCATGATTTTAACTTGCTCAAATTGTTTTATCAGCCTATTTACGTCAGCGACTTCTTGGGCACATCCGGCTGCAATACGTCTTCTTCTGCTAGAATTTAATACCTTGTAATCACGGCGTTCATCTTTTGTCATTGACCTAATGATTGCAATTTGCCTGTTGACTGTCTTGTCTGACATGCCGGAAGCATTTAATTGCTCCTTCAGTTTGCCGATACCGGGAATAAATTTTAAAAATCCACTAACACCACCAATTTTTTGCAACTGCATTAAGTATTTTTCCATACCGTTCAAGTCGAAGTTTTTTCCGATGGCAATATCTTTAACATCATCAATCATGTTTGCATCCATCGCATTTTCAATTAATCCAAGAACATCGCCTTTATCAAGAATTCGAGATGCTACACGGTCAGCGTGAAATTGTTCTATATCACCTATTTTTTCGCCAGTGCACATGTACTTTATTGGACAGTTTGTGATAAATTTTGCGGATAAAGCCGCTCCCCCTCTCGCATCTCCATCGACCCTTGTTAATATCAAGCCACTAAGACTGAGAGATTCATTAAATGCTCTTGCTGTATTAATTGCATCCTGTCCCATCATGCTGTCAATTACCAGGAAAATTTCGTTTGGAGAGACGATTTCTTTGATTTTTGCAACCTCTGTCATCATTGTTTCGTCAAGATACAGCCTACCGGCGGTGTCATATATTGTAATGTCATACGATAGCCGTTTATTGATTGCCTTGCTGGCAATAGTAATTGGAGAATCAGTTTCCAAGTTAACATCAGCAAAGAAATCTATTGAATTGCTATTTGCTATTTTCCGCAGTTGATCAATTGCGGCCGGACGATACGTATCCAAGGAAACCAAGAGGACATTTTTTTTGAATTTTGTTTTTAACAGATTTGCCAACTTGGCAGCAGTTGTAGTTTTTCCAGTCCCCTGTAACCCAACTACAAGTACATTTGTTCCTTTTTTGTCGTACAATATTGGTTCACTACTTCCAAGTAAGTCCACCAACTCGTCATACACAGCTTTTATAATTGTTTGTTCAGGAGTTATTGTATTGATAATTTTTTTTCCAACTAATTTCTCCTTCAAATTTGTTGTGAATGCTTTTACAACACTAAGGGCAACATCTGCTTCTAAAAGCGAAATTCTAATTTCTCTTATTGTACTATCTACAGCATCTTCAGTTAGGATGCCGCGTCCTTTAAGTCCATTTATTATGGATGTTAGCTTTTTTGAGAGGGCGGAAAACATGTTATGAAACGACTGTGAAACGATGTCTGCCAGTTAATGTAGCACGTGATTAAAATATATATCAAGGCAAATGGGGGAAAGTGTATCCCCAAAGTACAAGAAAATGTAAGTACCTAGCAGGCATAAATTCTGGATGTAAACTTGCGTATACAATTTTTACGTGTTAAGAATGCCATGTATTTGGAATTTTCAGAGTGAAATACCAAAATTATAATATTGATTACTGAGCAGTATTTAACTTGTATGCGCTTTGTGATACAATGTGGTGTGCATTGATCAGGTTAGAGTATAGATTAAGATGAAAAGATTGTTGAGTATCGCGATGTTGGGAGCCGTTTTTGTTACTGCCTTTGCGCAGTTCAATGTGTTTGCGGACGATAAGAAAACAGATAAAAACAAGGAAAAGGTTGTTGTCTTGTTTAAAGATGGAACGAAGATTTTAGAGCGAGAAATAAATAAGGATCTCGAAGAGATTCCAGATCAGCTATCGGCTAAGATGTCACTAGCCGAGATAAAGTCGTTTTTGGCGTGGAAGCATGGATATAATCGGGTGATGACAGAAGTGGCTAAGAAGTCTGGTATAGCTAATAAGAAGGAAGTCAAGCGGCAAATAGAGAAAAGGAGAATTACAGCAGCAGGATTCTTGTTGTTAGATGACGAGGCCAAAAAGCTAATGACGTTCGAAGCATTGAAATCGTACTATGATGAAGTGTGGAAAAAAAATTTTGAGGGAACGCAAGAGTTTTCGCTGACTGCCATCACAACAAACGATGAAAAGGTAGCAGATGACATAAGAAAAAATGTGAAAGATGAAGCATCTCTGAAAAAGGCTTTAGCTACGCACTCTACAGTTGTTAAAAGTATGGAAATGGATTCGCGTCCTGAGGGGATATTTCCACCTGAGATCAGAGACGCTATTTCAAAACAAGGAAAAAATTCCGTGGTTGGTCCTTTCAAGTTGAATGACGCATATATGCTTTTCTTCGTGAAATCAATAGGTGATGCGAAAAAGCAGGAATTTAATGAAGAGTTTGCGGAACGATTCAAAAATAATGTTGCAATGAAGGAGTTCGCAAATAGATATACAAAAACGTTGTTCAAAAAATACAACGTCAAGATTTTTGATTTGGATGGCAAAGAAGTTGATCCAGTTGAAGCTACAGCTGAACATGGTGGTGATAAAAAGGATGATTCTGGCGAATTAGTTGCTAAGGATGATACTGTTCTTGCAAAGATGGATGGTGAAGAAATTACAGTTAAGAAACTTAAAGAGTTTTTTAAAGTTAAGTCGTTGGCAGATGAAACATTCAAATCTATGGCCCAACAGTTTAACATCTCCAATAAAAGGGTTGTATCATACGCTGTAAAATTGATGGTGGATGATGAACTTCTTGCAAAAGAAGTCAAATCATTGGATTATTGTAAGAATGAGCAGGTGAAAGAAAAATTGAAGGATATAGATGATATGGAAATTCAGCATGCGTACTTCAAAGCGAACATCAAGGTGAAACCTGATGATATCAAGCGTACGTATAACAACGCGATAAAATCGATACCGGATGATGTAAAGAATGACAACGAAATAGCCGTGAAATTGATATTTTTCACTAGGCAGGAGGATGCTTCTAAAAAGCTGAATACGATAAATGCTGGTGAAGAAAAATTTGGAGATATGTATAAAGAAAGGTCTGCAATAAAGGAAAAAGAGACAGCTGATCTTGGGTATATCAAGAGGCAAGGGACTGATCCTGGGCTCTGGGCACTGTTGGCTCGTACTGCTCCGGGGACTTGCTGCAAGGAAGTTGTTAATCTAGACGGTGGACAATTTGGCGTAAAAAACAAAAAATACGCAATAGTGTATGTTGCTAACAGAAGACCAGTAACTTTGCCGTCATTATCAAACGAGAACGAAAAGAAATATTTCGAGAGACTCGCCGAGAGAGAGAAAGCCGTCGAATTAGCGAAAAAACACTTAATTGCTAAAATTCGTTCAATTGAAGGTAGGGACATCGAAGAGCTGGATAGAAAGAATCCGGAATATATAACGCAAATGCTCTCTGTGCTTATCGGGTATGCAGGATAACAAAGCTTCAGATTTATCGTGATTAAAAAACCTAACTCCATAGAATTGTCGTCGGGAGGTGACGCGTTTTTGAACGACCTGGCTATTAGTCGGGTAATTTCTGCTCGTACTGAAGGCCTTGTTGCTATTCTTGGTGGAAGTAGGATTCCTGCAGATTCGGTATACTATGAAAGTGCCTTCAGGTTGGCTACTTCTTTATCTAAAAACGGAATCTCAATCACAACCGGGGGCGGCCCAGGCATTATGGAGGCAGGAAATAAAGGGGCTCAATGTGTCAATAATGGTGAAACTTCGTCATATGGGCTCAAAGTTCGATACATAAAGGATGACGCAAATGAAAATCTTTTTCTGGACCAACATGGCGATTTTACATTTAATACGCTTTCCGTGAGAATGTTGACCCTAATAGGAAACAGCGACGCTATAGTATTTTTTCCCGGTGGATTTGGGACTTTTGAAGAGTTATTTTCCTTGCTCGTGAGGCTGGAAATCAATATGATTCAAAGAATTCCGGTATACCTATTTGGTATGAAGTTTTGGCATGGGCTGTTGTCTTGGTTAAGTGAGTCAGTGTTAAAGGAAGGTACAATAATCGATGAGCATCTAAAGCTCTTTAAAATAGAGGATGATGTTGATACAATAGCGCATGCAATAGTCGATCATCTTGGTATGCAACGGAGTTCTAAGTGCAAGTAGATATCGATTCACTGTGAAGGAGTGAAAATGCCGCGATTTGAAATAAATGAAGCTGTATTTGATAGATTGGCCGAAATCTTAAAAAGACATTCCCTGAGGGAGTTGGAGTACCATGAGGGGAACGTGAAGATAAAGATCGTTGCAGCTGTTAGGCATGAGAACTTTTACATGCCAGCTTCCAACAATTTGCAAGTGGATACCACACAGAGCAAGACTGAAACCGCGAGACTTGATGAAAAAAGCGACAATTATGCCGGTCACCCAGGAGCTATCACTTCTCCAATGGTTGGTACGTGCTACCTCTCTCCAGAGCCAGGAGCCAAGAATTTTGTTGCGGTTGGTGATATTGTTCACGAGGGGCAACCGATATTGATAGTTGAAGCGATGAAGGTAATGAATTTAATAAAGGCACCTAAATCTGGAAAGGTAATACATATAGCCGTCTCTAATGCCGCCCCAGTTGAATTTGGGCAATTGCTACTCGTTATTGAGCAAAGTTAATGTTTAAAAAAATACTCATAGCGAACAGAGGGGATATTGCTGTGAGAATTTTGAGAGCTTGTAAAGAAATGGGAATTAAGACGGTTGCCGTTCACTCCCTTGTTGATGAGTCGCTGATGCATGTCAAACTTGCTGATGAAAGTGTTTGTATTGGTCCAAACAATGCAAGAGACAGTTACCTTAATGTGTCTGCAATAATCAGTGCGGCTGAGCTTACCGGTGCTGATGCCATTCATCCAGGTGTTGGTTTTTTATCTGAGAATGGGAAATTTGCAGAAGTTGTTGCACTGCACGGGATGACGTTTATTGGGCCGAAACCTGAACATATTGCCATTATGGGTAATAAAATAACGGCTAAAAAAACTATGGAGGAACTTGGAATTCCAGTAGTAGATGGATCAAATGGTGATGTAAAAAGTATTGACGAAGCAACAAATTTTGCAAACGAGGCTGGATATCCAGTTCTTTTTAAGGCGGTTTCCGGTGGAGGAGGAAAAGGCATGAAAATCGCAAATTCTCCAAATGAGGTAGAAAATGCATTCAAGATGGCACGTTCCGAAGCAGAAGCAAATTTCGGAAATTGCAGTGTGTATCTCGAGAGATATCTCGTCAATCCACGGCATATAGAAATTCAGATAATTGCAGATTTTTACGGGAATGTGATTCACCTCGGTGAAAGGGATTGCTCCATACAACGAAATCACCAAAAGTTGATGGAAGAATCACCATCAATTGCGTTACCACGGGAAAAACGGGATGAAATTGCTGAAAAGGTGAGTATTGCGATAAAAAAACTTGGGTATGTCGGGGTTGGAACACTAGAATTTCTGTATGAAAAAGGTGAATTCTTTTTCATGGAAATGAATACGAGATTACAGGTTGAGCACTGTGTTAGTGAAGAGATCACCGGAATAGATATCGTGAAGGAACAGATAAAAATAGCAGCAGGAGAAAAACTGTCGATTAAGCAATCTGATATACATTTTTGTGGACATGCTATTGAGTTTAGGATAAATGCAGAACATTCCGAAACATTTATGCCATCTCCAGGAAAGATTGTAGAGTTGTATTTTCCAGGAGGCAATGGAGTTAGAATAGATTCACATGTGTATAGGAATTACGAGGTACCACAATACTATGACAGTTTAATTGCCAAAATAATAATTCATGCACCAAACAGAGAGGAGTGCCTGGCAAAAGCACAGTGCGCGTTTGATGAGCTAATTGTTGATGGCGTGTTCACAACAGCAGATTTACATAGAAAATTAATTAAAAATCAAGATATAATCAGTGGCAATTTTGATATCCACTGGTTAGAAAATAATCTAAGGAGATTATGAAATGAATGTCACTAAATCTGATACGCTATCTGAAATCGAATTTATAGACCATGGTTTTTTCGACAGAACTGGTGGAAATAGCGTCGGTAATTTTGAGTCACTTAACGTTGGTTTTGGAAAAGGAGATGATAATCAAGCCGTTTTGCAAAATCGTGAGAAGATCGCACAGCATTTTGGACTTACTCTCTCTGATATAGTAATTTTGCAGCAAGTACACGGAGATAATGTTCACATTATCGATTCAAAAAATAAGAAAGATTACACATTTGTTGATACTAAACAAGATACAGTTAATGAGGGAGATGCCATAATAACGAATGAGAAAGGTGTATTGATCGGAGTAACAACTGCAGATTGTGCTCCTGTGTTGGTTTGTGATAAAACACAAAAATACATAGCGGTAATCCACGCGGGATGGAAAGGAGCTGTTGGTGCAATAATTGAAAATACAATAAGTAAAATGAAATCTTTCGGTTGTAGAAACATGGTTGCTGCAATTGGCCCGTGTGTGCAAAAGAGGTACTTCGAGATAAAATTTGATGTTGCAAAATATATAAATAGTAAGTACATCTACAGGAATGAAAGTAAAATATTATTTGATATGCCACTGTTGATTGTGGATAAGTTGATGACAGCTGGAGTTAAAGTGGTTTCCAAGATAAGTATTGACACGACATCAAACGACAATTATTTTAGTTGTAGACGGCAGGGAGATTCGTATGGTGTCCAGTTTTCTGGGCTAATGATAAGGAAGTGATGTATGAATAATATGCAACAAATTTTGGCAAGGGCGCAAAAATTACAGGCAAAGGTTTCTGAGACACAAAAACAGCTTGAAAAAGAAATCGTAACGGGCACATCAGGCTCTGGAATGGTGAATATCACAATGACTGTGAAGGGGAATGTTCAATCGATATCAATTGATAAAAAAGTAATTTCGCCAGAAGAGAAAGAATTATTGGAAGACTTAATTATTGCTGCATTAAATGATGCAAAAACACAGGCCGACAGGATCTACGAGGACGGCATGAAAGATATCACAGGAGGAGTTCAAATCCCAGGGTTGTTTTGAAAAGTTGAAAAGACTCCACTAGTTCAACATATCTTTTGGATTGAAACTTAGTTCCAGATTTTTCCATTCGTTGTACTTTTCTTTTGGAAGCGGAAGCGGACTGCACTCTAAAACTGCCCTGTGTGCGTTCTCGGCAGCTATTTTGAAATCTGGATCACTGTTCATCCTATCGGTATCTACAATTTCCGCTTTTGTGACATTACCGCTTTGGTCAAGTTCCATCTTTATGTCAACCACCAAATCTTCAGCACTTTTCAATCCAGCAGGAAAATGCCAGCATTTTCGTATCGTTTGCCTAATTAAATCGATTTGAGTAGCAGTTAATACATCTCCCACCTCTTCAGCCTTAATGCCACTATTTTCATTATCATCAGTAGCAGCAGCGTCATCTAGTATACTACTAAAAGATTTCTTTGCAGCTTTAGGATCCACCTTATTTTTTCTCTTGTCCCTTTTCAAATTGACAACTGCCTTTTCTTTCGTTTGGGATTTGCTGCTTGATTTCCAATCTTCCTTCTTGTGTTTTTTAGTTTTTGGTGGCTTTTGTGTTTGCTTCTTCCTTTTTTCCTTTACTACGACTTTTGGAGTTTCTCCATCATCAGTATCACTTCTGTTCGTTACCTCTTCTTTCGATTCTGGTAAATTCGCTGGACTCTGCATACTAGTATCTGGTGCTTCATCTGAAGCATTCGACTTCGTTTTGCTCAACTTCCCCTCTTGGTTTGAAAGAACAGGAGCCTTACTCTTGTCTCCCAGCTCAACAAAATCGAAAACAGCATATCCAGAATCTTTTATTTTTGATGAAAAAATTCTACCAACATCTGCATAGAGGAGCAAAACTACCACGACATGCAGAATGAATGAGACTAGTAGCGGTTTTTTGTTCATTACACACCTTTTTTGTCAACCTTCTTTCTTCCAGAAAACCCATTCGATTTATCCTTCAAACTACTGTTTAGCGAAGAAATATGATTTGTTGAGTCAACTTCAGAAATCAGGGAAACCTTACAAGCACCAGCTGAAGAGATGAACCCCATTATCTTCATAATGACTCCGTATTGGAGGTCTTTGTCACCTCTGATGTACACAGTGTCACTTTTCCCATTTTCTAAAATCATTGGCAGTTTTTGAATTAATTCATCCAACGTAACATTTGCTTCCTCAATATAAATTTGAGAATCCTTGTCAATAGACACAATAACAGGAGCATTTTTCGTTTCAGCTAGCGATGCTGCTTTTGTTTGTGGGAGATCAACTTGTACACCAACGTTAAGCATCGGAGCAGTTATCATGAATATTATGATCACGACGAGCATAACCTCAACGAGCGGGGCTATATTGATATAAACCTGTACCTTTTGCCGCCTACTGCCGTTCCTAACGTTCATCAAATTGCCTCGAAACAATTGAGCAAAACTCCTCCGCAAATGTCTCTAGCCTATTTATATACCTGTTCGTATCGTTCATCAATTTATTGTATCCTACAGCTGCTGGAATTGCAGCAACGATACCAAGCGCTGTAGTAAATAATGCTTCTGATATAATTGGCGCAACAACGGCTATGCTAGCATTCTGTTGAATAGCAATTGCCTTGAAGCCATTCAAGATGCCAAGAACGGTTCCAAAAAGCCCAATAATGACACCATTTGTTCCCAACGAAGAGAGAAAACCAAGGCCCTTCTCTAATTCATCAACCTCTTTCCTTATTGCAATTTGCGCTGCCCTATCAATTCGTCTTTCAAGTAGTTTTGTCGCTGACGAATCACTTGACTGAGCGCTCTTCAAAAATCTCCCCCATTCAGCCATCGCTGCGCAAAAAATATTGACCATCGGGTTGAAGGCATCATCCCTTAACTCCTTATATAGAGTTTCCAACGGAACGCCAGACCAAAATTGGTCATCAAATTCATCTGTATCCAGCGCAAGCTTTTTCATTTTCAGATGCTTGCCAATTATGAGTGTCCAAGACCAAATAGATGCCGCCAATAAAACCAGTACAACAACCTTTATTACAAAACCAGCATTCCAAAACATTGCAAACACTGACGAATCGTGAACTGTGGCTACCATGTTGGTTGCTCCACTGGTTGTAAGTATATCCTGCGTCGGCAGATTATTCACTATATCAGAGGCTACACTTGACGCCGGAGAACTTTCCATATTGTCTTGAATAAAAAACACCCATCATCACACCATTATAGTATAATCCATAACTGAATAAAACCAGATATTACTTGTCTACTTAAAGATTTATTAATCCATTCGTAACGCAAGTTCATTTGACGAATAATTTAGTGTACCAACGTATATGAAGATGCCATTGCATGAAGATCACGAAAAAATGCCAAAGAATGGTGAAACAATGGAGTAAGTAGCGAGAATGTGGGTAGGTAGGCCGTTACAAAGTCAACAACAGTTGGCAGAACGCAATTCCAAGCTAGAAATCGCCACCAGGAACTCATTTGACATTCCCTCACTAGAATATGCTGCCCATTTTTTCCTGATGTGCAAAGGCTCATTGATTGATATTGGCAACAACGGTGTTGGGCTTGTTACTAACGACAGATGAAATATGATGTAGACAATTAAGGGTATGAGAGCTAGAAACACAAATCCACAATATTAATGAACGATAGATTAACGCATATCGTCCTCAGCATTGAAAACCACGAAGACCATGATTGGTGTTAAAGTACATCAACTTAGGAACATCCAGCAGGAACTGCTAACAGTTGAGAGGTAGACTGAGATACTTTGAATCCACAGCCACATTCATATGGCTCAGAACCTAAAATGAGATTGGATAGAGAAAGAGCGCAACAAACTAAGGAATAAAACGACTTATTTGATAGCAAGACTTCGTAGTCAAGAGACTATAGATCAACGGAACGGACTGAGAAAATTGGAGAAGTTGATGTATGACATTGCAGCCAGTTTAGCAACGGAAGCATCCAGATATGATTGGGATCATCTTTCAGAAAGAGCTCAACACCTGGATGACGAGCTGTACAAAGTAACCCATTAGTGGAATAGGCTGACTAACGATCAAAAAGTGAGGAAAAAAATGCATTATGTTATATTTGCGGTAATCTTATTTTAAGTAATTGACTTTTACTCAATATCAAATAATCTCTCCCTTTCAGCAAATATATTGTGTAATTGCTTTTTTTAGCCAATGTATGACTACCTTTCTACAAATCAACGAAGAACATTTAACTAGTTTAAAACTTCAAAAGCCTGTGCTAGACTTGCAGTGTGTACACCAAAAGGATCTTTTGGAAAATGGCAAGAGTTACAGTTGAAGATTGTATTGAGAAAGTTGAAAATAGATTTGAATTAATTTTGATGGCAACTAGGAGGGCAAAGGATATTGAAAGGGGTGCACAGCCATCGGTTCCAAAGGACAACGATAAGGCAACAATCATCGCGCTTAGAGAAATCGCTGAAGAGGCTCTCTCTCTCGATGG
Organism: Holosporales bacterium; assembly: GCA_031282805.1. Classification (GTDB taxonomy): domain Bacteria; phylum Pseudomonadota; class Alphaproteobacteria; order RUG11792; family RUG11792; genus JAITDA01. Next base: position 38,768 of record JAITDA010000015.1, read on the forward strand.
TCTAAAGGAATTAACTAAGCGTGGGTTGCTTGATGAAAACAGAGGGGTCATTGACGCAAATCACCAAGACAATACAGTTAATCTTTTTGCAGAGGAACTTGAAGATGAGGAAGAATATATAGACCTGGATGAAGAAGACTTGGCTGCATTAAAAGATTTGGATACAGTTCTTGATGAAGACGAGTCCGGCAAGGCAGATGATTAGTGTCAGTTAGAGTCAGATTCGCTCCAAGTCCGACTGGATCTTTGCATATAGGATCTGCAAGAACAGCTTTGTTTAACTGGCTGTTTGCAAGACATCATGGTGGAAAGTTTTTACTGCGTATAGAAGATACAGACAGCTTACGTTCTACCACTGAAAATACAAAATCAATCTTTGAAATATTGAAATGGCTTAAAATTGATTGGGATGAGGAGCCTGTCATCCAGTCCAATAGACTTGAACGTCATAAGGAAGTTGCCAATAACCTTTTAAAAAATGGAGCAGCATACCATTGTTATTGCTCACAGGAGGAACTGGCCACCAAGAAAGAGAGAGCCGTAAAATCTGGAAAATCTTACCAATACGATAGAACGTGTCGCAACAGCAACAGAAAAATTGATGGTATAAATCCTGTAATTCGTTTGAAGACTGAATATTCCGGAAATACCACAGTGGATGATATAGTACAGGGTGAAGTGACAATTCACAATTCGCAACTTGATGACTTAATATTACTCAGATCAGATGGTACTCCGACATACATGCTCTCCGTCGTTGTCGACGATCACGATATGGAAATTACCCACGTTATTCGGGGAGATGACCATCTAACGAATACATTTAAGCAAATACAAATATACAACGCATGTCACTGGAATGTGCCGAAATTTGGCCATATTCCGCTTATTTACGGACCAGATGGAGCGAAACTATCCAAGAGGCATGGAGCTGCAAGTGCTGATGATTATAGAGATCTCGGCTATCTCCCGGAAGCCCTTTCGAATTACATATTGAGGTTGGGTTGGAGTCACGGAGATGATGAGATAATTTCTAGAGAGCAGGCAATTGAATGGTTCACACTTGAAAATGTTGGGAAGTCCCCTTCGAGGTTCGATACCCCAAAATTGCGAAGTCTTAACTCACATTACATAATGGAGGCAAGCAATGAATCACTATTGGAGCGCACATTGCCTTTCATCAGGTGTGAGATTAGTGAAATTCAAAGAAGCCGAATTTTGAGGGGAATGAATGGCATTAAGTCAAGAGCAAAGACTGTAATTGAGTTGGCTGATCTCGCCAGCATTTATATCGCTGCTCCGAGTAATTTTGATGATTCATGTACAAAGTACTCGACAAAGCAACATATAGAGTTATTGTTGGATGTAATTTCAATCATAGAGTCCACGACTCCGCTTTTGGAAGAACCTCTATGCGAATATGTAAAAGAATTGGCAAAGAAAAAAAACGTGAAACTCATAGAGATAGCTCAAGCAATTCGTGGAGCATTGTGTGGTAAGCTCGTTTCTCCAAGCGTTTTTGAAATCATTGAAATCCTCGGCATGGAAGAATCAATCTCGAGAATCAAGAGGTTTGTGGATTATTTTAAATAACCACCGTGTATACTAACACTCTGCGAGTTTTTCAAAACGCATCGCCATAATGTGTTATTTGAAGCGTAAAACATAACGTGGCACACACTGTTGTGGAAAATCGCAAAAAACAGCGAATATTTACAAATATGAAATAGATCATTGGCCATTCCGCTTTCTTTGCGTAGATCAAGTGAGAATGCTAAACATCATTACCTTTAGACGAACACTTGATACAATGTCCCTTAATGATATACGGACATTGCACTCACAGCACATAACCATATTCATTTACTGTATCATCTCCTCGGAAAGAGTAGTAAAACGCTAATCAAGAGTTTGAGCTACCAATAAAGAGAGACCATTGGCAACACCTGTGAACTAGAGGATATTTTGCTGCACTGGTTAATAATATGGAGGACATACAAAGGTAAAGCGGTAAGAGTACGTCGTAGGATTAGATGATCCTAAGATATCTGAATTTAATATATGTTTAATTTGCTTTTGCCAGCTGCTTTTGGTTTCAGTAGAGGGGACGATCACTCTCGCTCAAATCTCTCCATCCTAGATTATTTTTCTTGCCTACTACTGCTCGTAAGTTCCTTGTTTCATCCATGCGATTGGGTACAGTTTGGCTTAAAGAAGACATTTTGAATTTATGTGGCATTTCCCTACAGAAAGAACCAGAGTCAAATTTGTACTTTGAATGGAGGAATTGTCCTACAATCGATATATTTCATGATTACTCATCCCGTTATATTCCAAGATAGCGTAATCTGGAAAACCTGTCTTGAAAAAGACACATTCAGGTAGTATTACGAAATTGGAAGACTGGACTGAATATGCCAGCAACTTAGCTTTTGCGAACAACTGCGTAATCGTTAATTATCTAGACTACGGGATAAATTTATGAAATTTAATCCTTATATGTTTGATTGTTGTAAGCACCAGCCTAAACATCATGATTAGCTCGATCCATACAAAAATCTCTGCAACGAAAAATATAAAATGCCCTTAAAACACCGCTTGGCGAAGCTAGCATCAACAAGGCAATTCATAAATACGAGGAACATAAAACCACTCGCTTTGCGTCGACAAACTTTGCGTTATGGTATTTTATGAAAATTGCGTATCTAGTAGCTTTTCGTATAAATTGTTGAAGAAAGATAATGTGATACGTATCTTGGATTGCTATAAGCAAAAAACAGTACGTTTTAGAATGGATAGAACGTTATGGTTTGTCGGAAAACTTCAAAAAATTTAAAAGCTCCGCTATTTGAGAGGAGGTAATTCTTGAGTGAAACCAAGCATTAAGTGGATATGTGATAAGGCGTATTTAAGAATGAACACGAGTCGCTTTGTCGCGAGTCTTTCACGCAATCTCACCCTGTTTCCTCCTTTATCCATCGGAATCAATTGCAGTGAGTATTGAATCTGTGACATCGCATCTAATCTCATCTAAAACCCTTGAATTACAGGTATCAAGAAAATCTATCAATAAATTTATCGCTGTTGTAGTCGTTCCACTAGAGCCCCTTGTAAATAGTTCCCTAATCTCATGTTGTATCGTGCTGATATATCCATCTTCCTGTTCTCTATTACGCGGTTTATACATATGTCTCGGAATAGCGAATTTAAATTCTATATTGATGATTTTTTTATGGTTGTTGAGGTGCTTTACTGTATAACCAAAACTTGGAACAAAGACAGAACCATCGAACGTATTTGTAACAATATCTACGAGAATAATATCTCGTTGTATCTGCGTTCTTGACGATAAGCTATCTCTAAGATCACTCAGTACCCCACCTTCCGAACCATCCGGTTTTTTTGTAATGAATTGTAATTGTGATATTGCTCCAAGCGCGTTGTTGACCTTACTAATTTGTTCTCCTCCAGTCATCTCAGGTGATAAGGCAAGTATTTCCACTGCCTTACCGAAAACTTTCCCGATATTGAATCTTTTCAAGCGTGCTTTAGTATCCTGATCACGTGTTTGTATTGCATTCATAACAATCTCTAGTATGGAATCGTTGTCTTTTAAAGCTATTGCTTCAAATCCTGTTTTTAGGTCATATTTTGTATCTGTACCGAGGATACGCAACAGCCCATCATCTGCATGTTTGGCGAAATCCAACATATCATATTTCAATTCATCGTAATCTTGTCCATCGTCGTCCACTCCATCTTGTGGATTTGCGTAGTACGCAGATACGACTGCCTCCGTCGTATCACAGACACTCCAACAACAACTCAAGAAAGAACGAAGGACCCTGTGGATAGTGCGTTTCGTTTGTATTTGTGCTAGAATCCTCGTTGACTCATCCATTGATCTTCCAAGAGCTGCTACGGCTGCAGGGATCGTACCAGTACCGGCTCCCACGAATACATCCACAACGGCATATAATCCTAAGTTACTGCCCGGTATTTCGTTGTTAGCCAGCGCTTGGAGTCTTCGCTCGATCTCACTGAGAAATGTCATAATTGCTAGAGCCTGAAGTTTACCGTTTGCGTCAAGTAAGATGAAGATATCAACAATGTCAGGGTTATCACTTTCTCGAATCTCCGATTTCAGATCATAAAATACTTGGTGAAGCTGTTCTAATTTTCTCGGTATTCCGGTCCAAACACGATCTGTTTGGCTTCTGTCAGCGGTACGTACTACATGACGATGTGATATTGTTAGTCCATATATAGCGATTCTGTCTTGTGCTTTTGTGATGTTTGACAATATGAGATCAGCTGTATCTAGTTGACGATTACAAGTTGAATTGCGAAGTTCCGAGTCTGTATCTTGGATAGCGCTTTCCTGCTCAACAGTATCGCTATCTGTGACAAAAGGAGAAACGTCATCCGTTGATGATGAGCGACTGATTGTGGTATATCCAGATGTTGTGAATAATATTATGACAACCAGTACCATCAAATTTTTTTGGTAGCTGAACATAAACATTAATCAGGAACAAGTATTCTAAATTAATCGTAAGTTAAAATAGTTAATATTTTGTTAACAAATAGTAAAACTAGAATAATTATTTAAAAGAAAATAGAGCTTCTGCGAAAGGATTGTTTCCAAGTTACAGACAATGAAACTGATAAAGGAGATCTACTATATCTTGATCCCCGTATGTTTTATTCCATCAATGCTGAGGTACAGCTGGTATGCATGGTTCTTTGTCTTTCCTCAATACTCTATCTCTTTGCCTGTTAACCTAAATAGACCTACCACGTGTTCTATTCTTGTACGTACATCTATCGCAGTTTGTTGGTATGCATTGCCTATCTAGAGTACAAACATGGTATATACCATGAGTTGAAAGGTATCTTGAATAACTATCAATACCGTATCTCTTCTCTCGCAGGCTGCAAAAATATTCCAAAGCTCGAGTAATCTTACCTTTGGTTTTATTATCTTCTGTTGAAGCTCCATTAGCACTATTTCAAAACCTTACATTGCAAGTTCGTACTTATAAAAGAGGCAATCTAGATAGGGAAAATTATCAAGAAAAACAAAGAAAACTGGTAAAATACTTTACAGCAGGAGCAAGGAATACTATTGCAATACTTAACATTAACAAAAATACTGTAGCATTACTTGATGTATTTGATCTAAATTATTTGTAGATAAGTATAATTAACAAGCTAAGAGACATATGAGGGTATTTAATGGTATACCGAATGAGCATTTTACATACACTTAAAAGAAATGAGAATGGAGAGTTAACACTAAAAAGCTTTCAATCATGAAACCATGCTTTTTCAGTGAATTGAAAGTGATTTTAGTTGTTAACTGAGGCTACCACTTCTTTATAATCTACTTTTTAACGATTATATTGTCTTACCAATTTTCGTAGATTGAGTATTGTAAATTACCAAATGCCAAACTCACGCATACTCATTTCAATGCCAATGCCACAAAAAAGCTTATTGGCAAAATAACCAGGCATGACCAAGTCATATATCCGAGGAATGATGGCATTTGGATACCATTTTTTGCAGCCATAGATTTTACCATTATATTTGGGGCGTTGCCGATGTACGTCATACTCCCCATAACAACCGCGCTAATGGAAATTGCTTTTAGAATGTTTGGATAAGTGTACATTAGCTCTCCTGCATCTCCTCCCGCCATATTGAAAAACAGCAGGTATGATGGAGCATTATCGAGAAATGAAGATGCAGCGGCACAGAGCCAAAAGTAAATCGGAGCTCCGTCCGTACCGTTACTAGTATTTACTATATACCTATGTATCAGATCTGAATTTTGATTTAACATGAAAATGACTGGAGCAATTACGATGAATATTACAAGAAATATTTTAGAGACCTCTTTAAACGCTTCGAGATCAACAGATTCACGTTGCTTTCTTTGTAAACAGAACGATATTACGCAAAATCCAAGCAGAATAGCGTTTTTCAAGCATATGTGCGGAACAATACAGTGGCAAATGTATGGTAATTTTAACGTAAAATCATGCTCAAAATTGAAAAACAAAATGAAGACAGTTGCAACTATCAGCACGATGTGAGGCAAACCTCTCACTTTTATGGAAACTCTGTGTTTCACCGATTTATGACATGCCCTTTGCGTCATAATTTTATCTACAATGCTGAATATTGTTATACAAACGATAACGTAGCTTAGCCAATAAAATGTTATGTTTCTAAGCTCCCACGAAAAATCAACACCGCTGAGATACCCGAGTAGTAATGGAGGATCACCAAGAGGAGTAAGTAGGCCACCGATGTTAGCAATCAAAAATATGAAAAATATTATGAGATGAACTTTGGACAGCCTGTCCTTATTTATTGCTAAAAATGGTCTCAGGAGAAGCATCGATGCTCCGGTGGTTCCAATAAATGAAGCAAGTATACTTCCACAAGCCAAAAAGGAGGCATTTGTCAAAGTAGAAGATGGTGCCTTGAGCCTTATGTGTATTCCATGGCCAAGTACGTATAATGTAAAAAGCATGATAATAAATGGCAAATAATCATCGATTAATGCACATTTAATAACGGTGCCGGCTTCAGGAAGCATCGTACACACAGAGGCAATCGAAAAAACAGAAATCACTAGGAATGTAATATCCTCACTTTTGCGCCAAAACTTTGGAGCAATGAGTGGCATCAAGGCCACAGAGAACAGGACAATTACGAGAGGAATCGATAGAATCACCATCTCGAAAATACTCAAGGTCGTCCAATAGTGCAAACTTTTGTTCATTATACATATTTCTATAGCGAATAGGTTTAACAAAAGTTACGCATTTTGCGTTTCGTGTAATCTGCAAAACAAGTATACTGTTTCTCCATCGACAACCAAGTGATCTAACGATTATGCGTCGTGGTTTTTAAGGACAGAGAATGGCCTCTATTGTTCACATTTTGCAAAAAGAGTATTAAGAGGAGATCACCATGTTCAGTGCGATTTATTGATTTTTTTACAGATAGTAGATATTGATGCATGGTTCGATTGTTCTTTTGTATAACTCGCAGTTTTTTACATCAAAAACTGAAACTGTAGCAACAATTTTCGAGACTTGTCATTAAAAACTACGATGTTTGTACCGTCAGGTCAACTTCATTATCAACGCAGCATAACTTCGTCAGCACTCGCCAAATTTTCAGATGATGGCTGCACCACCTGTCTACCTTTTGTTCTCTAATTCACTTAACGCTGATATTCCGTGTATGAGATCTACTGCTCTGAGAACTATTGGGTCGGACTCTTGTTTGTCAGTAGGTCTTTGATTTCCATCAATTATCTCAATATCAGGGGGAACCCCATTCTGATTTATTGCATTACCATTTGGAGAGATGAGATATGCCGTTGTGAGTTTTATTGCCCCTTTTCCAGGAATTGGAATAACACTTTGCAATGATCCCTTGCCATATGTTTTTTCTCCAATGAGTATTGCTCTTTTATTCTCTCCCAAAGCAGCTGCCACTAATTCACCGCCAGAGGCCGTGCAAGAATCAATTAGGACAACCATCGGAAGGCCATCCAGTAAATCTTTTCCATCTGAAAAAACAATTTTTGATTCATTTTCATTGCGAGATTTGAATTCAACTATTTTTTTATTTGCAAGAAACATATCACAAACGTTTATTGCCTGTGTCAGTATGCCGCCTGGGTTATTTCTAAGATCCAAAATTACGCCCTTGGATTGCTTCCTATGCAGGGTTTTTATCGCTTGCGATACCCCAACCAAAGTTCCATCGTTAAAGCAAGTTATCTTTATTACAGCTATATCACCACGAAAATATAACTTGACACTTTGCAGCTGTATAACGGACTTCTTCAAAGTTACGTCAAATTTTTCCGTCTTGTTCCTGGTAACTGAAACCTTCATCTTTAGAGCGGAATCTGAACTCAATTTTGATACAATGTCTTTAAAGTTCATATCTGAAACATCTCGTCCGTCTATGTTGGTGATTACATCGGAAATCTTCAACCCCGCAATTGCTGCCGGGCTTTCATCTATTATCGAAGAAATTTCTATACCTTCTCGAATCTGCTTAATTTCAACTCCAATTCCCAGAAATGTTCCCCTTGTTAGCTGGGTAAATGTGTCAAATTCATCTTGACTTATGTAGGTGGAGTATTCATCAAGTGTTGCTAATATTCCGTTAATTGCTCCAATTTCAAGCTTTTCTTTCGCAATTTCATCTGCATAATTGTTATTTATTTCTTCAATTATCTCTCTTATCAAGGTATTTGTATTTACCAATTCAGTCGAAAAGTCCATTGCCTCTTTGTTTTTTTTGCATGAAGAGAGAAAAACGACAAAAATAACGAACAAAAAACAAGTTATCCGGATTTTTTTCATATAATTTTAAATGTTTTTATTTAAACATGTTTTATTTCATGGTACACAATAATTGTATATTAAACCTTTATAATTTAGAAGTGCAAAAAACTTTAAGAAAATTTTTGCCGAAAAGTACATTTGGAAGGTTTTTGCTGATTCTTATTGTTCCGGTTATTTTTTCTCAACTCACAGTTGGAATAATTTTTTCGGAAAAATATACTCAAACAGTACTTGGTATAATATCCAGGCAGATGGCTGGAGAGGCGACCGCGGTTGCAAAACTTTTGGATACTGGGTGTGCCGATTCTAGTATTGAAGAATTGAAAAACAGTATGAACCTCAATATTGAAGTTATCAATGACTCTAAGTTACGGAAAAGGGGGATTTCGAAGAATCACAAAGCGTACAGAATACTTAAAAGAGCTCTATTAAAAAAAGGAGTTAATGATTATTACATCGATACACACGATACACGTATGGATGTCTACATTCCATCAAACAACGGTAATGACGTGTATAAAATTTCGTTTTCAAGGAAAAATTTATACATGAAAATTATACCGATAGTATTGGGTTGGGGATTTGTTTCTTCTGTACTTCTCCTAACAATTGCCTTTATCTTTTTAAAAAATCAAATTCGTCCAATCAAGAAATTGGCGAGAGCAACCCAGAACTTTGGTAAGGGAATTGACACAAATGAGTATATCCCCGAGGGAGCTAAGGAAATTCGTATGGCTGGTATCGCATTTTGTGAGATGAAGCAAAGTGTTAGAGATTTGATGAATACTCGCATGAAGGTTTTGGCGGGAATTTCTCACGATCTAAGGACTCCACTAACGAAAATGAAGTTGCAGTTGTCATTGATGCCTAAAACTAAGGAGATATGGTGGTTGTCACATGATGTTAACATGATGATCAAGATAACAGAAAGTTTTACGATACACATGGCTGAACAAAATAAAGAGATATTTATACATAGAAATCTGTATGCCTTCTTCAATGAAACGGTAGCCGATCATTCATCAGGAAACTTTAATGTAAAATTAGTTGGCGATAAGAGGATAGAAGTGTCCATAAAGTATACTACGCTAAAGCGTGCGTTTGATAATATCATTTCTAATGCGGAAAAATACGCTGAAAATTTATATATAAATTTTTCTCAGAATAACGAAAATATCGAAATTAGATTCGAAGATGATGGGGTTGGAATAGAGGAAGGAATGGCAGATGCTTTGTTTTCACCGTTTACGAAACAAAATTCAGCGAGAACACATGGAAAAGGCGATGGAGTGGGATTGGGATTAAGCATCGCTCGTGACGCAATTATCGCACATGGTGGGAAAATAAGTGCCAGTAATTCAGCTACGTATGGTGGAGCTTGCTTCACAGTTATCCTTCCAATCAGAGATTTTTGGAAATCAAAGTGATTTTGTAAGAGTTAGCATGTACGATATTATAGTGATCAACCACACACGGATTGTCACAAACAATGTGGCGGCTTGATCTCAAACAGATACAGTTACTATATTCACAATATGAATTCTATAGAGAAGGAAACCAGGTAAATACCGTTGATAATTTTTTATACCATTCAATGGGAAGCACGCAAAGTTTAATGAATACACAGTATAGGACTTCTCATTCTTTTCTCATAAAATCTTGTAGTGAAGGTATAAACATAAAAGAGCAGTTTCTCTCGTGTTTCTGAATCTGCTGCTGGTACCCAAATTTCGTTAATCGCTCGTTACCCATCTTACTTAAATTTCAGAAAAAATGGACAATTATCGATATTTATGACATAAATTATCATTAATTAATAAAGCGACAATTCAGCGAATTTTTGCTACCATCGGCGCGAGTGGGAAGTATTAGACGGCTTTTATTCTCAAAGATTCATGAAAAAAGTATTACTCTGCATACTCGATGGTTTCGGGTACAGTGAGTCCGATTTTGGGAACGCTACGCTAGAAGCCAGGTACATTATAAAGTTACTCAAATCCGGGAGGACAGCTCTTCTGGATGCCAGTGGCGAAAGCGTCGGTCTACCATCCTTACAAGTGGGAAATTCGGAGGTCGGTCACCTAACAATTGGAGCGGGAAGAGTTGTAATGCAAAAATTACCGCTGATAAATAACGCCATTGCCTCAGGACAACTAGCAAAAAATTCGACATTACGAGAATTTCTCGATGCCGCGAAGAACCATACGTGTCATGTGATGGGCCTTTTTTCCGATGGAGGTGTTCACTCTGAACTTACACACTTTTTTTGGGCTATAGATACATTGAGGAGGATGAATATAAAAACAAAGGCTCATCTGTTTTTGGATGGACGTGATGTCGGATATCGTAGTGCTCTCGAAATACTTTCGACTGCAATCAAAGATGAAAAAATAAAAGTCTCCGAAATAGCCACAATGCAGGGGAGATTTTATGCAATGGATAGAGACAAGAATTTGGATAGGACTAAAATTGCGTACGATGCACTAGTAAATGCGGTAGCTGACCATGTTGTAACGGATCCAGTGGCTCAAATTGCCGCATTTTATAAAGATGATATAAACGACGAAATAATTCCACCCGTTGTTATTGATGGGTATCGTGGAGCCGAAAGGCAGGACCATTTCTGGATGCTAAATTTCAGAACAGATAGAATTAAGCAAATTTTAAAAATGTTGATTGAAAGTGACTTTTCACTCATGAGTATGACGAGATGCGGAGACGAAATCGATTGTAAGTCTCGTATTCTTTTTCCGCATATTGAGGTTAAAAATACTCTTGGAGAAGTTTTATCACAAAACGGTATTAGACAATTGAGAATTGCAGAAACGGAAAAATATGCACATGTAACGTATTTTTTCAATGGTAATACCGAAGTCCAGTACGAATTCGAGGACAGAATTTTGATTCCTTCCCCTAAGGTTAATAACTATGCCTCAACTCCAGCAATGTCTTCACGACAAATCACAGATGAAGTGATTAAGGCCATGGTGAATTCTGCACATCAAGTCATTATAGTCAATTTTGCAAATGCCGATATGCTTGGGCATACTGGTAATTTCGAAGCAACGAGGAAATCCATAAAAATCCTGGATGCAAATATACATGAAATTATAGAAATCGCAAAAGCCACGGGATATACGGTAATTTTAACTTCCGATCATGGAAATGCGGAGACTATGCTCAATGGTGACTTAAGTCCTCAAAAATCTCACACTAATGCAAAGGTGCCATTCATTATTATTCCCGAACAAAGGTTGCTTAAAACCATTGGAAATTTATCCGATATAGCTCCAACAGTACTTAGTGCCCTTGAAATCAGCGTACCATTGGAAATGAGTGGCCAAAGCTTGATATAGGTACGAACGGAAAACACACATCACGTTATGGATGCACTACTTTATGCTCCTCATACTTCTCGACAAAGCAACGCGAATTGAATCTCATTTTCAAGCATGATAATGCTACAGGTGTCGATGCAATCTTCCACTTCTGAAACTCTTCCTCAAAAACTGCTATGTTTACATCACTATATTACCTAGTAAAGAGGTGAAGTATAATTTGATAACAGTGGTGTCGCATACGGTGCAGATAGTGAGGTGTTCTATATCAAAAATCGATTGTTGATACGTAGAAATTTTCACGTTCTTTTAACTCGGAGACTGCCCATACTAGTGCATCGACTCTATCCGGTGAATGTTCTGGTTTTTCGGTATACGATAAGTTACACATCTGTTCTTCGAGTTCGGTAAATTCCTTAATATGGAAAATCTTGTGCGATTCATACAGAAAAGAAATAGGTTCAGCCCTTGCAATTTTTCCTTTAATAGCCCTAGTTTTCTTGAATGGGAGATTCGGCTGGATCGTTGCGAGCATTTCTTCAACTAAGTCACCGCCATTGTTCGTTTCAGCAACCACTCGCGTTGCCCTATAGTCATAACACGCTCGGCATACTATCTTAGCCCATTCCGGTGGCTTGTACTTACCACTGAGATCATCGATGACGTACATCTTGTCATCATATCCAATTCCTGCCACTATTATACCAGTTTCATCAGAGTTTTCACCCGAACTAACGGCGGGGTCAACCCCAATCACAATTCGTGCCAGATTTTCCAAATCTACATCTCTGTAGATGATATTCTCTCTTTTCCAAACGGTATCCTCTTTTTCCATAATAAGTTCCCCATTTAACTCCTGCCTACCAACCCTCGTATTCTGGTACATATCCCTCATTGTTTTTATGAATCTTTGAGATAAATTCGCTGCATTATCGAATGTAGAACCTCTCGTTAAATGCGTGTCGCGAGCCTCAGACAGAGTCTTCAAAATTTTAAGGGGTCTCGGAGTTGTGGTCATTATGCATTTTGGATCATCTCCAATACGTAATGTAAACATAACCTGCTGCCAAATGGCATTGGGATCTTTGTATTTCGCAAATTCGTCAATCCACAATAAGTCGAATTGGTATCCTCTTAGTTTTTCTGGGTTATCACCACTTAAAATATACGCCCTTGCTCCATTTTCCCAAACAATTTGATTTTTCGATTTGTAATATTTAAATTTTACTATATCTGGATCTTCGAACTTGTTTTCCTCGAGTTGAAACACTTTTTCGGCGATCGTCGTTGAAAGAAGTCCACTCATTCCTTCCACCATAACATCATTTGCCTCACGAATTGTTTTTCCGATGATGCCTATTCGTTTGTAGCGACCACTGTTGACCATCTCCATTACTGCTTCGGCGCCTGTCCTCGTTTTACCGAACCCGCGTCCCGCTAAAATCAGCCAGAGCCACCAGGATCCATTCGGAATTTTTTGTTCTTTTCTGGCAATATCGTGCCAGTTTTGTATTAAATTAGTATTGTTCATTGTTATAATCCTTTCCTTCATATTTGGTTATTTATATCGTTGATTATTTGGCATTTGAACGTTCAATGTAATTCATTACACATTGAAACTGCAGTTCATTTGCCGTTGTTTACACTCTTTGTGAGTAAGGTAAAATACGAAATGTGAGTACACTGATTGACAATTGTGTCTCAGAGTTCACATTGAAATGCGCTTAACTGAGTTGTTCTCCCTGATAACACATTTCTTGAGAAATTTTGTTGAGAATAGTTGAGGAAATCCGGGGGCGGCGCGATGTGGTACAATTGACGAGTATACCACATCGCGCCGCCCCGCTTCCGAAGTAAAAATTATCCTTGATTAGGACAACAAGTTGAAATACAACAAATACAATTTTAAATATCTGAAGAGTTCCCTTTTGCGATGTATACATTCCTTGGATACAAATACTTCGTTTTGGCTAACTATAAACTAACCTTTATAAAGGTTGCATCAATCGCGACTTGTAGTGAGAATTTTTCAGGATACACTCCAATATGGCCGCCGATATTCTCTTATTTTTCCTGATCTACAAGCAGTTCTGGAGATAACAGTATCGAATCCAAGTTCTTAGTATACAAAATTTTGCAATTCGCAACTTTCTTGCACATGCGTACTTAACATACACTTAAAAGTTCCAAGGCGTTTTCCTCCGCTTTTTTCCTGTAAATTCACATCCCGTTAACATAACACTTTTCTTAATTTGTTTGCGTATACCCAGTTGTTTCAACGCTCATCCTACGCAATTAGATATTTTTGTAAATACCGACCAGTGTGGCTATTTTCACAGGATGCGACAACTTCCGGAGCTCCCTCAACAACGATATTGCCGCCATTTTCTCCTCCCTCTGGTCCTATATCTATTATCCAATCTGCGGTTTTTATAACTTCCATATTGTGCTCTATCACTACAACTGAGTTTCCAGCTTCTACCAGCATATGCAATATTTCAAGAAGCTTTTTTATATCATCCACATGTAGTCCTGTGGTTGGTTCATCGAGAATATACAATGTGTTTCCAGTAGACTTTCTTGATAACTCTTTAGCTAATTTTACCCTTTGAGCTTCCCCGCCTGAAAGAACCGTTGCCTTGTGTCCAAGTGTCAAATATCCAAGTCCAACCCGGTTTAAACAATTCAATTTATGATGAAACGGTTGATTTTTAAAAAAATTTGCACACTCTTTAATTGTCATATCTAAAACGTCAGAAATGCTCTTATCTTTAAACTTTATTTCTTGTGTTTCCCTGTTGAATCTCCGTCCGTGACATTGATCACACTCGACATAAACGTCGGGCAAAAAGTGCATTTCTACTTTGATTACTCCGTCACCCTTGCATGCTTCACACCTCCCACCTTTCACATTAAATGAAAATCTACTACTCGTGTAGCCCCTCGCCCTTGCTTCCGGTAAACTAGCATACAGATTTCTTATATCTGTGAAACACCCGACATAGGTAGCAGGATTGGAGCGCGGGGTTCTTCCGATTGGAGATTGACTAATATCGATAATTTTGTCGATTAACTCTGTGTTACGTATTTCTCCGAGATTTCGTGTACTCGTGATTCCACGATTTATTTTATTATATACCGCCCTAAACAAGGTATCTATGACGAGGGTGGATTTTCCTGAGCCAGATACCCCTGTAACGCAAACAAAAATTCCAAGGGGAATTTTTACGTTGAGGTGTTTCAAATTATTCGCATGTGCATCTATCAATTCCACTACCCTTTGAGGACTTGTATGCCTCCGTCGCTTTGGAATTTCGATTGATTTAATTCCGGCGAGATACTGTCCAGTCAAGCTATTTGGATTTTTCTTGAGGGCATCAACATTACCAACAGCACAAACTTCTCCACCATGAATTCCTGCCTCTGGGCCAATATCCACTATCCAATCTGCAGCATACATTGCGTCCTCATCGTGCTCGACGACGATGACGGTGTTGTCATGATCTCGTAACTCCTTCAGGGTTTTTATCAATCTGTTATTGTCTCTTTGATGTAGACCAATTGATGGTTCATCAAGAACGTACATAATTCCTGTTAATCCAGATCCTATTTGTGAGGCTAATCTTATTCTCTGGCTCTCTCCTCCTGATAGCGTTTCCGAAGCTCGTGAAAGCGTTAAGTAATCTAGACCAACATCTATCAAAAATTGCAGTCTATCCTGAATTTCTTTCAGTATTTTCTCAGAAATTGAAGAATCTTTTTCATTAAGGTTATTTCTAAGTTGCTCAATCCACTCCTTCGCAATACAAACTGGCATGTTGGACACTTCAGCTATGTTTTTCTCGTTTATTTTTATGCAAAGAGCTTCCTTTGATAACCTCGCGCCACCACAAGCCGGGCAAATCTCTTTTTCAACAAATAGATTATCTTCCGAATCTAAATCGTCACTTGCTTGTGACGTTTTTTTTAAATTTCCAACATTGCCGGAAAAGACATTTTTGAATCCAAGACCATAACACGCTCTACATGCGCCTTTCGGGCTGTTGAACGAAAATAGTCTGCGTTCTATTTTTTCGATACAAAAACCAGAAACTGGACATGCAAAGTTTTCCGAAAATAGCCTCTCCTCTTTTGTATCAAAATGTTTCACTATCAGGAGGCCGCCCGACTGTTTCAACGCAATATCAATTGAATTAGCTAATCTATGTTTGAGATCATCAATATCAGCTTCATCCGGGGAAATCGATATCCTATCAACAACAACTGAAATATTGTGTTTAACATTTTTGGTGAGGTGAGGAACTTCATCTATACGATAGAGTGTTTTGTCAACAAATATCCTTTCAAAACCAAGCTTTTTCATGAGCATCAGTTCTCCACGAAACTCCCCCTTTTTTTCACGGGCAATTGGAGAAAGGAGATAATATTTTCCAGCTGGAAGTGTGGCTACTGAATCAACAATTTGTGATACTGTCTGTGCTCGAATTGGTAATCCTGTAGCAGGAGAATATGGAACTCCAATGCTAGTGTATAACAATCTTAGATAGTCGTAAATTTCAGTGATTGTTCCGACTGTTGATCGCGGATTTTTTGAAATGGTCTTTTGCTCAATCGATATTGCAGGGCTCAATCCATTTATCTTATCAACATCTGGTTTGGGCATTAAATTGAGAAATTGACGCGCGTATGATGATAAGCTTTCGACGTATCTCCTTTGTCCTTCTGCATATAGTGTATCAAACGCAAGAGTTGATTTTCCCGAGCCACTTAATCCAGTGATAACGACGAGTTGATTCTTTGGGATATCGAGATTGATATTTTTTAGGTTATGTTCTCTCGCCCCCCTGATTTCGATGTATCTCTGTTTCATGATAAACGACTCGCTATTTCATTTTTTATCATTCTTACAGCCCTATCGGCTTCAAAAAAGCAAGAAACGATGTTTCTCTTTTTGTTTGGGTACAGCACCACATCTCCAATCGCATAGCAGTTTTTCAACGAGGTTTTCATCGTATTGATATCGACTTCCACTAAACCACCTTCCATTTTTAGACCTTGTTCTTGAAGACCAAACACAGAGCCGCAGCTTGTCAAAAATCCGTGACAGAATACGAGATGATCCGCACATAACACAATTTTTTTCGAATTTTTGTCTACTGTTATCACATTTCCTTTTTCAATTCCTGAAACACTGTGTTCCAAAAGTAGCTGTAGCTTTCCGTTTTTGTGTAAATTATCTAGGTCCTTCAGTTTCGATTCTTCACATGTAAATTTATCTCTTCTATGGAGCAACGTAACACTTTTAGCAAGTGGTGCCACGTTAATTACAAAATCAATAGCGGAATCGCCACCACCGGAGACGACAATATTTTTGCCTTTGTAAAAATCTACTCTAATGCAACAATGTTGTATAAAATCTGGTGGGTTATCATTAGAGTTATTCTCCAAAACTGCTCTAGGTATACTTGGAATCATGTCTCCAATTCCAGTTGCAACAATAATATGTTTTGCATTAACGTGACTTTGCTGTTTGGAAGAAACATCGCACAACCTGATAACAAAGCTATCGTCCTCCGTCACGGATATACTCTCAACCTTTTTTCCAAGAAGTAGCTTTTTTGCAAAGGTTGTACACTGACCCGACAAACTTTCGACAAACCCCTTTGCCAATACATCGTTAAACCCAGGAACCCCGTAGATCTTTTTCTCTGGATACAATGCAGTGCACTGCCCGCCGGTAAATACCAAAGCATCAATAAGTACGCACTCAAGTCCGGAAATTCCACAACAATACGTTGCATATAATCCTGCAACACCTGCCCCAATTACCGCAACACCGATCTCTACCTCATTCTCAACCCCGCGAACCATAGCTCCAACGCTCTTTAAAGTCTCTTTAGTTGGACTCACCGAGATTTGACCGATGATGTCCCTTCAACAACACTTCTGACTTTACTGTACATTCTGGAAATTTTTCTTGCTGCTGCATTTTTGTGAATAACTCTCTTATTGACTCCACGCATGATCTCTTTTTGCATCGCAGAAAATACTGACATGATATCCTTAACGGGACTTTTGGCCAGCACCACTTTCTCGAAATTCTTAATGAATGTCCTCATCCTACTAAGTCTATTAATGTTCACGGTACGCTGTCTCGCGGTTTTCCTTATACTTTTTTTCGAGGATCTATGGGAAGCCATATCTTATTTGATGAAAAACACCTACGGTTGTAATCGTAACATTTAAAGGCTAAACGGTCAATAAATTATTCTGAAAAGCTATCCCCAAAATATGCATTTAGCCTGTCATAGCAGCGATTTTTTGTCAATCTGATATGGGCTTTATATGAACAGATGGTATGCATTTCTCATTGACACGATGTTATCAACACAGTGCATTCTGTCATGGTAGTAATTTCAAATATTTTTACAGTAAAAATAAATGTTTTATTGTTAATAGTAAATACTGTTAACGTTTTGTTAACTTTTTTTATGAGGCAAGTAATCGGAATTAAAATACGGTTGGCTACTGTGAAATAACGAAAAAGCACACTGCGAACCGGTAAATTGGGAGGAGTTTTATATGAAAAAGCATAAAATAAGGTATCTTAACGCTGTCAGTTAGCTTGACTATCTTGACAACGACAGGACACGCGACACGCACAGTCGTTGAAGATGGTGTCGAAGGAGTGTGAGATCCGGAGAATCAAATCGATTCTAGCACATTGGGAACGATGGTTTGCAAAAATCCTTTGACGATTAATGTAGAAGTAACAAAATCTCTGACAGTAACCGAAAAGGATTTAAGTGTTTCAGTTTTGATTAGTGGGACTGCGGCATTTGCGGGACTTAAAACGTTGAATCAACGAACGGAATTAATTTTGGGTAAAGGAGCACGGTTAGCCTGTGTTGATGACAGTGGAAAGCCAGTGATAGCAATGCTTGGTAGGCCCTACCGGATGGGTCTACCCAAGTGTATCAGACGGTGACTTTAGCGACTATAGTGACGGATCAGGCGTGACACTGAAAGACGGTAAGCCGTTAGACGTGGAAGGGAAAGAGATACCGCTCGGTTGTTTATGCAACTATAGCCATATCACATTGATAAATCCGGATACAGATTTCCCAAAAAGGTATTGAATGCTTATAAAAATAGAAAACCAAACAACTGGAGACCAATACATACAACCAGTGATTTATGTTAAAAATCCCGCTGGTGATGTATTGAAATACTATCCATTTAGGTTGCTCGATCCGAATAGTTATATCAAAACACAATGCACTTACTGGACGACCACTCCGGAGGCCCAAAATGTTCAAGTCTCTACACCGGAGCAGTACTTAGTGACATACACAGGTGACGATGGATCAACAACGATTGTGAAGAGTGACGATTCTACCTCTTCTTATTCTCCATTGCAATGCGATGGTTATTCACTAATACCGTACTACAGCGCAACCCCATCATTAGTTTCCATCATTGGAGCTGATATAACCTGGTCAGAATTTGCAGGGGCGGACGAATCCGGTGAAAGCGCAGAAGTTTTAAAAGATGGATTGACATTCAGTGCATACACGCTAATCTCTACTGTACACCAATCCGTTACAATTCCACATGAAAAGTGCATGAAAATCATCTCATCTTCGTCGTCTGAAGCCGGAGTACGACTGAATAGTGAGATAATACAGTGTGTGCCGGATATAACAGGTGGCGGAAAAGGCCTTTCAGATGTGAGAAACACGATATATACAAGCGATCCAGATGGTCTTACCGGCAAGAAAAAATTAATGAACGCTTTGGATGCGCTAGGTTTAGACATACAACTCGGGACAAAAATCGATTGTAACATTATCGATGTATTCAAAGTGCTGACAAACTCAGATAGAGAAGGATACACAATACGGCTTGGTGATGCAGACGCAAAACAGTAACCAACAGCGGAACAATATTCTTCAGTATGCATAACTATGGAGAAAGCGAAGGCGTCGAGTTTATTAAATCCGGAGATAACTCACACACCGTGACGTTACGAGGCGATAATTCACTACTTAGTAAAGCAACATTCAGAGTGCCAGTGGTGTTTGATGGTTTGCGATCAATTCCCATAAAAACCGAGTGTTCCTCGGGTGCTGAAGTAGCTAGTCAATTGCTTATTCCAGATAATAGCAATGTGAAAATACACGGAGGCTTTAGCGTGAAAAAAGGCGCACGAGCCATTGTTAAGGGCAATTTGTACATACTCAAGAATTAAACTACATCCTCCCTGTTAGTTGAAGCAATACCAACCTAAAATCGAATACACCGGTTTTAGGTTGGGCGCACAATTTAAACAAATAAGTAAAAATTTGGCTGTGTAATTGAAACTGTTCACAGCAGTGTCGTACCAAATTCATTTGTAATAAACCTATTGCGCAACCACAAAAAATCAAGATTCTCACTGGAATACCATTGAACGCAGCGAGGAAGAAATGTTAGCATTGCGATACGGAGAGGTGGCCGAGTGGCTGAAGGCGCCCGCCTGGAAAGCGAGTATACGTTAATAGCGTATCGAGGGTTCGAATCCCTCTCTCTCCGCCATGGACGTTGATGATAAAAGAAAGAAAAGAAGAAGCAAGAAAAGAAAGAAAATTTTTAAAATTTATTTAGTTGGTGACAGTAAAAACTGTTGATAAGTCATCTAATTGACTGACTTATCAACATTCCTTGTTGTTGGTAAGTCTTGTGAAAACC
>JAITDA010000066.1 GCA_031282805.1 Holosporales bacterium
CGGTTGTTGAACAAACGGCCCTCGCTGAGGCGGAGTTGG
Source organism: Holosporales bacterium (assembly GCA_031282805.1). Classification (GTDB taxonomy): domain Bacteria; phylum Pseudomonadota; class Alphaproteobacteria; order RUG11792; family RUG11792; genus JAITDA01. The sequence goes on from JAITDA010000066.1 coordinate 40, forward strand.
AATATCACGACAAAACGAGCGATGCAATATTTGTGAAATTTCCGATTGTGAGGTGCGATGACGAAAATCTACGAGGAGCATTTGCAATCATCTGGACAACTACACCGTGGACAATTCCCGCTAACAAGGCCATTGCCTACGATCCTGAATCTACTTATTCAATTATCATAGCGAATGGGGAAAAGTACATAATTGCGAAAGAATTGATTAAGAATTTCTTGAAAGATGCATGCATTGAGGAATTTGAAACAGCAATGGATATAATTGGTGAGAATCTTCAAGGAATCGTTTGTCACCATCCGTTGAGAATTTTGGGATTTTCGCATGAAGTTCCAATGTTACCAGCCTGGTATGTAACGATGGACGTTGGCACAGGCCTTGTCCATACTGCTCCCGCCCATGGGCTAGAGGACTTCATGCTTGGTAAAAAATACGATCTTTCGGTAGAGGATATAGTTAATGATGATGGCACTTTAGTTGATTCTTTACCGTATTTTCAGGGTGAACATGTCTTCAAGGTAAATCCAAAAATCATTGGTGAATTAAAAAAAGCTGGCAATCTAATTCATGCATATCAAATAACTCATAGTTATCCACATTCATGGAGATCAAAGGCACCGTTGATTTATAGGACGACGACGCAGTGGTTTATCGCAATAGATGGTATACGCGATAAACTTTTAAAAGAAATAGACAAAACTACATGGATTCCAGCAAATTACGTTAACAGGATAAGGTCTATGGTTGAGAAACGTCCTGATTGGTGCATTTCTAGACAAAGGATTTGGGGAATACCAGTTGCACTTTTTGTCAATAAGAATACGAATGAGGTTCTTGTAGACGATGAGGTGTTTAACAATGTAATCCAGACATTTAGGAACGAAGGAATCGAGTCTTGGTACACAAAGCCAATTGAGTACTTTCTTGGAAAGAAGTACGATCCTAGGGATTTCAATAAAGTATCGGACACTCTTGAGGTTTGGTTTGATAGTGCCTGTTCACATCATTATGTCCTGGAAAAAAGGGATGATTTAAAATGGCCAGCTGATTTGTATTTTGAAGGTTCGGATCAGCATCGTGGATGGTTTCAGTCTTCTCTCGTTGAATCGGTTTGTACAACCGGAATTGCCCCATATAAACAGGTTGCAACGAATGGATTTGTTTTAGATAAAAATGGGCGAAAGATGTCAAAATCTCTTGGAAACGTTGTTTCCCCAGGAGACGTCGTCAATAAAATGGGAGCCGATGTTTTAAGACTGTGGTGCCTTAATTCGGATTATTCCGAAGATCTAAGAATAGGGGAAGAGATACTGAGAAGGCAGCAAGATGTCTACCGACGATTCAGAAATACACTACGTTATTTGCTTGGTGTAATTTCAGACTATGATCCTGATAAAAAGGTGAGTTATGACGCGCTTCCAGGATTGGAGAAATTAATATTATGTAAATTGTATGGTCTCAATAAATTGATGAAAAAATGCATAAAGCAGTATAATTTCAAGGTGTTTTTTACTGAGCTTCACGCATTTTGCACAAATGACCTTTCTGCCTTTTATTTTGACATTCGAAAAGATACGATATACTGCGATGCGAAAGCTAGTCTCAAAAGACTTTCTTGCTTAACTGTGATGAATGAGCTATTCATTTGCATATCTCATTGGCTTGCTCCAGCCTTGTCATTTACAAGCGAAGAAGCCTGGAAACATTACGAGCTAAATACCATTAAAAGCAGTATCCACATTAACCTTTTCCCGGAAGTTCCGGAAATTTGGAATAATAACAACGTAGTTACTGAGTGGAAATTAATTCATGAGGTTCGTAAAACTGCCACAGAGGCACTGGAGGTAGAGCGTGCAGCAAAAACGATAGGTTCGAGTTTAGAAGCAAATGTTTTCATTTATTCAAATAATTTGGAAAAAACCAGAATCGTATCCAACGTAGATTTTGATGAAGTTGCCATAGTCTCAGGAACATCAGTTGTAAATGCACAACCACCATCAAATGCTACCATTAACGAAAACATTGGTATCGGCGTTGTTATAAAAAAGGCGTCTGGAACAAAGTGTGATAGGTGCTGGAAAATATCCAAAAATGTCACATTTTGCGAAACAACACACGGCACAGCAAACCTCTGTCAACGTTGTCTTAATGTCGTGGTATCCAGCTAGCATTGAGAAAGATAGCCGTTTTTGAGGAGGCATCAATGACTTCATCGTGATTTTGGCACTCCTATGCTACTTACTAGTGATTGAAGATGCATTTTCAATTGTAAATTCAGTAATTCCACAGTATTAGTACAAATTTCACGTTCAGATAACACTCCGTACATACAAAAGTTGCCATACGAATTCTAAATTTTCACAAATTTTACGAATACATTATAAGCCACAATTCTACCCCCACAAAAAATATGTTAAAAACATGGCATCTAAATAGCATCACTACCTACAAAACAAAAACTCTGAGATTTACTGCTTAGTTAAAAATCAAGTGGAATAATACTTGTAAAGGAATCCGGTGGATTTTTGGAATACGTCAAAAAGAGTTGTGGAAAATACGACATAATAGCCGCCTCATCAACGAAGATTATGAAATGCTTAAATGGA
>JAITDA010000077.1 GCA_031282805.1 Holosporales bacterium
CGGGATTTGCCCTGTTCCGACCAACTTGCGAACCATAGAATCCAACGCTGCAGAATTGTTAGGAATTGTTCCGTAGTGCCGGATATCTTCGCCCTCAGCCCCGCAAGCAATAGAAATAGGAGAGTATTGCATAAAGAATGACAATAATATATACTGACTTCACCAAAAAAGGAGGTCGGTATGAAGGAATGCCCGAAGTGCGGAACCGTTGAGATTGTAAAAAACGGCACCCATCTGAATAAACAGAGATATCGCTGTAAATCCTGCGGGTTGCAATTTACAAGAGCTACACCGAGAGGACGCCCCGCACAAGAAAAGGCACTGGCCGTTCTTTTGTATACACTGGGCCTTTCCTTTAATGCTACGGCAAGATTATTGAAAGTATCAACTTCAACTGTCATGCGTTGGGTAAGAATCTTTGCCGAACGGACATATACAAAACCTGCACCCGGAAAAGCTGTTGTTGTTGAACTGGATGAGATGTGGCACTACTTACATTTAAAAAAAACAAAATTTGGATTTGGAAAGCTTATTGTCGCGAGACCAATCAGCTCATTGACTGGGAATGTGGCGGTAGAGATCAAAAAACACTTGCACGATTGATGAGGCGACTCAGACTGTGGGATGTGACAGTTTATTGCACAGATCATTTGGATGTGTATCCTACTGAAATTTCAAAGAATCAGTTAATTCAAAGCAAGAAAGAAACGGTTGCAATTGAACGCAATAATAGCCGCCAACGGCACTGGTTTGCTCGCTTTAAGCGGAAATTGCTTGTTGCTTCCAAGTGTTTGCATATGGTTGACCTGACAGTAGCCCTTTTCGCAAGATTCCATGTGAACGGAGTAAGGGAAGATATCTTATCATTCTTTTAGCAATACTCTCCTTTTATTTTTCTGATTGCTCATATTTGTCATTGTAATCAAGGAGTTGCCAGTTCAATATAGAGACACCAATACCTCTTTTCAAGAAGATATTTAGAGCGTTTAATGGAAAAATGGATCAAGAATATTTACGTACAAGCTTCGGCGCAATAATAAAATCGGCTCGACTTCGTAAAGGTATAACGCAATATGCCCTAGCCGATGTTGCCGGCGTTGGACGAAGATTTATTCAGGGAGTCGAGAACGGTCACCACGAAGCAAAAATATCCACCCTCTTTAGCGTGGCATCAGCACTGGATATTTCTCCGATGATTTTGATTGGAGAGCTTGAATATGCTATGCGAAATGGCAGCTTACCTGAATCTGTCTCAGAAAATTTGCCGCCTAAACGCCTTGGGCGGCCTAAAAAATGAGCGAACATGCTTTTGAAACAAGATGTAAACGTATAGTGAGATTAATATGAACACTGAGAAACGCGTACAGTTTCACTTTCCTCAACTTGAGGAAGTAAAGCTTCAGGCATTTTCACTATACCAACTACAACCAAATGTAGAAATATACTTTGAAAGTGGTGCTACGTGCATCGTTGGAGCTAACGGAATTGGAAAATCTACATTTTTATCTTCAATAAATTATGCAATGACTGGTTCTGTTCCAGAGCCAAAAAGAAAATTTTTAAGTGTACAAGAATATTCTAAATCAGCAACATCTTTTACAGAAGATTTTTTTGATGGACGTATTAATGAGCTTGATAGAGAATCATCATCCATCTCAATGAAATTTATAATTAATAATAAAAAATATTCAATTACAAGAAGATTTTTTACAAATTCGGAACTGAAAGAATTTTCAATAGAAAAGAATAGTGAAATAATACTAGATACTGCAAATCTATCATCGCGGAATAGGAACGATAAATACAAAGAATGTATTTGTGAAGATATAGGTTTACATTCATTTGAACAGTTTATTTTTTTACAACACTTCTTGTTCACGTTTGATGAAAGTCGACATTTACTTTTTTGGGACGAAAATGCGTCTCCTACAATGCTCCATATATGTTTTGGTGTTAGCCCTCAAGATGCTGAACGTGCAGATGAGCTTTTCCGTGAAATGGAGCAAGCAGGCTCCCTTGCAAGAAACCACCAATTTGCAGCAACAAACTTAGCAAAACAAATAGAGAGTCTACAGCAATCAATAATTCCTACTGGTTTTGATTTGTATGAACTTGAAAAGCAAAAAGCTGAGTTCGATAGACTTAATGAAGAATTATCAAAAGCTATCTCTAACATTGAAGATACGGAATCAAGAATCAATCATTTGGATACAAAGATTGCACAATCTACATCAGCAATGATTGCATATAAGGCTGAATATAACGAAATTTTTAATGAATATATTGGTTCTCAAACACCGATAGAACGACACCCAATAATATATAATTTGGTAATTGATAAATGTTGCCCAATATGCAAATCACAGCAAGTAGGGATTGTAGAACATGTCAACAAAGCTATCAGCGCAGACACGTGCCCTCTTTGCGCATCAAGTGTAACAAAAAAAAATAGCATAGATGATAGCATACAAAAAAAATTATTAAAAATTGACAAACTTTTAAATGAAGCAAGAATATCTATCGATGAAGCTAGCCAAGAAAAATTTAGACGTCAGAATGAGTTAAAACAGCGTATAGATAATTCTGAATTGTATAAAAAATCAATAAAAGACTTTGAAGGGAAAAATGAACTTTACATCGAAGCTATTAAAAATATTAGCAACGAATCGAATGAAAGTATTAGGCAACAAATTGACAGCCTAAGCAGCGCTCGTGCAAATTTTATGAAATTACGAGAGAAAGAATATAGCAGGCGCGATAAATTGAAAGAAGAACTACTCTCTCTTCAGAAACAGCTTGAGCGAAAATATGCAGAAGCAGAAGTAGACTTTGTTCCGCTGTTTCAAAATTTAGCAGAAAAATTTTTAGGTATTAAGTTAGATGTTTCATTAATAGCAAAAAATCCTAAAAAAATTAATTTGGAACTTACTATGCGAGGCGATCCCCGCAATAAATCCCACCAATTATCAGAAAGTCAACGTTTTTTCGTTGATATTGCTTTAAGAATGGCGTTAGCCCAACATATTTCATCAAGTGACTCACCTGCAACACTTCTCGTCGACACACCTGAAGGTTCTTTAGATATTGCTTATGAAAATAGAGCAGGTGAAATGTTCGCTCAATTTGTTGCCAGCGGCCACGATTTGCTTATGACAACAAACATTAATACGTCACAGCTTCTTCTCGCATTAGCTAGTAAGTGCGGGTCTAGCAGCATGAAGATGATCAAAATGACAGAATGGACAATGTTATCCGACGTTCAAACAGAATCAACAGATCTATTTGACAATGCATTTGCACAAATTCAACACGCTTTAAATGATTCTTTAGAGGCATAAGGGTGAACTTCACGCCAGAGTCAATACACGATTGCCTTGCTATCACGAAAAACCTTGAAGAAACCATGCGTGGGGTAACCCATCAGGAACTTCAAAGGCTAACTTTTCTCGCGTGTATAATAAGTTTATATGCCCAAAGACCTCTTTCTGATTGGGGATATAGTTTTTCTCATACAAAATATGGTACTCCTTTCAGCACAGAGGTAAGTGCCGCTATCGGATTTCTTGAAGAGTCAAAACATATATTAAGTAATGATGGTAGATACGTAGTAACAGACTTAGGAAACACATTTTATAATTTTCTTTCCACTCAAAGTTATCATTTTAATCATATTTTATATATTAACGCAGCATGTGGAAGTGCCTCCGCTTTACCACCAGGGACACTAGCCAAAGGTTTAAATAATGAGCCAACTATTTCTTCGAATAAGTTGCGGGAGAATGGGATGCAGCTTCTGTATGGAGCTGCTATAGAAATATTGTATGAGCATTTTCAAGGGTTATATACAATATTTCCAAAAGATAATCCTGACTTGCTTTCAGCAGCGGTGACTTGGCTTCTATATGTTGCGGATGAACCTCTTTCGAAGCGTATGGATGTCTGACATGCTTGATATCGAAAAAATGCGCGATAATGCCGTTAATTCCTATGTCACCGCAGCGCATGGGATTTTTGGTGATTTAGGAAATAGTGCCTTACTAAAAACTATCGATACATTAATTAAAATATATCGCAACATTGATCCAAGTGTCCATAAAAATCCCATTATTGCCTACAGATATATTGATCCCTTACGAGATATAGACAAAAGCAAATATATCTCCTCAGTTTTATCTCCAGATCATATTACTACTGAACTAGATAAACCTTGTGCTATCGAGATATCTGGATCGACGACTCTTTTTATTTCTAATTACGATGATTTTGACCCTACTGAACTTTCGAGAGATGCAATTGTATATCTATTTAAAGACCAAACTGAATTTTTTTTCATTGGTGGTAAAATTTATGAAGTTATCAACCCTTTAGGACAGCTTCATGCAAGTATATTTTCAAGACCTTCATACAAATCATTAATGAAAGCACTTAAAGATTATGGAATACGTCAAGCATCTAACTCAACATGCCAAATATTAAAGAATATTTGGACGGATAATAACAGATTAATTTTATGCAATAAACCAGAGCATATTATGCGTAACTCATTGACACAATTTCTATATAGTGTGCTACAGGATGCAGAAGTGAGACCAGAGCAAAATGTAGATGATTCGCACCCTGTTGATATAAAGATTACTTGGAATTTGACAAATAGACGAGCAATTATTGAGATAAAATGGCTAGGCAAGTCACTTAGCGATACCGTGGGTGGCTACACTTCCTACACCGAAGCTAGAGCAAGATCTGGAGCTAAGCAGCTCGCAGATTACCTCGACTCATCACATGAGTTTGGACCGACTGTACAGACTCGTGGCTATCTTGTTATTTTTGATGCTCGCCGTAAAAATATGCATTCTATACCAGCCTCACTTAGTTATGATGATGGATTTCATTACGCAAATAAAGAAATTAATTTTAACCCGCTATATCATATTCAACGCTCTGACTTTGAAGAGCCAGTTCGATTTTTTATGGCTCCTCTGTGTCATGAAGTAATATAAATGGAACAGTCTCTGCCAAACGTTAGTGCTTTTGAGGCAGCAAAGTTGCCCCGGCATCGCTGGTATTACTTTAAAGAAGCCTTCTCTCCAGCAATAGTTGAGCACATGATTAGGACTTCTAGTCTATCTGTCGGCAGTGTGGTTTTTGATCCTTTTTCCGGGAGCGGGACTACGCTATTAACCGCTGCACAATCTGATATGTTTGGGGCTGGAATTGAAGTAAATCCATTCTTACGGTTTGTTGCCGAAACAAAAGGGTTACAAGCCGATGAGGACGATTTTCTTAAAGCCATTGAACGAGCAATAGAGGGAGCCAAATCTGGACTCCCATCACATTTGGAAGAATTTTCCACATTTTCTGAGAAAGCACCCTTAGCTCAAACGCGTGACCGATGGCTGTTTAATTCAAACGTTCTCAGGGCTTATTCTGGGGCATCCAAAGCGACCGAAAATGAACCCTCTTCAGTTCAAAAACTTGCTAAACTCTGTCTTATTGGTGCAGCAATGGACTGTGCTAATGCCAGTAAGGATGGGAAGTGTTTGCGTTATAAGAAAGACTGGAAAAGCCGCGAATATAACAAATTTGATTTCATTGATTCTCTTGAAGTAAGAAGTGGTATTGTTTATGATGATTTAAAAGCTTGCAACACCTCTTCTTATAAAATATCAGTTAATCTAGGAGATTGTCGTAATTTTGATATTGAAAAAAAATTTGACCTTTGCGTTACATCACCACCTTATCTAAATTCCTTTGACTACACTGATGTATATCGCCCTGAATTATTTCTAGGTCGTTTTGTCTCAAATATGAATGAATTAGCGAATTTACGTTTCAATACGCTTCGTTCTCATGTTCAAATAAAATGGAAAGATCCTGTAGAAAATGAATTTGGGCCAAAATACAAAGAAGCATTTGAACAAATTTCTTCCAGGATCACAGACTTATGGAATACTCGGCTTCCCCTAATGATTCAAGCCTATTTTGAGGACTTATGTTTAGTGTTAAGAACACTTAGGAAAAAAGCTAAAACAAATGCATCTATGTGTATTGTTGTTTCTACTTCTGCCTATGCTGGTGTTGAAATACCTGTAGATCTAATAATTGCTGATTTAGCGAATCAAACAGGATGGGCGTTACGTGAGGTCACTGTTCTTAGGCATTTAAAGCGTGTTTCTTGCCAGCAATGGCATAAATTGAATGAGCGTAAAAACGGGCCGCTTCTGCGTGAAAGTATGGTCGTCCTTGATGCAACACCAATGCGAGGATAATAAGTCTTTGTCCAACTACAGACTAAGATATACGCTTTAACAGTCTATTATTATGAGTATTTTCTGAATATTGTCAACAAATAGAAATATCTTGGATAGAATAAACGGTTTGTCTGTTTTGAGCAGAGGTATTTTTGCTGTTATCGCCTTTTGTGCCAAGCCGGTTTTGTTCCTCTTACTGTACCCGCTCTGGTCTTGAATTCCCGTTCGTAATGCCCAGCCCTGGTGCTGGCTCTCCGGGCATTGCGCTCATAACGGCGAGCTTGGCATAAAGCGTCGGCTTCCACTCCCAAAAGGCCCATGCCAGCATCATCTTCCGGCGCTCCGGCAGATATTGGGCGTGATTATATGCCGCCCGTACCGCATTTTTTCGTCGTGGGCAAGTTGGCACTCAATCAACGGCCGATTTTCTCTACGGACTCCGCAATAACGACGATAAAAGCCCTGAAAGCGAGGCAGCATAAAATTCCGTGGCATTTACTCTACCTTGGCCTACCTTGAGATTTAGGTAAAAAACTGTCAAGCGAAAATTTTGCAGTTGTCGATAGCAAATTAACTTGACCGGTATAGGTAGCATACGAATTGACCGATCCGCACCAATCCTTCAGCGGGTTGGGGA
>JAITDA010000045.1 GCA_031282805.1 Holosporales bacterium
TTTTTGTATACATTTTCCTCAGTTGTTGATGACGTAGATTCGGAAATTTCGCACATAATAAGAGGCCAAGATCATGTCACTAATACGGCTGTACAAATTGCACTATTTGAAGCAATTTCTGGAAAAACAGATTACGGTATTGGCTTTGCTCATATATCACTCCTTTTGAGTGAAGATGGGACACAATTTTCGAAAAGGTCCGGAAGCGTGAATTTAAAAAACCTGAGAGACTTAGGAGTTGATCCAATGACAATTTTTAATTTTCTGGCAACCATTGGTTCTTCACTTGATGTTTCAACATTCCTGAAAATAGAGGATCTTGTAGCATATTTTGATATTTCAAAAATTAGTTCTAATTCTCCGAAATTTGGGACGAACGATATTATGAAGTTAAATAAGAAAATTATCCGTTCGAGACAGTATAGTGAAATAAAAAGCTTTGGAATATCGGAAAAAGCATTTGAGGTTGTGAAGGATAATATCGTATCTTACAAGGATCTTGCCATTTGGCAAGGAATTTTATCTGAAAACTTTATTGGCGCATATTTTCCAGATGCTCCTAGTCAAAAAATCTTGAAGGTGCTCATCGAAGAACTCGATGGAATATGTGTTCCGTTAGATGAATGTATAGTTAAAACTTTACTCAGTAGTGTTGAGTATAAAGCTGCCGTTAAAGGGAGGAGCCTTTATCTTCCGATCAGAATGGCCATCACTGATATGGAAAACGGACCAAATTTAGTTCAACTTTTCATTTTACTCGGAAAAGAGGAAATTCTAAAGAGATTTCGCAGATCAGTAGAAAAAACGCTACAAACGTAGACCATAGAACCGCTCCTTGTAAAGGACCGGCTTCTTTACACCTTTGATATCTGAAGTTACCCGTTCTGCACACTTTTTTTTTTCGTTGCTTAACATTTGCTTAAAGACTTATAAAGTATTTTTTACTTTCCATCCTAAAATCGACGTCATGACCTTATAACCTTATAACCTTTTCATGAAACCATCCTCCCCAGGACTTGTATTATACTTTCAGGTTACATGTATTTCTTCGGCCACGCGAGAGCAAAGTTGAGAGTGTTGTAAAATAACTTCAATTCTTTCGGCATAGCCAATATGTCCGAACCTTGGTTGGTATTGTCGGAGATACAGTTACTCCTTTGTCCATTTGTATGCGGTGAAAGCATCTGGGAGGTTTGGCCACACATTTGTGGCACGTGGTCGTATAATATCTTCTGTACGTTTTCCACCATATGCTATATGACGTATATTCACCTCTTTGCGTTTATCATACTCTTCTCGATGGAATACACGATCAAGTATATTTAGTTCTCTGTAAATACTTACACCTATTTCCGTCATACACCAGCTATATCCCCGCTTCCCCATATCAACAGCACTAAAAAAGAACATATCACGGAGTAATTCCTTGTTTTGAAAGTATGCGTCGGTTATGAGTGTTGGGTCTCCAATAAGTTTAACGACCCTTTCTGTATAATTTCCAATGTATAAATGTGGAGCCAACAGAACCAGCGTCTCTTCAAATAAGTGTTTATTTGTATTACTCATCCTAGAGAGGTTATCTTCGCAGTAATTCACTAAATGCCAAAACATTGATTTTAGAAAGAGATCCATTGCTTGTTCAGCAACTAAATCTCCTTCAATTTCTTTTCTAAGTTTCACTTCTAATTCCGTTGTATCGTAAAAATTATCCGGTTCTGTTTCATTGTAGCGGCATTTTAACTGTTGCGACTCCTCCTGATTCAAACCTTTTGGTGCTTCCTCCATACAATACGCGTAGGTGCAGAGACAGTACAACACAACAAAATACAATAACCTTTTCATGAAATTATCCTCCCCAGGACTTGTCTTATACTTTCAGGTTACATGTATACCTTCGGCCACGCAAGATCAAAATTGAGGGTGTCGTAAAATAACTCCAATTCTTCATCACTATAGTTTTTACAACCTTCGGCATAGCCAATATGTCCGAACCTTGGCTGGTACGGAATTATTTTGGCTGTTACCGGACAGTGTTGAGCTGGCTTAGCAACAGTTAGGCGAAATGCAATCGATTTTACTTCCGCTCGGTACAGTTTAAAAGTTGGTGGCTCAGCCACGATTTCATACAAATGGAAGCAGTTGTCGCAGATTGGATCGTACATATCAATGGGTTCATAATCGTCTGCTTCTACGTAGCCAGCGATGGTTCTCTGTTCTTCCATATCGTCCCACGGATTATCATCAGGAAATTCATTTTTACAATACAAATTATATCTTTCAATATTTTCCACGTGATGCAAGCAATGTGTGAATTCATGAAACATAGACCAAGATAAAGATTTATCTTTAAGACCTATAATCCCGCTCTCGTTAATAAATAGTATTTTCTTCCTGGTATTCCGACTCCTGAATGGTGATACACATTAAGATTGATATTCACTGTGCAATTTGCATGTGAGTAGGAACTCCCCTTTTGTGCTACTAATTGGTTTCCCGTAAGTGTTTGCTCATGCCCTATATCGGTGATTTTCAACCTCTGTCCCGATTGTAGCTTCACTATGAGCAGTCTGAACATTGTGTTACCGACCACGTTGTTACATATATCATTTAGTGCTCTGGAAAACCGTGATTTATCATAATTGATGATGCAATCTATCCTGCTTCTCACATCCTTATCTTATATAGATTCGAATATAGGTATTTCACTCCGTGATAGATGTACTTTCTTTGTATCCTCTAAGAATGCCTCTTTATTGAACATAATTGTTCCTCCTTAAATTGTTGGTTAATTGTTGTGATTATAGAGGGCGATTAGAACAACCACCCCTGTATACAGAATAAAATCATGTATTCGTAAAATGCAATTTATTTTCTAGCCCACAAATGAAATTATACGGATTCTGCCCCAAATTAGAAAAAATAGGCCTTTAATTGTGTTTGAGCCGATTTTTTGCCGTTCGTACCAATATTGCCAATCAGAGTCTTTATTATGTACGATTATTTTTTAACTTTAGGTAGGATTGCAATGTTCAATTCAGTGAGTTGTTGTTTTGACACTTCCGCTGGCGCTCCCATCATTGGATCCTGAGCCCGTTGGTTAAATGGGAAAGCGATAACTTCCCTAATATTATCTGTATTTGCGAGGAGCATTACAATTCTGTCAATTCCTGGTGCGCATCCACCATGCGGTGGAGCTCCGAACTTGAAGGCCCTTATCATTGCGCCAAATTTATCGTCAACAAACTCCCTATTATGTCCGGTGATTTCGAATGCTTTATACATAATTTCTGGAACATGATTCCTGATTGCTCCACTTGAAAGTTCGATTCCATTGCAAACTATATCGTATTGATAAGCCCTAATATCGAGTGGATCAGTACTATTTAATGCCTCGAGCCCTCCCTGAGGCATGGAAAAAGGGTTATGTGAAAAAATGATCTTGTTTGCCTCGTCGTCATGCTCGAACATTGGAAAATCAACAACCCAACAAAATTCATAAGAATTCTCTTTGATCAAATTCAGTTGCTGCGCTATTTTTACCCTCGTCAAGCATGAAAATTTTTGGGCATCATTATCGCAGATAAAAAATACCGTATCTCCAGGATTCATTTTGTTTATCTTAGATATTTCAACTAATTCAGCGGTACTTAAAAATTTGACGATTGGTCCTTTAAATTCCGATGTAGAATCAATTGAAATATATCCAAGGCCCGGAAGACCAATTTCTTTCGCCCAATCGTTCATTTTGTCAAAAAAACTTCTCGGTTCCTTCGCGCAATTTGGAACATTAATACTACGAACTTTTGCGCCATTGCTAACTCCATTTGCGAAAACAGCAAAACCAGAGTTTCTAAAAAGATCGGATAAATCTTCAATGACTAATGGATTTCTGAGGTCTGGTTTATCACATCCATAATGTAGCATTGCATCATCGAACTTAATTCGAGGAAAACTCGGTTGAGTCACAAAATATCCTGCTGGAGCAAATTTTTTGAACGTACTGTAAAGCATTGGCTCTATTGCTGAGAAAACGTCATCCTGTGAAACAAAACTCATTTCCACATCAAGTTGATAAAATTCTCCGGGTGATCTATCTGCTCTTGCATCCTCATCTCTGAAGCAAGGCGCTATTTGAAAGTATTTATCAAAACCAGCGACCATAAGGAGTTGCTTAAATTGCTGCGGTGCTTGTGGTAAAGCGTAAAATTTCCCGTGATGCACCCTGCTTGGAACCAAATAATCTCGAGCCCCTTCTGGAGATGATGAAGTTAAAATAGGGGTTTGAATTTCCAAAAACCCCATATTGATCATCTCGGACCTCATGTGTGAAATGATGCTTGATCTCAATATTATGTTATCGTGCATTTCCTTTTTACGAAGATCTAGGTATCTGTACGTAAGTCTTGTTTCCTCAGGAAATTCGTTGCTCACATTAACTTGAATTGGCAATATGCTTTCCGGAGTGGATAATACTTCTATTTTATCTATGTAAACCTCTATCTCTCCTGTACTTATGCTGTTATTGATTGTCTCTTGAGTTCTTTTGACGACTTTTCCAGTGATTTGAACAATCGACTCATCACCCAAATTTTCTGCAATTTGAAATGATGGTTCAGATTTTTGCAATACACATTGTGTCATACCATAATGATCTCGAAGATCAACAAAAAGTAACCCTCCATGATCCCTTATTTTATGCACAAATCCGCATAGTTTAACAATCTCATTTATGTGACCAACCGTTAATTCATTGCACGTGTGAGTTCTAAAAGCCGTACTGGTCTTGAATGTCATTTATTATCAATTTGACTTTGAAATATATGCGTGAATGATACAAAAAAATTGCACATTTGTCGTGGGAAATTTTGCCGTGTTTCCAAGCCAAATATAGGAATGCAAAAAAAGAAACGAAGTCATTAATTTTCTCTTAATTTCAGTGGAGTTTAACCAATTTTCTCGTACAACCGCTTTTTCGCTTAACTACATGAAGTCAACAAATTCGTACATTGCGCTCGAACTCAAAATACATTTTGGAGGTTTTGCATCAAATCAAGTTTATAACACATGATCTGAAATGATTATTTATCTGCAAAAGATTATTTTCTATAATGCTCCCTGTAATCTCCAACAAGTACTTGATATCTTTACCAATCTTTGCCAGAAAAAACTGTTCTGTTTTCAAGAGCGAGAGCGGATTCGATGTTTTAATGGTACTATTTTCGAAATAGTGACTTAAATCTATTCCAAACCCGATGCTGTTGAGCAGTACGAATTCAAAGTATGCGTATAGGGCTAAAATCTCAGTTTTAGAAAATTTCATCAAATTACGCACGATGTATTCAGTAAAAGCAAATAAATTTTCGTGGGGAACTTCGGGGGGAAGAACCTTTTCAAGTATAAAACACATACTTTGACAAACAAGCATATGATTTTCGGAATTCATTGAAAGAACCCAGGTTTGCTCCTCTTTCTTCAATCTCCAGAAACCTGGGGTATTCGTAATTCTCGAAGAATAATCGATATCAACACTCGAAAAAGTGGAAAAACTATGTTTCTTTGATGTTGAAGCCAATGCGGAAACTTTGCCATGGTGTTTTGTAAAAATCCCAACAATTTTATACTTTTCGCCATACACCTTTGATGAAAGTATTATC
>JAITDA010000047.1 GCA_031282805.1 Holosporales bacterium
GCTGCCTGTAATATTGATATTGACATTTTATTGTTTCCTTTCTTTTTATTAAATTATTTTTGAATAAACCTATCAAAATACACCGAATGACGACTAGTATTTCATTAGGAATTTTACACACAAGTAAATTATCGTGCTGAATACATTGGTAGCTTAATTTTTCGAACGCATCGGTAAATTTTGTTCTTCATGATCATGTTATGATTTTGGGATACGTATGCAAAACTACATGGGCAGTTAAAAATTTATGCATACAATCTCTCTTTTTCCATTAATATCGTGTTGAATTTGGTGAAATACACTACTTGGTAAGCTTTTTCTTTCATTATTTTGCACCTCTCTGTGTACTGCTTTTCCCGTTTTAGAGTATCAATGTAATTTTTGTCCAATAATTTTTCTATCCGATAAATGTAGCGCGCATACCATCCACATCATCATTATGCTTCGAAGCATACACATGTACTCGTACAACCGTTGCATTACATCGTGTAAAACCTGCAATGTGGTCATTCCGGAGATGTCTCTCGTAATTTGATTAGGTAACAAAAGTCTCGCTAGCAAGTGTGATTCAGAGGAATTATACTAGCGTGGTTGTTTACGTGAGAAATTTTCAATGGTATGGCAAGCTTGCTTATCTATCTAAAAGTTGTGAGAGTACACACGTTTGCAATGTCGGTATTGCCAATCGCTTGTGCTTATATCTACTCCAACTTTCACTATTCAGCTCGAATTAATGGAGCATTTGTGTTTGTTGCTCTAAGTGTGCTATTTTTTCATTTAGCAACAAATACAATTTCCGAGTACAGAGATTTTCGAAACGGGATCGATGATGTTCATTCCCTGGATACCAAATACAGATTAGTATCCGGTATAGTACGGCCAAATGTCGTGTTGCGTACAGGGGTTATTGCCTTCTTATTGGCGTCTATTTCTGGTGTAACAGCCGTACTTATTGGAACCAATTTGCTGCTAATTCCGGGAATCATCGCAGCCGGAATTTCTGTATTTTATAGCGAACGACCATTTTGCCTTAAATACAAAGCACTCGGGGAACTGTGCGTTTTTATGGCATACGGTCCATTATTGTTCTCGTCTTGCTTTTTAGCATTGAGGGGAATATTCTCAGTTAGTGACATTCTGTTTTCCTTTCCATTTGGACTACTTACGTCTTGTGTTCTTTTGGCCAATAATATTCGAGATTACGAATTTGAAATGGGAAAAACGAAAACACTGGTGACGAAATGGGGCCTTAGTAGGGCGTACACCCTACTGTTCTGCATGCTCCATCTATCCTTTCTATGTATTCCGTTTTTTATTTACGCAAAAATGTTGAAAACTGAAAGCTTTATCGTGTTCTGCGCATATCCAATCATCTTCTCACTGGTCAGAAAAATTAATAGCTCACGATTTATAGTTGTATTTGGGGGCCTATTGGTGCTATTTTACGCACTTACATTCATTTCGCTATTGTTTGGTAATTCAGGTATAACACCAGCATGGAATAGTGTTTGTTGCATATCGCGAATTGTTCCTAAATATTTTTAGTGGTCCCATGTATAAATACGTAAAAGGGTAATGGAGAAAATTGAATGATGTGTGAGATGCGCTGCTCTGATGTCTTTGTAAAATTTATGAATGAGAAACAGGATATTTATGTAGTAGATACTGCGTGAGATTCCGAAAAACAACATACAGAATTCATGAAAAACGTGATGATTTATACGTATCTTGAGAGACGCAGCTTGTTTCTCGATAAAATTTTGACATCATCCTAAATAGATAGAAAGAAGCTGTTATTAACTAAGTATCAACAACTCGTGTATCTCAAAGAAGTGGGTAATATTTTTCCTTTTTTATGATTGTTAATACAAAGTTACAAAATTTGTTTTTAAATTCGTTATAAAATGTTCGATGTAGTTTTGAAATACAGATTTCGATTCATAAATTTCTAATACACATTCTCCGCCGGTTAACAGCAATCTATGGTGTTGTATTGTTTTTGAATATACGTGTGTACAATTCACAAATTCCTCTTCAAGCTTAATTTTGAGATGTTTTACCTATGAAAATACAAATTGTTCACGAATTTTTAATAGCGAAACCAGTAGCCTTATGAACACAAAGTAATGGATACCTTTCTCAATTACTTCCAGTAACAATTCTTACATAGATATCTCTGCTTTTCACTTACGAATCCACTTATTCTCGCGTTACGTGGTGCCATTCGTCGGATATTACCGCCTTTTCCTCACATGGTAACAGTGAACCAATTCGATAATTGGCACATCAATTGATGACTTGATATCGGTAGTTTTTTTTCATAAAATTTCACGTATATAAAAAATTTTAATAATTAAAAAAAATTGACTAAAATTTTTTGAAAATATGTGATATATTCTGCCGCAGGAGTTGATTGATTCCCTAAGTCGTAGAGTGCTGTAAAAAATACCTCCTGTAAAAGCACAACTGTTAACTTTCGATCAACTCCTAAAGATTCTCTTCTTGCTTCTTCAGTCGCTTGCCTAAGAGCAAGCAGGATACGTTTTTTGGGGTGGGGATTGCATTTAGCGAATTCCTTAGTAAGAGGGATAGTCATATCTTGTTACGAATATTTACTATCACGTACACACCATCGAGTCCGGTTATTTCCAACCGCAACGGTATCTTGAGATTTTCCGCTTTATTGCAATTTATCCCTATGTATTGGCTTTTTTACTTCATCTAAAACATTGAGGATATCAGCTCATATGCTTCATCGACTGTATTGATTTCGCAGATTTTTTTACGATATTGAGTGGCGTTTTTTATCGATTTACAGTAATACATTAGGACCTTGCGGAACATCCTGATAGCGCATTCTGCCTCATAAAATTCCAACATATAATCCAAATGGGATTTTACAACATCAAATTTATTCACAAATGGCGGCTTAAAATCCTGTCCATTAACTTCAATAGCATCATGAATATCTTGTAAAATCCACGGGCTCCCTAGGCTACCACGTCCAATCATAACTCCATTGGCACCACTTTCCATTATGGCCTTTTTCGCCGATATCGCATCTGTGACATCTCCATTTACAATTACAGGAATACTAACGGCCTCTTTGACGTATCCAACTTCACTCCAATTTGCTGTTCCAGAATGGAGTTGTGATCTTGTTCTTCCATGTACAGTGATCATTTGAATTCCAAGATCTTCCGCTATTTTAGCCAAAGTTGAAGCATTTTTACTTTCGCTATCCCACCCTAAACGCATTTTCACTGTCACCGGAATTGGCACTGCGTTCACAACGCTTTTTATTACGTTGGCAGCAAGTTTTTCATCTCTCATTAATGCGGCACCAGCCATGGACTTAACCACTTTTTTAACCGGACAACCCATGTTAATATCAATAAATTCTGCCCCTAAATCAAAACTCAATTTTGCGGCATCGGCCATAACGACGGGATCAACCCCGATTATCTGTACAGATGTGAACAGATCGTTTCCAAGATCCATCATCCTATGAGTTTTACTCACTCTACGGATCACGGCTTGACTAGCCACCATTTCGCTAAACATGAGAAAATTGCCGAACTTTCTGATAATTCTACGGAATGGGAGATCGGTCACTCCAGCCATCGGCGCCAAAATAACATTACTCTTCAATTTCGTTCCACCCAAGGTGATGGTGCTACTCATCGGAAAACACAACCGAATTGCAAAAACTTGCTCAGAAGATTCTAACACACCAAATCATATCTTGGAATTTTTAGACAGTGGGTTTAGTCGACTCATAAGCATAGGTTCATTCACACTGTTTCGGATGAATTTACGAAACTTTTGCTTCATTTGATGTGAAAAATTTCGTCAAGAATGCAGAGCAGAAGATAGAGGAACCATCAGCATCGATAATGTATGCTATCCACATTACCTCGGCAAGTTAAACTAGTTCATCGAAAATCAAGTTACACATTTAATTATTTGTCCCTACTCTGTAAATTCGGGAAAAGCGGGATTATCTCACCTTATTCACGGAAGTTGTGAATAACTCTGTGAACAAGTAATGTTTAGAAAATTTATTTTGGGCTTATTCTCGCCACACAACATGTTTGCTCAAAATTTGAGCACTTCGAAAGCCTTGAAAAACCAAGAAGTAATAAAAATTACAAAAATTTTTGTATAATGCGCCATGCTGCACTTTATTTGATGTTAGGTGTTGATATTTTTCACAATTTTTAGTCATTAAGAGAATTTGTAATTATTCTTGCTATAAGTTTTCTATAATAGCTGTCATGGTATAAAGCGTTGTTGATGTTGTACATGCGACACTCGAGTTTACAGGAATACGTTACTGGATGGATGAAGTATCTGCGTAATTCGATGGGACTTTCGCGTAATACAATCACTTCATATGTGCTCGATATCAATTTGTTGTTCCTCTTCCTTAAGGAATACAAAGCGATGGAAATTTCTATGGATTATATTCAAAGTCTGACTAAAAACGATATTAGGAGCTGGTTTTTATATCGCAGAAACAGCGGAAACACGGCCAAAACGATTTCTCGTGGCCTATCTTCAGTCAAGAGTTTCCTCAAATATCTCTGCTTAATAAAGATTATTAATGACAGTGATATAATCAGTATGAAATCCCCAAGAACAGAGAAAAACCTTCCAAGGCCTCTCTCTATTGGACAGATAAATAGTATTTTAGAAACAATAGCAACTGTGAAACGTACTGACTGGATTATCAAAAGGGACAGAGCCTTAATTGCATTGATATATTCCGTTGGTTTACGGATCACTGAGGCGCTAAATTTGAATAAAGAAGATGTGAAAAATTCTACTGAATACATCAAAATTGCTGGAAAAGGAGGCAAAGAACGAATTATTCCAGTTATTGATTCAATCAGAGATATTTTGATTGATTGTGTAAATTCATCGAAATTTCCAAGTGCTAGCGCCTTATTTGTAAATAAGCTTGGTGGTAGATTATCTCCTTCGGCAGTGCAAAAATTGGTGAAGAAATCGAGAAAAATGCTTAATTTGTCAGATAATGTTACACCCCACGCTTTTAGACATAGCTGTGCAACGCACTTGATGGAAGGTGGTGGCGATCTGCGAAGCATACAAGAATTACTTGGCCACTCTTCAATCTCATCAACTCAAATTTACGCCGACGTCGCACAAAAATATATTTCGGATATTTACGACAAGTGCCATCCATTGGCAAAGGGCCGTAAAAAAGTGAAGGATCGGATATAATGAGGGAAGTGGTATTAGATACAGAGACTACCGGTCTATCTTTTATGGACGGGGATAAGGTCGCTGAGATTGGCTGTGTTGAAATTATCGATAAAAAAATTACAGGAAAAACTTTTCACATTTATATAAATCCTCAGCGCGAGATGTCAGAAGAGGCATTTAAAATCAGTGGATTAACGTACGATTTTTTGGGCAAATTCAAACCATTCAAGGAAATTTATATGGAGTTTTTGAATTTTATTCTAGATTCAAGACTCATTATTCATAATGCTCCATTTGACATTGGATTCTTGAACCATGAACTCTCACTAATCGGAGCTGCACAAATTCAAAGTCATAGAGTCCTTGATACGTTACAGATGGCAAAAGAAAAATTTCCTGGTTCTCCATCAACACTCGATGCACTGTGTCGTAGATTTTCCATTGATTTAACACCGAGATATAAACACGGAGCCCTGATAGATGCAGAATTACTGGCCAATGTTTACCTGCATATGTCCGTTGAGTTTTTACAAAAAGACATATTTAATACGGGACAAGATACTACGGAAGAGACGAATTTTTTCGAAAGATCAGTGGTTAAGAATCTCGAACCTAGGCATTTTTTTCCAAGTAATGAAGAGCATAAATTACACAGTGATTTATTAAAAAAAATAAAAAATCCTATATGGGAAAAATTTTACGACAAATGACGAATAATACCGGCAAAAGGATGCTACAGAACATATTTATTTCGACGATTGAATTAATGTCAAAATGGGCTACTGGAAAATCCATTTGGCCTTTGTCATGTGGAATCTCATGTTGCGCTATTGAAATGATGCACGCTGCTGCTAGCAGAGTAGATCTAGATAGGTTTGGTTGCCTTTTTCGCTCGAGTCCAAGGCACGCCGATTTAATGATAATTGCTGGAACCGTCACAAAAAAAATGCTTCCTCAATTAATAACTTTATATGATCAGATGCTTTTCCCGAAATTTGTCATTGCGATGGGAAATTGTGCTATTAGCGGTGGTTTGTACGCGGAATCAGACAATGTAATTAGCGATGTTGGTAAGCACATACCAATTGATACAACAGTTCCAGGGTGTCCTCCACCACCGGAAGATTTGGCAATTGCAATTCTGGAAATGCAGGCAAAAATCAGGAATGGGAAATAAGTATAAAAAACACTTGTGCCAAACAATGGCGATGTTGTGTGACAGTTGTGTACAGTAAGTAAAATGCTTGTTCGGCTTTAAACTTCGTGTGTTTGTACTTCGCAGAAGATAATGGCAAAAATGAAATACGCCATTTTGGCAACGCAAAAACTCTCTCTTAAAAAGAGAGTAAATACAATAGATACTTGAAACAATCAACTCACAGAGCTAATTTCTAATACTCTATAAAACTTCTTTCAAGCAGATTGCAAATGATCTTTACGTGCTCGAATCATTACAAGTTGCGTAAATAGCAAAATAAGAAGACTGTGAAAATCAGTATTTTACATGCGAGTTACCCATGGTATAATCCACGGACAGTACTCGTGCCTTCCTCTTTACAAGTTGCAGATTTATATTCATAAAAATGATCTTCCGAAGGAGTTTGTTAAGGATTTACGAAGTGTCGCAGTTGATACTGAGACTATGGGATTATTACCGTACAGAGATAGGTTGTGTGTTGCACAGTTTTCAAGTGGGAACGACGTAGCCCATATAGTGCAATTTTGTGATTACTCGAATGCGCAGAATATAAGAGAGTTATTGTTGAATGATACGATTTTAAAGATATTTCACTTCGCGAGATTCGATATGGTAATGTTCTACAAGTACCTCAATGCAATGACTCGAAACGTTTATTGCACAAAGATAGCATCTAAATTATCCAGAACTTATGCATCTAGACACGGCCTCTTTGATCTCTGCAGAGACATGCTAGGTATAGAAATTTCGAAGGAACAAACTTGCACAGATTGGGGACATACAACCTTAACTGTGGAACAGACTGAATACGCAGCTACTGATGTCTTATATCTACATCAGCTAAAGGAAAAATTAGATATTATGCTGATACGTGAAGGAAGGCTGGAGATAGCGAAAAGCTGTTTTAATTTCTTGGAGACTAGAGTAAGACTGGATTTAATGACTGGAGAAACATATGATATTTTTTCACATGGCGGGTAGGCATCCATGAACTTTCTATTAGAAGCAAGACGTGTTATAGAGGAAGAAGCAAAGGCACTGGAGCTGTTAGCATCAAAACTTCCAAATCAATTCGAAGATGCAGTGAATTTGATTTTTGAATCAACTGGAAAACTGGCAGTGTGCGGTATTGGAAAAAGTGGACACATTTGCAGAAAAATTTCATCAACGATGGCTTCGCTTGGGCAAAAATCATTCTTTTTACATCCAAGCGAAGCCCATCACGGTGATCTTGGAATGCTAGATCAACATGATGTTTTGCTGTTAATCTCTTATTCAGGAGAGAGTGTTGAGCTATTTCCTGTAATTGATTTTGCGAAAAGATTGGGAATTAAGGTTATTTCTATTTCAAAGAGTGATGAATCAACAATTGCAAAAAATTCAAATATACACCTGTGTCTTCCGAACTTTAAAGAGGCTTGTCCACTTGGTGTTGCTCCAACCACATCTTCGACCGTTACTTTAGCTTTGGGAGACGCATTATCTGTTGCCCTTCTCTCAAAACGCGGCTTCACCAAAGCGCAATTCAAGGATTTACATCCTGGTGGAATGCTCGGCCAAAGTATTTTATTTACATTTGACATTATGCATAAAAATATGCCACTTCTGCATGCACATGAAAATGTGCAAAAAGCAGTTTGTATTGCGTCAGAATTTGGCTTCGGTTGCGTTGGAATTATCAATAGTGAAGAGCAACTCATCGGCATTGTAACGGACGGCGATTTACGACGTTATTCGTCAGATGGTTTTCTGTCGAAAATCGTCGGAGACATTATGACACAAAATCCAATAACGGTCCATAGCGATATTCTCGCATCAGAATTACTCCACATTATGGAGTCGAAAAAAATTACCAGTTTGTTTGTTGTAAATGAGAAAAAACACCCAATCGGCCTGGTGCATATACACGATATTATTTCGAGGAAAATAGTTTAGTGAAGCGCGTCGTCAAAATTTACGGTACCGTGCGCATACTTTATGTTAGTATGTTTTTGATGTGGAAGTCCCGCACAGTTGTATTCACAAATTTGCGCAGACATAATTCAAAAATACTCTATCTATGGATGTAAATTCTCCTCTTTAATCAACTTCTAGGCCTCTTTCCACAAACCAACAAACAACAGAAACTGGGAGAAGAAAATTGCAAAAAGGTGTGGAAACTTTGCCTGCTGGAGAGTTTCATTACATAACTAGCAAAAAAGCAAATATTTGAAGAAGAAATTTTATTAGTGACGAACCACGTCATAATTTTCGATTGTTTAAAGAATTAAATGTAAGATTTCAAAGGGAGACAAAAGTGATAGCAGATACATGATATCAGGGCATAGACAACTCATCAAATAACAAAACTTCCAACAAAAGTTCATTAAGCACGGTTAACAGACAAGAAAATCACTATCTCTCAAGTAGTTAAAAGGGTTAAAAATTTTTGATATAAAATACTAAACTGTATTCAAAGTGTACGTATCACAAACGTTGTGCCAATGTACGCCACAATAGTGATTATTTTGAACTACTCCACTGAACACAAAAACATTAATTATTTCCATCTCAACTACGCATGTATACAATCATTTTAATTTTAATTTACAATTTTCCGTTAATACCGATGTACGCATGCCATCTAGACAAGAGCAACCATGATGGTCACCAAGTTTGAGGAGATCTACTCAACCTCTCCGACTGATGCGCTGTATCCGTAGCCAGTAGTTGGGGTTATTATATTCCCGATATTTCTGAGTACTAATGATACGATAACTGTGGTTCGCGGCTTTATGTCGCCATCACGAAACTTTGTGTTGCACATTCCAACGCTGAATTCTAGACACTCGTCCCTATACGCCAATGTTGCTCCATGGGCCAGAGCTCTTTTTCCGTTTTTCTTTTTCATATTTAATATTTTAGCGCCAGAAACACTCCAAAATTCTGTTAATTTGATTCCAACGGTAAAGCCGAGTTGTGAAATGCCATTTTCCTGAATATGGCCTATTTTTTTGTCATACATGTATCCAACTCCACAGGATACATTTTTGTAGCCAGCATTTACTCCTGATTCAAATAACTGTGATTTTTCCACGAATGGTACACCGACGAAGCGCATTCTGAATGATAAATTATCCACTGGTTTTAAAACCAACCTTCCAACTGTTGAATTACGACCAGCAAATTTAAATTTTTGTCGCTTCCCGATACTGCGCGACTGCCCTAAAAAGGCATTAAACCAACGCCTTTTTGAGTTATATATAGAATTTTCAAATCCGACTGAAACCCTTTCTCCTGTCTCGACGGAGTCATAGCCAACTCTGTTGAGAGAGTGGAGATTCAGGTCACTGAATGTATCAAAGAGAGAGTCTTCGTTCTGTTCAAAATTGCTACGTTTTTTTCTTGTTTCAACACTGCTTAATGCCATTTTTGGGCCCCAAATAGATGTTTGTTTAAAAGTTTTAATTTCGCTAATAAATGGGACAAACGCACTAACTTGATTTTCAAAAACCGGAAAAACCCTATTTTTCGATTTTGTCGCTTCCACGGTTTCGCTCACGTTGTAAATATCTGTCCTAATGCTGGAATTAACATCAAATACAACAGGAGAGAAGTTTGCAGTTTTTTGCCAACTCACTTTATTTGTAGCACGAAAAAAATCTTCCGCAAACATTGTGGATTTTTCCTTCTTTCTTGTGAGGTATACAGTATCATTGTCAAAAGATAGCTCGCCATGTAAAAAATTTTCCCTTTTGCAATTAAAAATTATATGAGGATACACTTTTGGAGCCGTATCTCTGTTTGCAGTTTGGTATATGTGTGATTCAGTCGTAAGGAAATAACGTGTATCATAGAATTCACATACTATTTTTGAATCGTTGTATCTCTCCCTTAAAAGCATATCGGTGCGGTGTACCAGGTCAACAGGATATACATTTTTGTAAGTTGTATCGCTGGACCTGTTTATCCTTACTATAAATCGTTTATTATCGAGGTTTTGTGACTGCACTACAGAATCAATATGCCACCTAGTTCTTTTGTCTTGAATTTGTGCTTTATCATTTTTAGCTTTTGACAAACAACTCGCCGATACATCAAAATTTCCGCAATAAAATTTTTGTCTGTAATCTGCGGATGCTAGCCTCCTCCTCTTGGAATGCAAAAATGGTGTCACAGTTAGATCTTTATCGCTACCTAAAGTAACGTAAAACGGAAATCCAGTGAAAAATCCTATATCCGTTAAATTTCTGAAGATTGGAGTTAGAAACCCAGTTTTACGCTTCACTTCCGGAGAGGGATGCGAAAAATATGGGGTAAAAAATACTGGAACTCCTTTCAGCCTTAATTTAGCGTTTTTATATATAAATTGCTGCTTTTCTTTGTCATACGTCACTTTTTCTGCTGTCAGATCCCACAGTGGAAGTGAGCAATCATTTTCCTTACATGGGGAGTATGTTGCATTTTCAAATGTGAAAATGGCTTTTTTTTTGTCTGCTTTTTGTGCCTTGACCTTTGATTTATCTTTTAGAATTATCGTCAAGACTGTCACTATTGCGTTTTCGAATTCAGAATCTAGTTTGGCGCTTTGGGCATAAATTATTTCTCCACTTGTTTCCTTGATCATTGGAGAACCAATTAGCTTTATCTCCTTCAACTTCTTGTTATATTCAATCTTTTCTGCGTGAAGTTCGCGTACTTTTCCATCCTCGAACGTTTGAATAACTATTACGTCACCGGACGCTGTGATGATGCCATTGTTTGGATCATAGGATATTTTCCGTGAATTGAGGGTTATTTCTGCCGTGACAATGTTCACAAAGAAAAAAGATGTTATCAAAAATCTATAAATGAATCTTGTCAACTGATGGATCATGAATAAAAGTGAGAACTTGATGCAAGTTTAAAAAATTTGAAGTATATAATCAAATATTTAGCACTATTTTAAGGGAAAAATGACTATTTTAACCGATGTAGGTGACAAATCATAGTAATTGGCACAGCTTTTCATATGATGAATATGATGAAGTGGACAACATCAGATGACTTACAAATGTCGACCCATTTCAAATTGTCGAATAATCCGCACTGATGTTTTCCATCATCATATGTATTTATGACAGGTCCAATGGTCGGGAAGAGCGGATTTGAACCGCCGACCCCTTGCTCCCGAAGCAAGTGCGCTACCAGGCTGCGCTACTTCCCGTCGTGATTCAATACTAAGTCCTACCCGCCAAATTGTCAATATTCGCACTGATTGGAATCAATACAACGCCAATACGCAAGCTCTGCCTCAAATGCCGCACACTTCAATATTTAGACGAAGCAAAATATGCTGCAAACGGAAATGACAACTTCTCATAAAAACATATGTATGGCCCCGTTTCAGCAAGAAACATTCCAATTTGAACATAACGAATACTTAAAAGTCTATGGGACAATTTAATCTTTGACATAACGCAACGTAATACACTAATCTGAGAACAGATCAGGCGAGAGAATGGTGGTTGCAACAGGACTCGAACCTGTGACAACCGCGATGTGAACGCGGTGCTCTACCAACTGAGCTATGCAACCCTCCAGTTTGGATCGGACACCTGATCTTAACAAAAAAAAATCTTTAATTCAAATAACTCATTTTTAAAGGGAGAAAATTTATGAATACAATACAATCTAAACCAGAACTTACGGATCCAGCATTCGTAGATTCAAAGAAATTTGTTACATTTTTGAAGGGAGACCAGGATCGTCACGAAACGATGAACCTCCCCCTCGCCATGTCAAATGTCATACTACATAAAATTTATTCACTGAGTCCATTGAAGTCACTTTCAAAAGTAACTTACACCTCTGGTGACAAACTTGATGTAGTGATCGATTCAAATGATTCGGATGATTCCGGATGGATAAAGGATGAAATCATAAAATATGATGACATTTCAGCAATTTCAAAAACTTCAATATATTTACATCAACTGTTTGCAAAACCGCGTGTAGCACATACATTGTTAGAGGATCAGACGACGAATGTCGAAGATTTTATCCATGATAAAATAACGATGCAAATGGCTGCGGCCGAGAACAAATCATTCTTATTTGGCGATGGAATTTCTCAACCAAAAGGGATATTAAAATATGAAATTGCTATAGATGAGAAAAAGTCCCATCAAATAGAAGGCGTTATTGCTGGTGAACCGGGAAAAATCGAAAATTATTCCAAAATAGTCGAGCTAATGGAGAGACTTCCATCAAAATATTTAAGTAGGGCATCTTGGATAATGTCGAGAAATGCTGCTTCCCACATAAGAACGATTAGAGATGAAACCACTGGTAAATTCTTATGGCAAAACTCGATAGCGTGCGGAGTTCCTGATACACTGCTTGGCTACCCAGTTGTAATATGTGACGACATGCCAAAGGTAACGGCCGAAAAGAAATGTGTTCCAGTGTTATTTGCAAACCTCTATGAAGGGTATCACATTGCGGAAAATCCAAATATTAACATACTGAAAGACCCGTTTAATGCAAAACCATTTATTGAATTTTATGCGACTAAACGCATTGGAGGAGATGTTGTAAACTTTGATGCAATTAAAGCGCTTGTATTGCAAAAGGGAGAATAAACATCGTAATTGAAATGGAATGGAATGACCATCAACTTTGATACATTGAAACAGTGCTTAATTTACAAAATTTCTGCTAAATTTATGCATTCTGGTCTAGCACTATTGGAATTTTTTTTCGCAGCAGTGTTCTAAATTTAACTGGATAAAAGCGTTGCATTATGCCATTTCCGGACCGTTTAATACGAACATGATACAATGAAGTACGGCACGTAAAAGCGCCATAGTACCTGAAAATGATCGTGATTTACGTACTAGTCAAATGAAGTTGGCAACTTGGTTACGTAGAAATCGCGACAAAATTGATCATGTCGGCTATGATGTTCAAACGTGTTTTCATACATTGGCGTTGGTGAGCAACAAACGCAAATATGGTGAATATGGCTAATTAAAATTAAACTTTTGTCCATAAAGCACTCCGCAAATTCGAAGCATACACGTATGCTCATACAACGTAATTCCATTACGTCGTTCAAAACCCTCAATGTGGCTTTTCCGGAGACGTCTTTCGTATTTAACTAGCTAGCAAGTGTGGCCCAAAGGAATTATACTAACGTGGTTGTTCATGTGGGACATTTTCAATGATATTGCAAGTTTGCTTGTCTATCTAACAAAGGATTTTGTGAGTTTTTGGGAAGTAATGGGATATTTGATTTTCAACCGTTCCTTTCCTCCCAAAATCACAACGCCTTTATTTTGCGTAGTATACGATGTGGTGGGGGCTTTTAGTATATTTTTAGAGCATAATAACCGCGCGTTTAATTGTCTTTTCACTAAAATTGTCCTATAATTCTGACGTTTTCCGTAAAGGAACACATTTCACCGAAAATTAAATAGTCGGCCTAGTCATTGTCGGTAATAATGCTGCACTGATATAAGATTTTTGAGAGGTGCTAAAAATTCGTACATGAGTTATTGCTTCTGTATAATTTCATAACAAATGAAGCAGGCAATCATCAATATTTTTATATCCAAATTTTGCACATCTCTGCGCACTGCTCTTCCAGTTTTAGATCATCAATGTAATTTTTATCCAATAATTTTCTATCAGATGATAGTGTGGCGCTCATATCGTCCATATCATCATTAGTTGATGACTTACTAAGCAGCCTCTTACGTTACTCCAATTACGAAAGATGTGGAAAAACACGAGCATTTAGCTAATGTAAGACAGTATTCGGAAAGAACGCTAGAGAGTTGGCACTACACCAAACGATATGAGTTTAGGCGCAATCAAGTTTTGCATACGTATCCCAAAATCATAACATGATCATGAAGAACAAAATTTACCGATGCGTTCGAAAAATTAAGCTATCGCTGCATTCAGCACGATGGAGCAGTGGTGTAAAATTCCTAATGAAATACTAGTCGTCATTCGGTGTATTTTGATAGGTTTATTCAAAAATAATTTAATAAAAAGAAAGGAAACAATAAAATGTCAATATCAATATTACAGGCAGC
>JAITDA010000052.1 GCA_031282805.1 Holosporales bacterium
AAACAAAGCCACCACCACCTCGAACAATTTTTGATAATCTAGAAACTAGAGGAATCTGTCCCCAAACGCTATTTGCCAACAATACGGCAAATCTTTGCTTTGAATTCTTTGGAACACCAGGAAGAGCGAAAGTAACAGACGACTGAGGATTATCAAGTTCAACGTGTTCTTTTCGGCCAGCACTTTCAATTGCAGTTTTTTGTTCAAATTCCGCCGAAGGCCGAGAATCAGCAAACTTTTTGGTGTTGATAACATCGAGTATTCTTTTAAATCCTCGTTTTATCACGATTGGTTCAAGATTTGAAACTATGACTATCATTGCATTCGCAGGTGAAAACATTTTTGCATAGCATTCATCAACATCTTTTTTTGTGTATTTCTCAACTGATTCTATAGTTCCTTTGATTGTATACCTGTACCGATGTCCAGTGGGATAGATCGTGTTATTTAGTTTTTCCATTGCGATATCATGTGGGGAAAAGATCGATTGTTTCAATGAAACAATAAGCTCCTGTTTTGCTATTTCGATTCTGTCCGCTTTCAAATGTGCCTTTACAAGTAGCTCGCATAAGATGTCTATTGTAATATCAAAATACTTTGAAAGACATGAAACATCTATTGTGAAATTGTCACTATCAGATGCGGTATGTATGTCAATTGACCTGTTACTCAGTAGCTTTTTAAGTGCAATCCCATCTCTTTTTCCTGCACCATCAAGTAACACATTTGCTAAAACATCTAAAATTTTAGGCTGCTTTTGAAACTTTCTATCTCCTTCGCCTTTAAAAGTTATACTGAAGCAAATTTTTGGAGAATTAGTGCGAACACTCCAAATTGGCTGGTTAAACACATCATTTAATTCTTGGATATCAAGCTGAGGTTGTAATAATTGTACGTTATTCACGTCAAAATCTGGGCTTTTTTTACAATTCTCCGAGATTTTGTGCAAAAAGCAACACAATGTCACGAAAGTGACCAAGCAAAGTACTTTTGGAAGTTTATACCGCATCGTATTTTTCCTTCCACAAAAATTTTGCTTTTTGAAATAAGTTAAAAAAATTGTTAGTTGTAATTTTTGATATGTGTGCCACTGACGTTTTTCTCACTTCTGCAATACATTCTGCAACCAAATTTACAAAAGCTGGTTCATTTGGTTTTCCACGGTGCGGGACCGGCGCCAAATACGGACAATCGGTTTCAATCAAAAATCTGTCATCCGGGACGTACCGCACCACATCCAGCAAATCGATAGATTTTTTAAATGTAATGACTCCTGAGAATGAAATGAAATGCCCTAAATCCAAAATTTTCTTAGCATTCTCCACTGAATCGGTATAACAATGAAAAACTGAAGATGGAATTTTGTATTCCGAAAGGATACAAAATATATCATCGAAACATTCCCTTGAATGAATGATATACGGCAAATTACACTGTGTTGCAATGGAAAGCATCGCTCTAAAGAGGTGTATTTGGTCGCTTTTTGGAGTTTGATCTTGATAGTGGTAGTCCAAGCCTATTTCACCAACTGCAACAACCTTCGTTTTCTTTGACAAAATAATTAATTCTTCGAGATCATACCCGTCAATGAAGTGATGAGGGTGAACGCCAACGGAACAGCAAACATTATCGTGATTTTCAGCAATGGAAATGTTAAGAGGAATTGTTTTGCTGTCAGTTGAGACGGTCAAAATGTAGTTAACACCCGATTGTTTGGCGCTTTTGAGGATATTATCCAAATCTTGATAAATTCCATCAAAAAACAAGTGCGCATGAGAATCAACCATAAGCCAAAAATACTTTTACCAGCAAAATATCGGAAAATCCGTCACGATTATACCAATTTTTTCGTTCAGATTGTCAAGGAACGTTGCACCACGGCTTCTCTTCTTCCTTAACAAAGCACTCAAAAATTGGGTATTTTTCAAGAATCAATAGGCATCTTTTTTAAACTTTACATTGCGAGTTCGTAATAATAAATTCCTACAATTGAAGTAAATCGAATGGCAAATCTTTTGCGTTTACTCCAATATTTACCTGAAACAGGTCCATTTCAATTACATGAGGCATGATGTTTTTCTTGTTTGTTGACTGTACTTACAGAATTATTTTGATAACTTTGGCTATTTTGGTAAACACCGTGTATTTCCCGATATCTTGTTGTTTGTTAACAGTTTTGTTCTCCTCTGAAATTTTGCCTTATACAATTAATGGTTGTTGATAATTGTAAAAACATTTAGATCTTCCCATTTGAAGTCATAGGCGACGTTACTGGTTCATATTACAAAAAATGCCAGGCAAATGTCTCGAAATTACCATATTCAATTTTTTGTGCCGATATGATAGCACTACTTCTGTAGTGCGCGCTGATTAAAACATGTCTCTCACCTGATCATTGTGATGAAACACTTAACGAAACCACAGCAATTTTTTTAGGTGTCTACATAGCACAGATTTAGTAGCGTGCTTGTTGCTTCAATTTTTAACTTGGCTAATCGATGACGCTGATGGTGGCCAGGGACGGAATCGAACCGCCGACACAGGGATTTTCAGTCCCTTGCTCTACCAACTGAGCTACCTGGCCAGAATTCCTTGAATACTTCCTCACATGTTGCATATTACTACCGGTTATCACTTTCTCCAGCTACTATTCAACGACCAAGGATGTTACCTGTGATCCTACAATACAGAAAAAAACTTGTCCAGTCGGATTTTATTTGAATACTGTTATACATACGCCACAGACCAATCCGCATAGATCACAATAACTCTCGGAAAATCGTTATTTTCAACAAATAATTCTCACCATAAGGTGGTATAAATCTATATCCTCGGGAGATAGCCTATTTGTACCCATCTCTCTGATAAGTTCTTTGTTTGAGGATTTCGTGATCGGATGGTAATCGTTCCACACGCGCTCGCCTACTTCAATCCATAGCGCTAGGCAGTAAAGCTTTTTTCCTCCCCCACTCATTCCATTAGTGGGCTAGTGCAGATTCGCTATTCTTCCTCTAGCTGGTTTCTTCAAAATTTATAAATAGTCGCGCCGGCAGACATTTTGTATATAAAGGCCATTATGGTTCTTGGATTCCATCTTTTGCATCCTTAACCTCTTCTACCTAATTTGACATGCTACAACGTCTATACATCTATACGTCCAAACCTCCATCACCAGAAATAGAATAAATGAAATGTAGTTGTCGTAAATAATATCCTCTCCTGTGTTATTGTCCACGAATTGCAATTGGTAAAAAATAATTCATTGTCTGCATTTCGTACTACTGCATTACCTTCGTTCACAGTGTACAAATGAGAGGAGAGTGTTGGAAGAAATAGTCAGCATACTTATTTTCAAGATAATGAGTTAATATGGAATCCAATCTTGGTAGCAAGTGAGGACCAAAAAATGTGTTTGTGTCATATCGCAAGAATAGCTAGATAGGAAGAATCCCAACTGTTGATGCGGACTATACAACGGTTAATTGTATAAAGATTAATAAAATTGATATGGTATAACAATGCTTGGTATATAACAGAAGGAGCTGATAGCGATAATACTTCTAATAGGAACGCGAAGAGGTATCATTACGAGGAGGTCCTCAGAAACATAAGATAGCGGATGTATTTCAGAAGATGAAGCAGTGGAGATTGGTAGCAACAATGTATTATTGTAAAAACGTTTTCTCTCTCACTGCCGTAATTCAGGAGCGTATTTAATGGTGTGTAGCAATGCTCCCATTTCGTGATGGCAGGTTAAAAAACACACTATCTCTGGTATTTGCAACACCACAACAGAGAAAAAAGGATGTCCCAAATAAGTAGAAAATTTTATCAACCTCTCCGGTGCCTTTTGGTAGTTTCAACTTTAGCAGAGAAAATAGACAATCTCATGAATTACAGTCAACCACTGAATTTTTTAAGATCATGTTTAGGAAGCAACACTCTCGAAGCGTCTATTCATCACTTTTTTGTGTTTGCATCAAGACGGTACGTGGTGACTTACTCTCCGCCTCAATAAACGCCTTTTTAAATTCCACAAACACCTCATCCAGCTTGCTGCGTTTCTTTAGATCTGATATCAGGCTACTCAGATCATCGGACATAAGCCCAATTTTTTCGAGTTCCTCGATGGACTCATCTATTTTTCCGTCGCCAATTAAAATACTAGCTCTATCGAAAAGAACCTTATCACTGAGATTTTCCGATGCTGCATCAATATTTTTATCGTGCTTACGTATCTTGATAGCCTCCATGATTTTTTCTCTGATGATGCGCTTTTGCCTCTCCCAAAATGATAATGACTCGAGAACGTTCGTCTCAAAAACTGTGCGTCCAACCTCAACGAAACGTTTTCTAAGGTTGCCGATGGATTCTGTATTCTGATCTGCGAGCTTTCCTAGAGCATCACCACCAGCGTATTGCTTAATGTCAATTTTATCGGAATACGACTCTAGTAATCCAGCGAATTGAGCCCCATTTGTTACGAGATTTTCAAGCGACGTTAGAAACGACTGCTTATCAGATGGCAATTTGTCAATGGCATCCTCGGTAATACTCGTGTCGATATGTAGGTCGTTTTTGATAATTGATACATCATGTTGGAGCGAGGAAAGCGTGTTGTATATATACGACAAATTCTCCTTTCCACCCTTCAATTCTGTTTTAAATTGCTCGATGTTATCAATTACGGAAGAAAGAGTATCATCAATAATTTTTATTTTATTTTCCGCCGACAGCAGGTTCGTCCTCATTTCTTGAATCTCATGATCGTGATAATTCATCCCAATCTTCATGATCGTGAAGGCTGTAATAACCGATAAAATTGCGCTTAAGACGCAGTTTGTTATCACATTCTTGCCAAAAAATCCGTTTTCTTCATCTATTTTTTGCTCAATATCCAGCGGTTGGCCAATATGTTTACCAGTATTTTTTGTTACTTTGTTTTTATCTCTCTCGCTCATACTACCGAAAACATATATGTACTATTCTTATAGTATAACACAATATCCATTACTATGACGATACTTTCTGGAAAAAGTCGTCAACAGAAAAGTGGTGTAGTAGATTAGAGCACCTTCATCAGGATTGTTTCCAAGTTGCAAGTAATGAAAGTAACCCTCCCCTGCAAACCTCTCCCGATTCATGCTATCCCAAAGCCACTCTTC
>JAITDA010000006.1 GCA_031282805.1 Holosporales bacterium
CCTGAATAAATTTTTTACACATTGCTCTAAGATACTCTGCATGTTTAGGGTCTAAACCGCCAACAAGATGTTGTAACATTACATCATGAATAACAATTACCGCTCCTTCTTTCAAATAAGGAAGCATCATGAGAAAATCCAGAAACTCTCCTGGATTTACGTGTAGTGTGTCCAGAAAAACAAAGTCTATTCCATCGCCTATTTCATCCAAAAACTTTGCTGCAATGTTGCCTTTAAATAGCCTCCACTTACCAGTCTTTGCTAATTCAGGAAAGCTGGCTTGAACGACACGTCCAACCCATTCTTCACCACTTATATCAATGGAGTACAACTTCGATTCTTTGTCATCTTTGATCGAATTCAGTATAACAACTGAACTTCCTCCGTCAGCAACACCAACTTCAAGTATTTTTTTAGGTTTGTACCTTCTTATCAAGCCACTCAGAAACTTAACTTCCGGTTGTTTCATGAGAATCTTCAACTTAGCTTCATCAAGCTCATCAGAGTTACTGTCGAGTTTATCAACGTCTACGTACTCAACTCCCGCCTCTTCTTCATGGCTGAAAATACTACCAAACCCAACTACCACGAACAGAACTGCAATTAACGCAGAAATCCTCTTAAAAACAGACATACCACACGAAAAAAAAAAATTCTTACTTTTAACATATTTCGCACGTGTTTGCAAAGGGAAAAAGGGTAAATTTCACTAATAACAAGATACGACATTACCATATAGTTACATGCGAAGCAGAAGGTAGCACGTAGAAGGCGTGGCTCGTACTTTCACTCAAGCAAAAGTGAATTTACATAGCCGTAGTAACATTTGACATAAAGGGTTGTAAAATTACTTTACACGTTGCGATTTAGTTTCAAATAATGTTCCACATAATCTAAAAATCCCTGCAGTATAAAGCTTGCGGCTACCTTGTCTATATTTTTTCTTTTGTTGGCAATCGTCATTTTTGCTTCCGTGAGAATTTTATTAGCGGCAACTGTGCTTAATCTTTCGTCCCAATACAATATCTTTATATCGAATGTTCCTGTAGCAGATAATTCGCTGAACCTTTCCGTAAATGTTTTGATTTTTTCAAATTGCTTTCCTGAATTACCACCATTCAGCGCAATTGGGGCGCCAACGATTACGACTCCAATATCTTGCTTTTCAATTACACAAAATAGACTTGGATACACGCCTCTATTGTCAAGATATCTAAGTGGAGATGCAATCCTCCAATTAATATCGGAAATCGCAAGCCCAATCCTTTTTTCCCCATAATCAACGCAAAGAACACGCTTTTTTCCAACATATGAGGAGTAATCGAGGTCTCTGCAATTAACAATTATTGTGAGGGTTCTCCGATTGTTTCGTACGTTCTGCTTCTGCTTTCCATTTCCGCACAACTCCTCCGGTTCCAGCTGGCATCAATCTCCCGGCAATAACATTTTCTTTCAATCCTGTCAAATAATCGATTTTTCCGCAAATCGCTGCCTCTGTTAAAACTCTCGTTGTTTCTTGGAACGAAGCAGCTGAAATAAAGGATTTTGTGTGGAGTGAAGCTTTTGTAATTCCCTGTAAAACATATGTCGCAACAATAGGAGCTTTTCCTTCCTTCAATAGTTCAGCATTTGCATTGATCAGATCATTTTTATCGATTTCATCACCAATAATGTACGTTGAATCTCCGGCATCCACAATTTCTCGTTTTTGTAGCATTTGCCTTACAATAACCTCAATGTGCTTATCATTGACAGGAACCCCCTGTAATCTGTAAACCTGCTGAATCTCATTGATGAGATATACTGCCATTTTCTCAACACCGAGAACCCTCAAAACATCCTGCAATACGGCATGTCCATCAACGAGAACATCTCCTCTTTTTACGTAATCCCCCTCATGCACCATAACAGACTTTCCCTTCGGTACTAAGTATTCTGCAGGTCGTAGTCCGCTGCCTTCTTCTGGTGTAACAACGATCCTTCTCTTTGCTCTATGATCCTTACCAAACTCAACTCTGCCATCGATTTCCGATATAACAGCAGGATCCTTTGGCAACCTTGCTTCAAACAACTCGGAAATCTTTGGCAACCCCCCGGTAATGTCACGAGTTTTCACGGTATCTTTCGGTATTTTGGCGAGTATATCACCGGCTACAACCTTCTCACCATTATCAACATTTATTATTGAGTCTATTGACAAGAGATATTTTGCCTCAACTTTGTCAGATAACATGATTTGCTCTCCATGCTCATCAACAAGAGAGATCATCGGCCTGAAGTTAGCAGTGCTCGATGACTGTTTCCAGTCAACGACAACCTTACTTGAAAGACCCGTAACATCGTCTATAATCTCCCTTAATGATTGCCCATCAATCAGATCAATGAATTTCACAATACCACCTGCTTCGCAAACGACTGGTGTTGTATATGGATCCCATTCAGCCAATATCTGCCCAACTTTAACTGCATCACCAGCCATGACCTTTAGATTTGCACCATAGGGAACTTTATAGGTTAATCTTTCGCGACCATTTGCATCTATTAACGCAATTTCCGCTTTTCGTGAAATAACGACTGTGTCACCATTGCTATTCGTCGCAAATGTCATATTTTTGAATGAAATTCTTGCATCCATTGATGCCTCTGTACTGGATTGCTCCGTGCTTTTCTGAGCTGCTCCACCGATGTGAAATGTTCTCATGGTTAGCTGAGTTCCAGGTTCACCGATAGATTGCGCAGCAATGACACCTATTGCTTCCCCAACACTGACAATTGTCCCTCTCGCCAAATCTCTGCCGTAGCATTTTGTGCATATCCCTCGTTCACTTTCACATGTCACTGGAGATCTAACGAGCACTTCATCTATACCAGCCTCAACTATTGCATCCGCCTTGTATTCATCGATAAAACCACCTTTTGGCACGATTAAGGCGCCACTGCCAGGATTCACTACTTCACATGCTGCAAATCTTCCCAAGATTCTCTCACGAAGCGAAATAACAACATTTGAACCATCATAAACCGGTTTCATCAGTAACCCACTAGGAGTTAAACAGTCCTCTTCAGTGACAACACAGTCATTCGCGACATCAACCAATCTTCTCGTTAAATATCCGGAGTTTGCCGTTTTCAGCGCTGTATCTGTCAACCCCTTACGACTACCATGTGTCGAGATAAAATACTCCAAAACACTCAGCCCTTCCTTAAAGTTGGAGACGATCGGTGTCTCAATGATTTCCCCAGTTGGTTTAGCCATCAAGCCCCTCATACCTGCTGATTGTTTCAATTGCGCCATTGAACCCCTTGCTTTCGAGTGAACCATCATATACACAGAATTTGGCTGCTGTCCCTCCTCTGTTCGAGAAACAGTCTTCATGAGTGCTTCAGCTACTTTATTTCCGCATTTATCCCAAGCATCTACAACTTTGTTGTATTTTTCACCCTGTGTTATGAAACCATCAAGATACTGCTGTTCAAAATCGTTAACAATTTTCTCTGTTTCCTCAACCAATGTCTTTTTTTCCTCAGGAATAAGCAAATCATCTTTTCCATAGGAAATACCAGCCTTTGTCATGTATTTAAACCCGAGTTCCATGACATGATCAACAAAAATTGCCGTAGCTTTCTGTCCACAGTAAAAATAGATCTCGTCGATCAATACTCCGATGTCGGTGGACGTCAGCAACTTGTTGATTAAATCAAATTTAATCATGTGATGCTTAGGTATAATTTGCCATAAAATTACCCTTCCAGGTGTTGTTTCAACCATTTTTGATTCAAGAGATCCATCTTCCTTACAAAAAGAAATCTTGCTTTTTATCTTTGTGTGATACGTAACGCGCTTATTTTCCAGTGCGTACATTATCTCGCTCAGATCTGCCAATACAGCTCCTTCGTTCTCAAGGCTATCCACCTGCATCGTTAAATAATACACACCGA
This sequence comes from Holosporales bacterium, assembly GCA_031282805.1. Lineage (GTDB taxonomy): Bacteria > Pseudomonadota > Alphaproteobacteria > RUG11792 > RUG11792 > JAITDA01. The sequence continues at coordinate 3,940 of JAITDA010000006.1, forward strand.
GAACAATATCTTTTGATGGAACGATGATTGGCTTTCCACTTGAAGGACTCAATATATTGTTCGTTGACAACATCAAAATTCTCGCTTCTAACTGGGCCTCTGGAGATAGTGGTACGTAAACTGCCATTTGATCACCATCAAAGTCTGCATTAAAAGCGGTACAAACAAGTGGATGAAGCTGGATAGCCTTCCCCTCAATCAAAACTGGCTCAAATGCCTGTATACTGAGTCTGTGAAGAGTTGGAGCTCTATTAAGAAGTACTGGATGCTCCCTAATCACTTCTTCCAAGATATCCCAAACCTCAGGTCTATCCTTTTCGATCAATCGTTTTGCAGATTTTAATGTGCTAGCCAAGCCGTATTTTTCCAGCTTTGAATAAACGAAAGGCCTAAACAATTCTAATGCCATCATTTTCGGTAAACCACATTGGTGCAATTTCAACTCTGGTCCAACCACAATGACGGAACGTCCTGAATAATCAACACGCTTTCCAAGCAAATTTTGTCTGAATCGCCCCTGCTTTCCCTTTAACATGTCGGCCAATGATTTCAGTGGTCTCTTATTCGCTCCGACAATGGCCTTAGCCCCTCTCCTTTTATTATCAAATAATGAATCAACGGATTCCTGCAACATTCTTTTTTCGTTGCGAATGATGATATCAGGTGCCCTGAGCTCAATTAATCTCTTCAACCTGTTATTTCTATTGATCACCCTCCTGTAGAGGTCATTTAAATCACTTGTTGCAAATCTCCCACCTTCTAATGGAACGAGTGGCCTTAATTCCGGAGGAATCACTGGTAATACTGTCAGAACCAAATACTCCGGCTTAACCCCTGTTGCAACAAAAGATTGTAACATTTTCAATCTTTTAACAATTTTCTTTTTCCTTATATCAACTACCCCGGATTCCAACTCCTCCTTCAGCTTGCTTATCTCCTCTTTTAAATTCATTGACACAAGCATATCTCTTATCGCTTCAGCACCGATACTGACAGTAAACGCGTCTTCCCCAAACTTATCTAATGCATCCTGGTACTCTTCCTCTGTTATAATTTCATATGGCTTGAAATTGCTAAAACCGGGATCCAAAACGACGTACTTTTCAAAATACAAAATTTTTTCTAAGTCTCTGACACCCCTGTCCAAAATCATCGAAATACGACTCGGAATTGACTTCATAAACCAAACGTGAACAACAGGAGCAGCAAGGTCAATATGCCCCATTCTTTCACGTCTCACTCGACTTAATGTAACCTCTACCCCGCATTTTTCACAAATTACTCCACTGTATTTCATGCGCTTGTAGCGCCCACAGTTGCATTCATAATCCTTCACTGGACCAAAAATTCTCGCGCAGAATAAGCCGTCTTTTTCCGGTTTAAACGTCCTGTAGTTGATTGTTTCTGGCTTTTTTACCTCTCCATAAGACCATGAGCGAATTTCTTCTGGACTTGCAATTGAAATCCTTATCGCATCAAAATCTTTTACACTTCCGGGTTTTTCCACTGTTGGATTGCTTCTCTTCGGATTCATAATTTCACTTACTCCTACGTAATTTATTTTTTGAGATCAGTTCCATTTTCAAACGATACGTTCAAACCAAGGGATTTCAACTCTTTTACCAAAACATTAAACGACTCCGGAGTTTCCGGCTCAATTTCATTTTCCCCCCTTACAATCGATTCGTATACCTTTGTTCTTCCTTTAACATCATCGGACTTTACAGTCAACATTTCTTGAAGCACATGTGCAGCACCGTATCCTTCAAGCGCCCAAACTTCCATTTCTCCAAATCTCTGCCCACCAAACTGAGCTTTACCACCAAGTGGCTGTTGCGTGATTAGGCTGTATGGCCCAACGGATCTGGCATGAATTTTATCATCAACTAAGTGATGCAGCTTAAGCATGTATTTATATCCAACAGTGACCTTTCTATCAAACTGCTCTCCAGTTCTTCCGTCGTAGAGTATCACTTGTCCTGACTTGTCGAGATTAGCTTTTTCAAGACAATCTTCGATATCTCTCAGTTTCGCGCCATCAAAGACAGGACTTGCTACTGGAAGTCCCTTTCCCAAATTTTCCGCCAATTCAACCAATTCTTCGTCTTTCAATGCTTTGATATCATTGATGTCATCCTTGTCAGTATACATACTTACTATTCTGTCCCTAACTTCACCTAGCTTCGCTTCTTCGTTTCTGTAGTCATCTAATATCTTTTGAATCTGTTGTCCTAACCCATGTGCAGCTGCTCCAAGGTGTGTTTCCAAGATCTGCCCGACATTCATCCTTGAGGGCAAACCAAGTGGATTCAAAATGATGTCAACAGGCCTTCCCCCTTCAAGGTACGGCATATCTTCAACTGGCACAATTTTTGAAACAACTCCTTTATTTCCGTGACGTCCCGCCATCTTGTCCCCAGGTTGAATTTTTCTCTTATTTGCCACAAAGATTTTCACTAACTTCAAAACCCCAGCAGGTAGGTCGTCTCCCTTTCTCAGCTTGTAAAGACTATCTTCAAATATTTTATGAATTCTCTCTATTTTTTCTTCGAATTGCTTAATGAGTCCATCTATAACTTTTTGAACCTTGGTATCTTTCACTTTTACTTTTTTTATCTGGTGAAATGACAGTTTTGAGACTACCTCGTCATCAATTGTCTCTCCTTCTTTACATCCTTCTAATCCAGCAACGAGCACCTGGCCAACAATTCTGTTACGTATATGTTTACAATACGTTTGTTCTAGTATTTTTTTTTCCGCATCCCTATCATTTGCGAGATCGTCAACAACTTGTCTTTCAATAGCAATTGTTCTTTCGTCTTTTCCTACACCACCACGCATCAGAACACGTACTTCAACGACTGTTCCAGACACTCCGGGAGGAACTCTGAATGAGCTATCCTTCACATCCGCAGATTTTTCTCCAAAAATGGCCCTCAATAATTTTTCCTCGGGAGTCATCGGTGTTTCACCCTTTGGTGTCACCTTTCCAACCAAAACATCACCGGGATTCACTTCTGCTCCAACGTAAACAATTCCAGATTCATCTAGATTTCTCAAAGATTCCTCAGCAATATTCGGTATATCTCTCGTTATTTCCTCATTTCCAAGCTTCGTGTCACGCGCCATAACCTCAAAACTCTCTATATGAATTGAAGTTAAAACATCGTTTTTGACCACATCTTCTGACAAAACAATAGAATCTTCGAATGAGTAACCGTTCCACGACATGAAAGCGACGAGTAAATTCCGGCCTAAGGCCAATTCACCATTATCCGTAGATGGACCGTCAGCAATTATATCCCCAACCTCTATTTCATCTCCCGCCTTTACTAGAGGTTTATGATTGACGCAAGTTCCCATATTTGAGCACTGAAATTTTGATAAATTGTAAATATCAGCGCCGGCATTATTTTCGTCATTAACCCTTACAACAATTCTTCTAGAATCCACGTGATCAATTGTTCCAGCTCTTTTGGCTACAACTGACGAACCTGAATCCTTAGCAATTATCTCCTCCATTCCAGTTCCAACCAAAGGGGCCTCCGACCTTAGTAAAGGAACTGCCTGACGCTGCATATTTGATCCCATCAACGCACGCGTTGCATCGTCGTTCTCTAAAAATGGAATAAGGGCAGCGGCCACTGATACGACTTGCTTCGGGGAAACATCTGTGAATGAAATTTCAGCCTTTGGCCGAAGACCAACTTCTCCCGCCTTCCTTGAAACAACCAACTCTTCAGTAATATTCCCATCCACGTCGGCAGTAACACCAGCCTGCGCGATCGCATACTTCGCTTCTTCTATAGCAGTTAGATACACTATCTCATCGGTTATTTTGCCGTCAACAACCTTTCTATACGGCGCTTCTATAAACCCATATTTATTGATTTTAGCATATGACGCAAATGAGTTAATTAGTCCAATATTTTGTCCTTCAGGGGTTTCAATTGGACACAACCTCGAGTAGTGTGTCGGGTGCACATCTCGCACCTCAAACCCCGCTCTTTCTCTTGAAAGACCGCCCAATCCAAGAGCAGATAATCTTCTCTTATGAGTTACTTCAGAAAGCGGATTTGTCTGATCCATAAACTGTGATAATTGTGAAGAAACGAAGAAGTCCTTTATCGCCGTAATTAATGGCTTAGCATTGATCACATCGCTTGGCACAAAGTTATCTACATCGGTCGTTGCGAGTTTTTCACGCACAGCCCTTTCTACACGGACCATTCCGACTCTACACTGATTTTCAATTAACTCACCAACTGAGCGTATTCTGCGATTTCCTAAGTTGTCGATATCATCAACTTCTCCATTTCCATCCTTAACTGCAAACAGTAGTTTTACTATTGCTATAAGGTCTTTTTTACATAAAACCCTACTTTGTTCGGAAGAGTCAAAACCTAACCTATCGTTAATCTTGGCTCTACCGACCAGAGATAAATCACATCGATCCGGATCGAATAAAATACCATTCAATAGGTCCTCCCCACCTGATACAGTCGGGGGTTCACCGGGAACAAGAGCTCTGTACAATTCAACCAAGGCATCATCCCTATTTACACACTTTGAGTGAGCAAATGTATTTAATATGTAAGATCCTGTGCTAACATCTTTTATGAACAAAATGTCGATCTTTTTAAGTCCCAACGAATCTATTTTTTCAAGCGTTGCTTCCGTAATTTCTTCACCAGCTTCAAGATGAATAACACCGGTAGTTTCGTCGATTAGCTCCTTTGCTATATATTTCCCTATCAAATCTTGCCGTGGAACGAAGATATTTTTTAATCCGGATTCTTCAAGATTATTCAAAATCTTGGCAAGCATCTTTTCCCCCGCCTTGGCAACCACTTTGTTTGTCTTGGCGTTTATTAGGTCATTCTCGAGTCTTCCACCAAGTAACTGCCTCTTAAAGAATGGAATCGACCACCCCTTTTCAATCCTTTTATACTCAATCGATTCATGAAAAGTATTGATTATCTCCTCTTTTGACATTCCAGTTATGCAACTTTCGGGAACTACCTTACCTTGTTTTTGTTTTTTTCTATATTCTTCGGTTTCAGCACTTTCTAAGCACATGAAGAAAGTTGAAGCCAAAACTTTTCTCCTTCTATCAACACGAACATACAAAACGTCTTTGTGGTCAAATTCAAAATCTATCCAGGATCCTCTGTATGGAATTATCCGCGCGGCAAATAAATATTTGCCGGAAGAATGAGTTTTTCCCTGATCGTGATCTATAAAGACACCAGGGCTCCTGTGCATCTGAGAAACGATCACACGTTCAATACCATTAAAAATAAAGGTACCACGATCCGTCATCAACGGAATATCTCCGAGGTAAACGTCTTGCTCCTTGATATCTTTAATTGTTCTAGCATTAGTGTCTGGATCTACATCCCAAATAACCAAACGAAACTTTCCTTTAATCGCCGAGGTGTACGTTCCTCCTCTCTGACTACACTCAATTTCCGTGTATTTAGGTTCGTCAAATGAGTAACCGCAAAATTCTAACTGGGCCTTCCCTGTGCTATCTTTTATCGGGAAGAAGGAATTAAATATTCCGAGAAGACCGATGTTTTCCATCTTTTCTCTAGGAACACCATATTGTAGGAAAGAGTCAAAAGAACTCTTCTGTAAAAAGATAAGGTTGGGTAACTGAGCTTTTTCTTTTATTCTTCCAAAGGACATACGAAAACGTTTTCGTCCTGTATACGATCTAACCATGCATCTCCAATCTAAAAAACAGCCACAAACAAACCAAAGACAATACTTCTAAAGTATTACTTAATCGCCACCTTCGCCCCTGCAGTTTCAAGTTGTTTCTTTATTTTTTCGGCATCATCTTTCGAAACACCACTCTTCACAACCTTTGGAGCTCCTTCGACAAGCTCTTTCGCTTCTTTCAAGCCGAGCTCTGGAACAATAGCTCTAACCTCCTTGATGACATTAATTTTGTTGGCACCGCTTTCTATTAATTCAACATCAAATTCTGTCTTCTCTTCAACTGGAGCAGCAGCACCAGCAACTGGTCCAGCGGCCACTGCAACGGCGGCTGCAGCACTAACTCCCCATTTCTCCTCTAACAACTTCGAAAGCTCCGCAGCTTCCAAAACTGTCAAGCCCGATAATTCTTCCACTATTTTTTCTAAATTTGCCATTTTCATACTCCTTACAATATACTTGATTAAACTTTCAAAAAACTACTCTCTCGCCGCAATAACCCTCGTAATCCTCGCGGAAGGCTCCTTAATCGTCATGACGATCTTTAAAGCCACAGACGTGAGAAGACCAACAATCTTAGCTCGCAGCTCATCTATAGACGGCAACGTGGCCAACTCATTGATAATACCGGCAGAAATTGGTTCACCATTCATAACCCCACCAAGCACAGTCACCTTTTCACTTTCCTTAGCGAATGTTGATATAACCTTAGATAATCCAACTGGATCATCAGAATATGCAAGTCCAGTGGCGCCTTCAAAATACCCACAAATTTGCTCCAGAACGGAATTTTTTACGGCTATTTTTGCCAATGTATTTTTAAGAATTTTGAATTTTGCTTTTGCGATGTGCACATCTCCGCGAAATTTCGTCATTTCTTCTGCGGTAATACCGGGCAACCTGTTGACGACGATAACAACGGATGAGTTAATCAACTCCTCACGAATACCGGCTACAAAAGACTCTTTTTCTGGTCTTCTCATGTCCTCTCTCCTCATTCAATCCAAAACACAGAAGGAGCAAAACATCGCTTCTGTCTATTGTGGGCTATCACGATCTTTAATTCGCTTTCGCGAAACCCACAGTCTTCGACAACACCCAGATCTTTCTGGACGTTTCCATCGTGAAGTCAAAGGATGACCACACAATCGTTTCTAATCAATCCAACACAAACGTCACGCCAACCCCCATTGTAGAACTTAACGTCATCTTTTTTAAATAACTTCCTTTAACTCCTTGTGGCTTTGACCTAATAATCGCATCCAGCAAAGCTTTAACGTTCTCTGCAATTGCCGCGTCCTTAAAACTCGCTTTTCCAACACCAGCGTGTACTATACCGTTTTTTTCAGATCTATATTCAATTTGACCGCCTTTTATATTTTTCACTGCACTAGCCACATCTGCTGTCACAGTTCCAAGCTTCGGATTTGGCATAAGTCCCTTAGGCCCCAAAATTTTCCCAACCTTACCAACGAGCGCCATCATATCAGGAGTCGCTATACAACGATCAAAAGATACCACTCCATTTTGCACAGTTTCAACAAGATCGTCAGCTCCGACAAAGTCAGCACCGGCCTTCTTTGCCTCTTCTGCCTTCTGGTCTTTCGCAAAAACTGCTATTTTGTACGTTTTTCCAGTTCCATGCGGTAATGTAACCACGTTTCTCACGGCTTGATCCTGCTTTGTTAAATCAATCCCAAGCATAACGCTAACCTCGATCGTTTCATCAAACTTGGCATTTGCCGCCTTCTTGACAATCCCAACCGCTTCCCGTAAATCATATTCTTTTGCTAAATCAAGATCAGAACGGATATTTTTCAAACGTTTCCCAAAATACGTTGCCATAACTAACCCTCTACTACCTCAACACCAATCGATCTTGCGGAACCAATTATCATCCTGCTAGCTGATTCTACATCATTTGCGTTCATGTCTTCTATTTTTTGTTTAGCAATCTCAAGAACCTGTGACATCGTTATCTTGGCAATGGGCGCAGTTATTCCAGTTTTTGGAGAACCACCGCTGATTCCAGCCGCCTTTTTGATAAAATACGTCACCGGCGGAGTTTTCGTGATGTACGAAAAGCTTTTATCCACATACGCAGTAATTACGACTGGAACCGGCATTCCAGGTTCCATTGACTGTGTCTTTGCATTGAAAGCCTTACAAAACTCCATTATATTCAACCCCTTTTGTGCCAAGGCTGGCCCAATTGGCGGAGATGGATTAGCCTTTCCAGCAGGAATTTGCAATTTAATGTACCCAACAATCTTCTTTGCCATCTTTTGTTTCTCCTAATCTAAACTACCTTTGCTACATTTTCAATAAAATAACTAAAACCCCAAATTACGTTTTCTCAACTTGGGTGTATTCTAGCGCCACCGGGGTTGGTCTTCCAAAAATCATAACTGAAACCTTCAATCTTTGTTTATCCCCTTCAACTTCCTCAACAAAACCAGAAAATGATTCAAATGGTCCATCCAGAATTCTAATTTGGTCGCCAACTTCATATGTGATCGCACTTCTTGGAGTTTCAGCAGCATCTTTCACTTGATCAATTATTCTTTTTACCTCTGCCTCGCTCACTGGAGTGGGCTTACCTTTTGCGCCGAGAAATCCAGATACTCTTGGGATACTTTTTATCAGATGCCATATGTCATCATTAAGGACCATCTTGACCAAAACGTAGCCTGGAAAGTATTTTTTGTTGACATTGACGCGCGCTCCACCTTTTACTTCAATAACTTCCTCGGTAGGAACTAAAATTTCTTCTATAAGCGCTTTACATCCTTTTTTATCGGCATTTTCACTTATCAGCTGAGAAACCTTGTTTTCTGAGCCAGAATAAACATGAACTATATACCATTTCGCCCGTTGCGCCATAGATTAACTACCTTCCGATCACAGTGTGAATAATTTTATACCAAGCCGTGTCAACAATGGCAAAAAACAATGACGCCATCAATGCAATCACAAAAACGACAATTGTCGTCAAAACAACTTCCTTACGAGAGGGCCAGGATATCTTGTCAACTTCTCCACGCACATCGGCAATAAAAGAAAAAAACTTCCTAAACCCGAATTTTGCATCCATCTTAAATCCACAAAAACGCACATGGCAGGAGCGGAGGGACTCGAACCCACAACCGCCGGTTTTGGAGACCGGAACTCTACCAGTTGAGCTACACTCCTAATAACAATCCAGCATATTCTAACACACAATGAAAACGTAACTCCAGTCCATTCTGGAGAAAGAATATTCCTTCATTAAAATGCATTACCCACGTGGATGTTTAAGCGTAAACCTAGTATAGATCGAGATTTCTAAATGCCGTTTTGCCAATTTTTTGTAAAATTGACTGACAAAATGTTACTTGAGTTAGTCTGCAAAATTTGATAGCCTCGTGCTAGTGCTGTAGGTTTCCCCTACAAGATAATCGGCGGATCCGGTTTTCCGATGCCATCATTGGTTTTTTCGTGCCGTTCCGCTAAGTTTTAATCGGAAAGGAATTTTGATATGCCAACAAGTTTTTCGATGCGACAGCTATTAGATGCTGGAGTGCATTATGGCCATGTTACGAGGAAGTGGAACCCTAAAATGGCTTCATACATCTTCGGTAAAAGGAATGGTATTCACATTATTGACTTAGAACAGACTGTTCCAATGCTAGAAACAGCCTTGAATGTTGTGGAAGAAGTAATTTCAAATTACGGAAGAGTGCTTTTCGTTGGAACGAAACCACAAGCCACTGAAAAAGTCAAAGAAGCCGCACAAAAGTGTGGACAATACTATGTTAATCACAGATGGCTCGGAGGAATGTTAACAAACTGGAAAACAATCAACCAATCTATGAAAAGGTTGAAGGGATTAGAAGAACAGATTGCAAATCCAATTGGTCTTACAAAAAAAGAAATCCTTCAATTACAAAGAGAACAAGAAAAATTGGAACTTGCTCTCGGCGGAATTCGTGAAATGGGTGGATTACCGGATTTAATAATAGTAATCGACACAATTCGTGAAGCAATAGCCGTCAAAGAAGCAGTTAAACTCGGAATTCCGATAGTTGCAATTGTCGATTCAAACTCTTGTCCGGATGAAATTACGTACCCAATTCCTGGAAACGACGATGCAACTAAGGCAATAGAATTGTATTGTGACCTGTTTACGAGCGCTATTTTGGAAGGGCTACAAAAAGGTATGAAAAAATCTGGAGTTGACCTTGGATCGTCTGATACAATTCTCGAGAAAATAGCAGAAGAGAACAATGACGCCGCAAAAATGTTGGAGGGGAGCGAGGTAATTGAAAGTGAGACTGGGGTACAGGGAGAGGTGATAAATAATGCGACGGATGAAAAACGGGAAAATAAAGATTAAATTGATATACACCGAATATGTTCCAACATGTCGTACAAAGCATTTTGCAAAAAACAATTTGAATGTGTTTGTGTGTTGGTGATATCTTACTCTAGAGTAGAGAGGATACTCGGTTTTCCGCTTCATCGTGATGAGGAAAGCTGTACTTTGTAAATTAATGAAGGAAAAGGAATATGGAAATTTCTGCGCAATTGGTAAAGCAACTTCGCGATAAGACCGGAGCTGGAATGATGGATTGTAAAAAAGCGCTCATTGAGAGCGGCGGTAACCTGGCGTCTGCGGAAGAATTCTTAAGAAAGAAGGGGCTAATGGATGCAGCAAAAAAAGCATCCAGAGTGGCGGCCGATGGACTTGTTGCAATCGCAATATCGGATGATGAAAAGGTAGCAGCAATTGTCGAAGTTAACTCGGAAACAGATTTTGTGGCACGCAATGAAAAATTTCAAAAACTTGTACTGGAGATAGCGAAAATAGCGCTTGTTTCAGACTCGATCATTGATTTTACATCTTCAACGGGAAAAACGATAAAAGAAGAAATTGATACTTTAATTTCGATAATAGGAGAGAATATAACGCTTAGGAGGGCAAGAAGGCTTTCTGTTGAAAATGGCATTGTATCTCAGTATACACATAATGCGATTGCTAATAATATGGGAAAAATTGGCGTTCTAGTTGCCATTGAGACGGACGGTGAATTTTGTCAAGAAAAGCTCTCTGCATTTGGGAAGAAAATAGCGATGCACGTTGCTGCTGCTAATCCAACCTACAAATGCACCAAATGCGTCCCTCAAGATGTCATCGATAAGGAGAAAGAAATTGTTTTGGCACAGGCCAAAGAGCTCGAAAAACCAATTAACATCGCCGAAAAAATGGCGGAAGGGAGAATCAAAAAGTTTCACGAGGAGTGCACATTGACTGAACAGATTTTTGTTATGGACGGACGAACGAAGATATCGGAAGTTGTTCGTACCTTTGGTGAAGAAAACCGTATAGACGTGAATATTGCCGATTTCTCCAAATTTGTCCTTGGAGAGGGTCTTGAAAAAAACTGAAATCACTTTTGCTGTAAAAATCGCATTTTTCGCGAAATAGTGTTGCGAGTTTTCATGTTTTTACCGATGGATTGTTGCCATTCAAAATTAATCTAGAAGTTGTTATCCGTAACTGTTTGTTCGATGATGCCGCGTCTACTAGAGCTTGGAGTATGCGCTTGTCCGCATTTCACTACGTTCATCGCTAAGTATCATTACGCGATGCGTGAAAATTCGAACATCCTAGATAACATCACGTCCTTTTTGAAAAAACAATCCCATTGGAGCAAGTAGTCCAGAAAGCGTTCACTCAGTTTGCCATATTTACTCGATCGTGTTTCCAGTTTTAAGTTCGAGTTTTTTTGATAAACGATCGGGAGACGTGTATGCAATCAGGTCTTGACAAATAATCACACCCGGCCGATCTTAGAAAGCCAAAGCCGTCCTGCAAGAGCTTTAAAATACAAAGACCGAAATTGAAACATCAAAATCCAAACCTTTATCGTAACGGCACCCAAACGGCAAAGAGGAGATTTGGCATTTGCTCCTCTTTGCTACCACCATGACAGCCCACAACTCACAGTGCCACCGCCACTGATACGACGATAATAGTTAGCATCCTGCGCGTATTGAGCAGATCGACAGCCACTCAAAAGGTATCTTGCACACCAATGGAAGTGGTAGAACTTTCTGAAGATCGCATCGAAAATTCCAATAACTTCTCGTATAACAGATGAAAGGAATCGTTGTATCTATATATTCATGAAATGCAATTTCAGTTTCACTTGTTTTAAGCCCATCGTTAAGCAGTTTGAGGAACTGATCGCCGATCATAACTTCTTTTTGCAACAATTCGGCGTTTTTATAAACTTCACACCCTTTATTTTTTTCATTAAAGTCATCACGAAATTTGGCATATAACTTAAGCGAATCTTCGCGATTTAGAGCCAACGTTTCGGCTGTCACCTTTAAATCGGGCGCAGTAACATATTGGTTAAACTCAAACAACATCGCTCCCTGTGATTTACCACGCGAAACAGGTAACGCCATATCATCAGCTGTATCCATACCACGTGAAACAGAACTTACCAACACGCTAACGAGCGCCACACTTAAAAATCTTTTCATTTACTAACCTCCTAAAAAAACTCTTCGATTCGTGAGCCACGCTGTAATTTCTTTAGAAGAATAAGTCAAATGTTTTTTTGTATAACAGATTGTATCTTCCAGCCAGATATCACAACGGACAATTTTGTACTTCAAATATACTTTTTTTTTACTCGTACACAATCAAATCTATCTTGCCTTCATGTTTTGAAGCAAAAGTAGTTGCTCTTACTGTCTTTAGTGCCGTATATCCCGAATAATGGCGTACCTGTTGAGAACATTGCCGAAAATGCACTTAGAGCATAGCGTGCTTTTCCGTAACTATTCGGCAAATTTCACAGGGAAACACAATCTCCTATGAGTACTGCTTATGTATTCATGGAATTAAAGAAGTCCTCGTTAGTTTTTGCGTATTTCAACTTTTCAAGCAAAAATTCCATTGCTTCGACTGTACCCATTGGGTTTAGTATCCGTCTTAGGATCCACATTTTTGACAATTTGCCCTTATCCTTAATGAGTAATTCTTCTTTTCTTGTTCCGGATTTATTAATATCGATCGCTGGGAAAACGCGCTTATCTGCTAATTTTCTATCGAGAACTATTTCAGCATTCCCGGTCCCCTTAAATTCCTCAAATATTACATCGTCCATTCTCGAGCCAGTCTCAACGAGGGCTGTTGCAATGATTGTCAAGGATCCGCCTTCCTCGATATTCCTGGCGGCCCCGAAGAACCTTTTCGGTCTTTGAAGGGCGTTTGAGTCCACTCCACCGGTGAGAACTTTTCCAGAAGATGGAACAACGGTATTATACGCCCTTGCCAATCTTGTTATGGAATCAAGTAAGATGACGACATCTTTCTTATGTTCAACCAATCTCTTCGCCTTCTCCAACACCATATCTGTAACTTGAACATGTCTAGTGGCTGGTTCATCGAACGTCGAACTTATGACCTCCCCATTTACAGATCTTTGCATATCTGTGACTTCCTCCGGCCTTTCATCTATCAAAAGGACTATCAAATAAATGTTAGGAAAATTTTCAGTAATCGACTGAGCAATTGTCTGAAGCATTACGGTTTTACCAGTTCTCGGTGGCGCAACAATCAGAGCTCTCTGCCCCTTACCGATCGGAGCAACAAGATCTATAACCATGTGCGTAAAGTTACTATTTTTAACACCACCAAGTTCAAGAGTTAGCATTTCTTCCGGATATAGCGGAGTTAAATTGTCAAAATTCGTCCTACGCCTGATATTTTCTGTATCTTCAAAATTGACTTTCAGTATTTTAAGGACAGACGAATATCTTTCTGATTCTTTCGGTGATTTTATTTGACACTCGATCGTGTCTCCAGTTTTAAGTCCAAGTTTTTTGATAAACGATGGGGAGACGTATACGTCATCTGGTCCTGGTAAATAATTAGATTCAGGTGACCTTAGAAAGCCAAAACCGTCCTGTAAAACCTCTAAAACACCGGTACTGAAAATTGGAATATCGGCCTCTGACACTTTTTTCAGTATAGAAAAAACTAGATCCTGTTTTCTCAGGATATGTGGATTTTCAATATTATGTTCAATAGCGCATTCCAATAGTTTAGATAATGACTTAGTTTTCAACTCTTGAAGATTCATGTTATTTCTTTCCGTCAAGGTGGTGGATACTCGGTGTGAAAAATTTTCGTGATGCTAAGGAAATCTGTTGATTTCTTACACAAACCACGATACAAATGTAATGTACAAGGTTTTTGAAAAAAAAGAAATAATTTTTTGGTGAGTTATGAAAAAAAATATTCATCCGGAATGTCACACCATTTCAGTTGTTATGACAAATGGCGAAAAATTCGAAACGAAATCCGTTCTTGGAAAAGATGGGGATATCATCAATCTTGACATTGATCCATTGACTCATCCAGCATGGACGGGAGCTGGGCAGAAGTTGGTTGACTCTGCTGGACAAATTAGTAAATTTAATAAAAGGTATAATTTCAAGCCGTAAATCGAAACAGCAACATGAAATGTGGCGTTGACCAGTGTCCTGTTCCTGTACATTGAGCATGTTGCAATTCTTGTTATTGGAATAGTTGTTTTTTGACGTAATCGTGCCTATCGCGTCATAAGTTTTGAGTATTGGCATTTATACCAATGGGTTGGTTATAACATTGGTTTGCAACTACACGTATAGTACATGTAGAGTCACTCACGTAAACGTAGAACGTTAAGTGAGCATTGAGAGTCGAAGGAAAGTGCGGCATTAATGATGGTGAGCTTCGTCAAATCGTAACCAAATGTTTCTGCCACAGCGTTTCAGTTACTCCCCCTTCAGAAACGATTTGAATGCGTTCATGAATTCGGTTATGGTGCTCTCCTTCCTTTTAAGCTCCTCAATTGTCTCCGATTTCAGCAATTCGTTTTTGTCGCGTCTCTCCATAATGGCTTTACTTAGCTGCATTGCAAAATCGGGATATTCCGCAACAAAAAATTTGATTGTTTGTCTGTTAATTTCATACATAACTGCATCTGTTTTTGCAGTAACTGTTGCACTTCTTTTTTCGCCACAAAGTAGCGCCATTTCTCCGAAGTAATCGCCATCCGATAAAACTGCTATCGTATTGGTGGTGCTCTTTGCAACTCTTTCTTCTTCAACAGAGATATTAATTTTCACTTCAACGACTCCTTCTGCAACTATAAACATAGTGTCGCCATCCTCCCCCTGAGAAAAAATTATTTCGTCTTTTTCATAAAACAATCTGTTCATATTTTGTGCAAAAAGTCTCTGCACTTCACCGCCGCAGTTCTTTAGCAAAGATGAAAATTGCAGAACACTAAATGCATCAGTAACGTGAAAATCATCATATTTTTTTACACTTTCTGGTTGTATATTGTGAATATTATATTGACCACTAAGTTCGCAAATCTTTAGCCCATATTTGTGAAGTTGCCGAACTACTGATGAAATAACACAGTGTTTTATTTCACGCAAAACGTCATAATTCAGAGCTTTAAAAAATATCGCAAAGACGATGCCATTGACATGAACAGATTCCGCAAAAACTAAAATTTCCCTGTTTTCAATTTTTGGAATATTTACACAAGCTGCATAAAGAATTCTACGTGCCCTTTCCACCGGCACGTCATGCTCTAACATTACCTTCACGCCATCGTAAAATGGTTTATCAAGCTGACTTAAGTTTATCATTGGTTGACCAGTTATCGTAGTATTTGAGATGTACAGTACAGTATCATCAAGGAGAATAAGGTCAAGGCCAGTTAATTTGGTTTTAATTATCTTACCGATAGTTCCATCAGGGAATTTTATCCAATCTCCAACACGAAAATCATTTTGATATGAAATGACAACTCCCGCTAGCAGCTCCTTTAAAAGATCCTGCGCTACGTATGCTATTCCAATTCCAGATGCTCCAAGTCCTATAAAAATTAGCATTGCAGACTGAGAATATATGTTTGTTACCACAAATACCACTGCAACTAAAAAAATAAAAATTCCTAGCATATCCTTCAAAATACCCGGGACTCTCTTATTATTTTTGATTTCAAATGACCTTATGAGCGTAAAAAATACGATCCTAATCGTAACGAATGTAATCAAGCCTACAATGACGGTCCTAATAAGTTTTTCATAATCAAAATACACGCCAACATTATCTGCACTGACACGAGAACTCCATACATAACATGCAATCAGTAAAGCAATAAGCAACAATCCAACAATTAATTTTCTGACAGTACTGCTTTCCATATTGATGATACACAGGCGTATTCTTCAAAAAATTATAGAAACAAACATTTAAATTATTGTTAATATTACAGTTACAACAAATGTGTAAAATTTTACGTTGTTTCACAGAGATATCAGCGAGCCACTCTCCGCTAGATCCAAGAGTATCAAACAACGCTTTCACAAAGCATATTAAACACTAAACATTAGAGCTCAAATATCTAAAACCCTTAACCATATGATCTCCTCCTGCCGTTCTATGTAGCTTTTGTATATCCCTCAGCATTAAGTAATAGCGAAGTATTCTCTAACCAAGACGTCTTGCCAATAGATTCCTTTCCTTAGTAGCTCAAGCTTTTGGTTAGCTTCCTATGAATAGTGCTAATTATCCACATAGCTAGCAACATATATTTCTCTCTTAGATCCTTTGTTCTTGTCGTTATAACCCAGTTACTGCATCTGCACTTCCCAACGGTGCACCCAGTTGTGCTTGAGGTTATATATACTGTGAGTACCACATCTGTATATCATGTGACAGTACCACTGCCAAAGTGTTAACCCGATAGCAATAGTGGCGTTTACATACCAATTACCTACGTAAGAATTGATAGAGAACGATATTTGCAAAAATATTATCTCGCAAGGTTCCACAGCAATACAAAAAATCACTACCAACCTCTTCAGTTGCCTCAATCGCTAATACTTATGATTACCAACAAAGACCCTCTCTTATTTAGGATAATATCATTTTCAACACACGCATTATGTTTCGTAAAGTTCACACACTAAACTTTCAAATTTGTGTTATCATTCGGTGCTATGACTGATGTAATTTTACATAATATCGAGGCAGAGCAAGCGCTTCTTGGAGCATTGATTCTTGACAACTCCGTTATCGATAACATTCCAGATACGCTACGTCCGTATCATTTTGCTGCTGAGATTAATTCTCTGATATATGATTCGATCTGCAAAATAAACGATATTGGCTCAGTCGCTGATCCGATAACAATCACTGCATATCTTGGCTCAAATGAGGTGTTTCAAAAGGCAAATGGAAAGAAATACCTGATTGATCTGCTCGATTCCGTTATCGGCTTATCGAATGTTGGGGACTACGCCAAAATCATATATGATCTATACCTAAGGCGACAAATAGTCGAAATTAGCGACGGTGCGATAACAAAAGCAAGATCTTTTGATGATCCAAATGAGGTGGCGCCTTCCATAGTAGAATCAATTGAGAAGGATCTCTACGAGCTCGTGAGTGAAAGTTCTTGGAATGGAAGACCTCTTTCATTCGGAGCCGCACTTACTGAATCAATTGATGCTGCAAAGGTTGCTTACGAACGCGACAGTAGGATAGTCGGTGTAACATCAGGCTTTAAATTAATAGACAAATGGTTAGGTGGTTTACACAATTCTGACCTTTTAGTTATTGCAGGTCGTCCGTCAATGGGAAAGACTGCGCTAGCGACAAATATTGCTTTTAACGCAGCAAAGGCGAAGCTTAACAATATGTCGGAAGGTGCCGGTGTAATTTTCTTTTCGTTGGAAATGTCCGCTGAGCAACTTGCAACAAGAATTTTAGCCGCCGAATCCGGAATTACTTCAGATAGTATAAGACGAGGAGAAATTCCAAAAAATTCTTTTGATAAGCTTGTCACAATAAGCCAAGAACTTGAAAAGCTCGAGCTGTATATCGATGATACTCCAAGTATCTCTGTAAATCAAATAAGAAGCAGAGCAAGAAAATTGAAGAGGAAAAAAGATATTGGGCTCATAGTGATTGACTACCTGCAACTCGTAGACGTTGGGGGGTGGCGCAACATTGAGAATCGTGTACAGGAAATTTCCGAGATAACGAGGGCACTAAAGGGAATTGCTAAAGAATTGAATGTCCCTGTTCTCGCTTTATCGCAACTCTCACGTGCTGTTGAACAAAGGGAAGATAAAAAGCCACAACTGTCTGATCTGAGAGAATCTGGCTCCATTGAGCAGGATGCCGACGTAGTTATGTTTGTCTTTAGAGAAGAATATTACAAGGCACGTAAAGAACCAGCAGAGGGAAGTCTGGAACATGATAAGTGGCAAATGGAGATGGAGAAGATCTATAACAGGGCTGAATTAATAATAGCCAAACAGCGTCACGGCCCAATCGGTACTATAAGACTATTCTTTGACGGAAGATTAACTAGATTCGGAAATTTGATGGACAACTAATTGCTTACAATCAAGTTTAATACCTTGGAAACTTCTATGATCGCTTGCCATACGTGTATTTTATTTTCGCATTCTCTTGGGTTTTTATTTAAGTGTTGTATAATGCGAACGGTATACGTCACCGTGAATTATCGTAATCAAACAAATGTTAAAATCGCCACAAGTTTCCGTAATAATTCCAGTTTATAATTCAGAAAAATATTTGAAAAAATGCTTAAATAGCGTTGTAAACCAAACATTACAAAATATCGAAATCATACTTGTCGATGATGGCTCAACGGATGCCTCTAAATTTATAGGCGAATCTTATGCTAGAGATGACAAAAGAATAATAATCATCGGTCAGGAAAACAAAAAGCAAGGGGCAGCGAGAAATAGGGGCATTGAAATTGCAAATGGACGTTATATTGGTTTTGTTGATTCCGACGACTTTATTGATACAAGCTACTTTGAAAAGTTATTAAATGCGGCAGTAAAATATGACGCAGATATCGCCATGGCTTCAGTTGTAAAGATTGCTAAACATAGACGGAAGTGCAAGTGGAAAATCGTAAAAGAGGCTGTTTACCACACAGATTTCGACAAATTTATACGCTGTAACCAGAATAAAAATACCGCTCCATACAATAAAATATATAAAACGGAATTAATAGTGGAACATTCACTTCGTTTCCCTGAAGGTGTTTTCTACGAAGATGGCCCCTTTTCCGTAATGGCAGTTCATTATTCACGAACCTTCGTAACAGTTCCAAACGTCAATTACTACTATACACAAAACGCGACATCTACCGTGAATTCCAAACAAACAACAAGGCATAAAACTGATGCTGTAAATGCCAAAAAACGTATATTGCAATTTGTGCGCACGAAAAAACTTGCTCTTCCAAACAATACCTTTCACTACACCAAAAAACGTGTTCGTATACTCGGCATTACGATGTATTCAATGAAAGAAAACGTAACCAGTGAAACGTTTTACCTGTTTAATATCATTCCAATTTGGACGAGAAGTATTTGAGGTAAGAACATCGCAAACCACAATTGGTGTCAAAAACTTTATTAGTATAATTTTGCATTCGGACAATATACAAATACTTCACCGTAATCAAACTTAAAATTTATATAATTTTTATGAAAATGTAAAAAAATGATTTTAAAAAGTCAGATCTGAATCGTATAATACTGCGGTGATACTTTGGATGTGTACATAACAATGGCGGGGTCATTAAATAAAGTTACTTTGATAGGAAATCTCGGAAAAGATCCAGAGGTCCGCTTCATGCCAGACGGTTTTAAAGTTGCGTCATTCAGTTTGGCAACAAGTGAAACCTGGAAGGACAAAACAACCGGGGAAAGAAAAGATAGAACCGAGTGGCACAAAGTCGTCGTTTTTAACGATAGATTGGCTGAGATCGTGGAAAAGTACATCAGGAAGGGAACTAAGTTATATATTGAAGGGCAGTTACAGACGCGTAAATGGACTGATCAGTCTGGCACAGAGCGGTATACTGCTGAGGTTGTTCTAGGTAAATTCAGAGGTGAGCTAGTAATATTGGATCCAAGGAAATCTGAAGGAGAATTTGAAACACACACCGACGAGTTACCTACCGATATTCCTCCAGATGATGATATTCCATTTTGAGACGTGATTCGTGAAAATATCGGTTTTGGGTTCAACTGGTACAATGGGGGGGCTCGTTGTAAAGGCTGCCCTACAGGATGGTTTGACGGTAGAGAATAGGGTTTCGAGTAAAGATAACATTGAAAATCTTTTTAAAAGAACTGATGTTGTAGTAGATTTTTCGTGTCCTATTGCGACTGAATCGATGTTGAAGTATATCGTCGCCAATAAGGTGAGTATACCAACCGTCATCGGGACAACCGGTCTCTCGAAGGTACATTTTGATCTCATGAATGAGTGTGCGAAGACTACTCCAATTTTTCATTCTCCTAGTATGAGTTTTTTGGTTGCTATACTACGGATAGCTATTCACGCATTCGCAAAATTGCTCAATGAAGATTTTGATGTGGAGATTATGGATGTACATCATAAATTAAAAAAAGATTCTCCTTCTGGAACTGCCTTGATGCTTGGGAAGACGATAGCCAATGCCAGAAACAGGAAGTTCGCGGATGTGGCAAATTTTGTCAGATACGGGATTGTTGAACAGAGGCGTAGAGGCGAAATCGGTTTCGCTGTCCAACGATGCAGTAATGTCATAGGTACCCATGAGATTAGCTTTATGGGAGAATACGAAAATTTGAAATTAAAACATGAGGCACACTCGAAGGAAACTTTTTCCAAGGAGGCTATTCATATTGCGAAATGGTTGATGACACAGCGTTGCGGATTTTATACAATGAACGACTTCACAAGAGATTTGATTACTCCAGCACTAAAATCGATATATAGAGAGCTTTTTACCAACACAAAAATTGAGAACTAATCCTGAAATACACGTGTGCTTGTAATACATTACTATTGGTTAATGAAATTTCAACGGCAACAATAGCGGGTTTGTAACGTCCCATTGGCCTTGAACATTTCTTAAACTTACCTATAGTTTAATAGCAACCAGGGTGCCAGCTTTTGGCGATCACCACAATGGGCAAAAGAAAGGAAGTGAAAATACGTACCTTCGTTCTACAAGACAAGACTTAATAATAAACCTCATTTCCCAACCGTGCATTGCGAGTTCGTAATTATAAATTCCGGCAATTAAGGTAAATCTAAGGGGACCTCTCTTTCGTCTATTCTTATATTTATTTGCAACAAGTTCAAATTTTTAACTACTTGAAAGATGATTTTGTTCTCGTTTATCAACCGTACTTAATAACCCTTTACCTTTGAGTTTTTAAACGATCGAAAACAATGACACTTCTTATTACTAAAATTCGTACAAATTCTTGTTTCGTTTAAAATCTTTTGCTTTTTGTAAAGTTTGAAAAAATGGAGCTACCTTTGGCCGTTAAGTAGTGAGCATGCCTCCATTGACGTGTATCGTTTGTCCAGTTATGTAGGACGCCTCTTTGGAGGCCAAAAAGCAACATGCGTAAGCTACATCCATTGGATCAGCCATATACCTCATTGGTATTCTATTTAAAAATACTTCTTTCGCCTCTTCGCTTAACGCGTCAATCATTGGTGATTTCACCGCCCCAGGAGCAACACAATTCACAGTTATGTTACGCCTTGCGTATTCAAGAGCTAGCGCCTTTGACATCCCGACCAATCCCGCCTTGCTTGCGCAGTAATTGGCTTGTCCTGGGTTGCCTGTAAAACCGACAACTGATGACATATTAATAATCCTGCCATACCGTCTCTTTGCCATTGCCACTAAAGCAGCTTTTGATAGCATAAAAACGGCAATTAAATTTATGTTAATAACTTCTTGAAAATCCTCTTCGGACATCTTCATGACGAGCCTATCCCTATCGATACCTGCATTGTTGACAAGTATGTCAATCTGTCCAAATGTACCTTCTACTTCGTGAAAAAGCCTACTTGCACTGTCCAAATCCGCTAGATCACAGCGAATAATGTCAACATTTTGACTAGTTTTTTCCGAGACTTCCTTCGAAGTTGCATCAAGGGCGTTTACATTTGTTCCTGTTACTACAACGTTAGCTCCCTGTGTTGCCATCGCAACAGCGGTTGCTCGACCTATTGCGCCGCTTCCTCCTGTGATCAATGCTCTATATCCTGTCAAAGAAAATAACATTATTCTGCCTTCACAAACTCTTCGATCTGAGCAACTGTTTCGAGATTACACACATTCACTCCTGGATTTGCTCTTTTCAACATTGTCGATAACACCTTGCCAGGCGCAATTTCCACTATCCAATCAATCTCTGAATCTGCGGTAATAAAGTCGATCGTCTCCCGCCATCTCACTTTTTCAATCATTTGACGCACCAAATGTTGGTGTATATCAACCTTGTTACCAACAGGTTTAGCCAAGACATTCATGATTACTGGAATGTTAAATTCCTTAAATTCAATTGAACCTAGCATTTTATCGAACTCTATAGCCGCTTTGCCCATAAGTGGACTATGAAACGGACCACTCGTGTTTAACGCGATTGCATTCACTAATTCAGTGGAATTTTTCGCTTTTTCGAGAACTTCCAACACTGCTCGTTTGGTTCCGCTCACCACAACCTGCGAAGGGGAGTTGTCATTCGCTATCACACACATGTCAATACCATCTTGGTATGGCTTCACAATTTTTTCGATATCCGAAGCGTGAACACCGAGCAAAGCCATCATCAAACAATTCTCTTTCTCCGGAAAAGCTTGTTCCATTAACTTCCCACGAAAGCGGACCAATCTCGCAGCTTCTTGTATGGTAAATACCCCTGCTGCACAGAGAGCTGAGTATTCTCCAAGGGAGTGCCCTGCCAGGTATTTGCACTCTCTACACAATATATATCCATACTCTTTTTCCAAAATGTTGATACACGCCATACTGACTGCAAAAATGGCTGGTTGTGCATTTTCTGTTCGTGTTAGTTCTTCTAACGGACCTTCACTTATCAACTTTAACAAATTGCACGATATTGCATCTTCAACTTCTTCCATGATGTCCATTCCGGATTTATAGCCGTTAACAAGCGCCGCCGCCATCCCAACTCGCTGCGATCCCTGGCCTGGAAATATAAGAGCACTTGCCATATGCAAATCCCTCTAAAAGTTAGTTTACTTACGTAGCTCGAGCCCAGCCACTATCTTTTTATACCTTGATTCGTCCACATTTTTCAGGTAATCCAGTAATCTTCTCCGTTTCCCAACGAGGGCCAGCAACCCCCTTCTTGTATGAAAATCATTTTTATGAAAGCTGACGTGATTTGTCAAATTCTTGATGCGTTCAGTAAGGATAGCGATCTGCACTTCCGGAGATCCAACATCCCCACAATGTAGTTCGTAATTTTTGATTAGCTCCTGCTTCCTATCGCTTGTTATCGACATCCTAATTTCCTTTCCGTTTTTTACTAATTGCTACCAACTTGACAATCGCCCATACTGCAATTTTTTTGTACATCACATTGGGGCTAACACTTGCCAGTTCCTCTGAACCATGTAGTACTTTGACGCAACACATTAAAGCAACAAGGATGCCGTCCAGTACGTTTAACAACGAAATCAAAACACTGCTGATATTCTCCTTTCTTTCACTTATCTTGTCAAGTGAAATAGTCTATGCTGCATACGGCACGTCGCAGTTAAAAGACGAGTCAAATTGGATTGAAATGGATTGGCGTAACAAAATACATTATCGTTGCTCTATCAATGTCTTTGTGTCACCAAGATACTATTACATTTCACGCTGAAAACTTCGCGCATTCAACATTAAAAACTTTCAAGTTACCAAATTACTGAAGATACGGAGAATATTGGTTGCCGTTTCTCTGTTCTTATCCTATTAGCCAAAAGTAACAACTTCATCTTAGATGTTGGTTTTCCATTAAGCGTATACTCTTCGTCATTATAAAAAACACCACATTGCGATTCATTTTTCGTAATTTTATAGCCAGCCGCTTTAAGGTATCTAACTACCTCAAAGAAATCTGTCTGGAATTCATCATGATATATCCTATTAAGTGTCGCTCTACTGACTTCGAACACCCGTTTTTTTTCCTTTTTCCCTGTATGTACAGTAATTGAACCTCTCTTATTACGGATTCCTGCTCTGCTTAAAAATTTGTTTACTGCTGTCACAGACCGTCCAAGCTCGCATGCCAATATCTTTATCCTTTTTCCATCTTTAAATCCAGTTTTCAACATCTCGATCTCTTTGTGTGTCCAGTATCTGCTTTTTATGTTGCTATCCATGTGCTACGCAATGAGTTTATGGGAAAAATCACTACAAATTATGATTACAAATAAAACATTTTTTCTCAAAGTAAAAATTATCCCATAAAATTTTAAATGTATTTTAAATAACTTGATTTGTCTGTAGAAACGTTATAGAAAAGCCATTTTCTAATTATAGTTGATTTTTTTTTGTGATTTCGCATTCTAAATGTTTTATCGGCAATGTATATCTTGTAACAAAGGTTGTTTTACGTATTGCAATGACTGGTTTAGATAAGATTGATATGATGATATTAGGTAATTTACAAGATAACGGACGCGTAACAAACGTTGAATTGGCTGCAAATGCCGGGATTTCCGCCCCACCGTGCCTCAGACGATTGAAATTAATGGAAGAAGATGGGGTTATACAAGGATACCATGCAACAATAAATCCCTGCGTTCTCGGGTATGAGCTCAAAGCATTTTGTATTGTGTTTTTAGCATCACAAAACGTTGAAAAGGTTAATAGCTTTGTAAGTAGAATTGCTACATTAAAGAACGTGAGGTCTTGTTTTTCAACTCCGGGAAATGAAGTCTTTATCTTGTCGATTATTGTAAAAGATCTGAAAGAATACGAAGCTATTTTACAAAATGAACTACAAAGTAGCGATTTGATTTCTAGGATAAAGACGTATATTCTCTCCAACACACACAAGGATGAATATGGAATTCCAATAGATTTTTAGTGATTCACTAGTCATTTTTTCTTTTAATGATAGGGAAGTTTTGGTAGAATCTACCGGTGTGTTTTGTTCTTTTTTACGGAATTTTTCTGTATTAGTTTAGGGTGAGTATGGCGGTAGATAGAAGTTGTCGTTTTGCGGATATGCTTGAGGTGTCTCTGCAGGGTAAGGAGTCTGTTGAGGGAAAGGTAGTCGTTGGAACAGTTGTTGGCATAAAAAACGACAAGGTGGTTGTTGACGTTGGACTCAAGTCTGAAGGTCGTTTACCATTAAGCGATGTAAAAGCTCTGATTGGAGCTGATGATGTAGCCATCGGAGATAAGCTTGGTGTTTTTGTTGAAAGGTTTGAAGACAGGAATGGAGAGCCAATTTTAAGCATTGAAAAGGCGAAAAAAGAGGCTGTTTGGAAGGATTTAGAGCGTCGTCTCGAAAGCGGTGAAACTGTTGAGGGAGTGATTACCGGAAGAACAAAGGGAGGATTTTCCGTTGATATTGATGGAACGAGTGCATTTTTGCCGGGAAGCCAGGTTGATTTGAGAATTGTTAAAGATATTTCCCCATTATTGAATCTGAAGCAACCATTTAAAATTTTGAAAATGGGCAAGCTTAAAAATAATATAGTTATCTCGAGGAGGGCGGTTCTCGAAGCGGAGAGAAATGAGGCAAAAGGTGAAATTATTTCTAAACTAAAAGAGGGAATGGTAACGACCGGTATAGTTAAAAACATTACGGATTACGGTGTATTTGTCGATATTGGCGGGATCGATGGACTTTTACACGTTACCGATATGTCATGGAAGAGAGTTTCAGCACCATCAGATTTAGTGAAGGTAGGCGATAGTATTCAGGTGCAAGTTATAAAGTTCAATAAAGACTCTGGGCGAGTATCACTTGGAATGAAGCAGCTTGTAAAAACGCCTTGGGAGAACGTCGAGAAGAAGTATATAGTTGGTGAAAAATACAAAGGAAAAGTCGTGAACATAATGGAGTATGGGGTATTTGTTGAACTGGAGCCATGTATAGAGGGTATGATTTTTATAACGGAGCTTAGCTGGCTCAGAAAAGGCATAGTCCCCAATAAGGTGGTAAATATCGGTGACGAAATCGATGTTATGGTGTTGGAGGTCAATCCTGAAAAGAGAAAAATTAACTTGGGTTTGAAGCAATGTCAGGAAAATCCATGGAAACTATTCGCAGAACAGCATCCGGTTGGAACAAAACTCGAAGGAGTCGTCAAAAACATCACTGAATTTGGTATTTTTGTCGGGGTTAATGACATTCTCGACGGAATGGTACACATGTCAGATCTCTCATGGACCGACGGTTCCCACGGCAGTAAGCCAGCAAACTTTGAAAAAGGGCAAAAAATAGATGTTATTGTTCTGAGTGTAAATCCAGAAAAAGAAAGGATCAGTTTGGGTATCAAACAACTAATTGACGATCCACATGCTGAAGCAGTTCAAAATATGAAGAACGGGGAGATCGTCGTTGCGGAGGTAAAAGAAATACGTTTGGCTGGCGTTGAAGTGACTCTGAGTAACGGGTTGTTAGGATTTATTAAAAGAGCGGATATTTCCAGCGACAAATTGAAGCAGAGATCGGATACTTTGGCAGTTGGAGAGAAAGTTGAAGCAATTGTTCTGAATGTCGATAAATCGAGAAAAGCAAATCTGTCGGTAAAGGCACTAGAAATTCAGAGAGAAAAAGAGGCTTTAAGGCAATTTGGTTCAGCAGATAGCGGAGCAAGTTTAGGAGATATTTTGGGAGCTGCCCTTCAAAAGAAAGATGAAAAGTAGTACTCCAAAGGGCTATTGACACTGCAATTGGTTGCAGACACACCGCCAGACGAAAAAGTGGAAATCGCACTGCTCATGTTTTTACTGTGAGCAAGGTACACATGCTCGCTATCACGTAATTACGGCCACCATACGAAATCACGGATATGTGATGTCAAAAGTATGCCAAGACGCGCACTGCAATATCACTTTGACAACCACTTAATGGTATTAAGCCCAAAAAGCCTTGAAATTTTCGAAGAAAAATATATCATTTCACATGTTCTTCGCTAGTCGTGTTTTCGGATATGAACGTTAAGTGTCCATATTGTAGTTGTTGCTACGAAATAAGCATGGACCTGCTTAAACAACCTATAGGGCACGAAAAGTTGGGATACGGTTGGTGGCTTCGATGTTATAAATGCCATAAGAAGTGGTGGTTGAGAAATTCCGTTGTTGAGGGACAAATGAATTCACCATTAAGAGCTGATAAAAACGAAAA
>JAITDA010000009.1 GCA_031282805.1 Holosporales bacterium
CAGAGAAATTGGAGGAGAGAAAAGATGAGGTGAAAACTGAAGAGAAACCTGTGGAAAAGAAGGGATTTTGGAGAAGGTTAATGCCTTGGCTGGATTAGTGAAGTACTCGTGAAAGTGTACGAACTTCAATTACCGTTTCGTGTACCAATGTTTTGGCATTGTAGCAATTGGAGAAACTTGATGATAGTGAAATGAGATGGTTGTATAGAAATAGCGAATCGCGGAAGTGGCATTAGTTTTTCGGTGAACAGGAATAACACAAGCAGTAAAATCAAACGAAACTTAATGATGAATTTGCTGATGAGTCATATTTGTGCTCATAGAGATAAGATGTGGAATGAGTTTGCAAAAGAGGGTCTTTGAGATATATCGAAACGAACTGCGAAGCTGCAACGTGTAGCACCGGTATTCGTTAATTACATTTCGATATCATCACAAGTCTTGTGTAGTCGTTAAAACTTGACTCCGATTGTGCTACAGCCGCAATCGACATGGACTACTTCACCAGTTATACCGGCTGAAAGCTTACTTAAAAGAAAGGCACATGTGTCACCTATATCTTGCTGCGTAACATTTCTGCCGAGTGGAGACCTGTTCCTCTCGTATTCTAGAATTTTTGAAAATTCACCAACCCCGGAAGAAGCGAGCGTTTTTATCGGACCAGCTGATATTGCATTTACTCTGATACCAAACTCTCCGAGATCGCTCGCTAAATATTTGACACTTGTCTCAAGGGCGGCCTTCGCAAGCGCCATCACGTTGTAATTTGGTACAACTTTTTCAGCACCATAATACGTTAGCGTTACTAAGCTTCCGCCATCCGGCATCAAATTTTTGGCATTTCTGCATACCTCAGTAAATGAATAACACGAAATATTCATGGCATTGAGGAAATTTTCCCTTGATGTATTGTAGTATTTTCCAACAAGCTCGTTCTTGTCGGAGAAAGCGATGGAATGTACGATAAAATCAATGGATTTCAACTTTTTTGAAATATCATTAAATGCGGCCTCTATTTCCCCGTC
Organism: Holosporales bacterium; assembly: GCA_031282805.1. Taxonomy (GTDB): domain Bacteria; phylum Pseudomonadota; class Alphaproteobacteria; order RUG11792; family RUG11792; genus JAITDA01. Next base: position 1,026 of record JAITDA010000009.1, read on the forward strand.
CTGAGAAACGTCACATAAAATGACGTCATTTCCGCCAAATTCACGTGCTATATCTGAGATTTTCGTTTTAAAGTACTCTGTCTGAGCTGTGAATACCAAGTCAGCTCCATGTTTTTTTAGTGCCTCAGCAATGCCATATGCTATAGAAAACTTGTTTGCTAAGCCCATGATTAGCCCTCTTTTGCCCTGCATCATCACATTTTTACCATTCTAAATGTTTTGCACATTTTATGCTCATTACGCTATGAATGCGATAACATTTTATGAAAATTCTAAATGTGATTGCTCACATTAGTGATAGATATTTGTTAGTAGAAATGATGATAATTTGAAATCATTCTGATAACTAGCTGTCTAAAAGGCATTAGATGTTATACGGCATGCAATCGAAAAAAGTGTTCCGATTTATGCGTGCTTAATATTAATCAGAATTCGATAAATGAAATAGATTCAAGGCGCATCTTTTAAAAATTATGATTTCAAAATAGTTTTACTAACATAATGAGAGATGTTGGCCCCAATCACCTCTATGCAAACATATTAGTGCAAAGATACATTTGAATTATTGAAAAAGTTCACATAGTTTGTGCGATTCATCGCAATACCACACGGAATCAATAGACAACTTTGGAATATCAATCATTTAAAAGTACAACATTACTTTTCGAACGGATTGCGCATGAAAAAGTGCCTTCTTCTTAGGGAGAAGTTTTGCTATTTTGATGTAGATAAAGCGAAGAATCTGCATTCTATTTTAGCCACTGTACGCCATAGTACCGCAGAGAACCCGGCAGTATGCCAATGTTTTACAATACATAAAAGTTATAAAAATGCTTGCAATTCCGCTTCAGCTGCATTGAGGGTTTTTAAGTCTTCAGCCTCAATCATAATTCTACTAACCGGTTCTGTACCTGATTTTCTTATCAAAATCCTTCCATTACTACCAATAATGTTTTTTATCCTCAAAATGAAAGCAGATGTTTGTGGATCTTCTATATCTATGATTTTTTCGGTATTTTTCAACAATTGTGGATATGATTTATACAGTTTTCCGATGGAACTTACGTTTTGATTAGTCCTTATAAGGTAAGCCAAAATTTGGAGGGCTGCAATGCACCCATCTCCCGTTGAAGAATAATCAATTGGAATGATGTGTCCGGATTTTTCACCACCGATATTTGTTCCAATTTCCAGCATTTTTTCAATAACGTATTTATCACCAACATCTGACCTGACTAACTTTAATCCAATAGAATCCAAATATTTTTCTAACCCCAAATTCGACATAACCGTTGCAACAACCGAATTTTCACGCAATTTTCCTGAGTTATGCCAACCAGTTGCTATGGCAGCAATAAGATAATCACCGTCAATAACTTTGCCGGTTTCATCGACTATAACAACTCTATCTGCGTCTCCGTCGAGCGCTATTCCAATATTTGCTGAATTTTCAAGAACAGCTTGCTGTAAAGATTCCGGAGCGGTGGCTCCACAATGCTGATTAATGTTAATTCCATTGGGGTAGTCTCCAACCTTTACTATCTCTGCACCTAATTCCCAAAATATTTGCGGGGCTATTTTGTATGCCGCTCCATTTGCTGTATCAATTACGATCTTTAAGCCGGAAAGGTTTAGATCCTTTGGAAATGAACTTTTAACAAATTCGACATATCTACCTGTGGCATCATCGAGCCTCTTTGCCTTTCCAATCGATTCAGTAGATGTCAATTTTTGTCCATTGAAAAATATCTCGCTAATTTTCAGTTCATCAAATGCAGAAATTTTAAATCCTTTGTGATTGAAAAATTTGATTCCGTTGTCTTGATATGGATTATGGGAAGCGGAGATCATCACACCCAAATCAGCTCTTAGCGACCTAGTCATAAAAGCCACTCCAGGAGTTGGAATTGGCCCTAATAAAACAACTGCAGCTCCAGCAGCGATGAAGCCAGCCGTTAATGCAGGTTCTAACATGTAACCTGAAAGTCGAGTATCTTTTCCAATTACAACTGTAAACTTACTATTTACACTTTTGTAGGTCTTGTTTGTACAATAATAGTTAACGGCAGAAACAGCCAGTTTCATTACATTTTCTGGGGTTATATACCCTTCATTCGCGCATCCTCTTACTCCATCAGTTCCAAAAATGTTATTCATTGTAAAGTCACTGCAACCGAATTCATACCACACACAATGCTAAATTTACTTTTTCACTTTTTTCAAAAGCTGCATAGCAGCAATGGTTTCCGCTTTTTTTTTCGAAGGTCCCACTGCTTTGACTGTATAACCAAACGCAGAAACGGATACCAAAACCTCTGGTTTGTGATCAGCTCCAGTTATCGAAATCAACTCATAGAGCGGCATACTCCCTGTTTTTTCCTGGCATAGTTCTTGAAGTGTCGTCTTTGGCTCTTGTTTGTGTACATCATATTCTGCAAAAATATTTTGCCATAACTTCAAAATTACACTTCTTGCAGACATATATCCACCATCTACAAATATGGCGCCAAGAAGAGCCTCAACAGTATCTGCTAGCACTGTTTTATTGCTCTGTAGATGAGCTCCAGCTGTCTTAACAAAATTACTAATTCCAATTTGAGTGGCAACTTTGTGACATGCGTCTGCGCATACGAAAGCCGATTGCATTTTTGCCATTTTTCCCTCATCTCCCGTAAAGTTTTTGAATATATATTCTGCTGAAACAAGGCCCAAAACCCTGTCGCCAAGAAACTCTAACCTCTCAAACGAGGCTGCAAATTTCTTAATACTTGAGTGATGAAGAGCCTCGACTAATCTGATACTTTTTTTAAACGTATAGCATATGTTTTTTTCCAAGTCGTTACCTATCATTACGTAATGACGCTAAACAATCTTTCAAATCTTATTGAAAATGGCCATTTAAATACTTCATAAAGAGAACAACTTGAAGAAAAAAACAGGCACTCGGCTCTTCCCATAATATAATTCAGCGGTACGAAGCCAACAGCTTCCATAACACGGCTATCCTGCGAATTGTCTCTGTTATCACCCATCATGAAGTAATGTTCATCCGGAACAAAAAACGGTCCGACGTTATCGAGTGTTGCTTGTCCAAAATCAAATCTCTTGACGATAACATGCTCATATCCATTCGGTAATTTCTCAATATATTTTTTAAAAACAATGTATTCGTTCCTATCAATTGCCGAATACTCTCCAGCTTCCCTAAGCTCAACTGGAGTATCATTTATGTGAAGCACACCGTTAATTATTTGAATCTTATCTCCAGGTAATCCGACGACCCTTTTTATATAATTCTGATCTCTATCTCTTCCGTTTCTGAAAACCACAACCTCGCCACGTTGCGGCAATTTGTGTGCAAACAATCTTTTCGCCATTTTTGGTAGAGGGAATGTAAAGGTTCCGATCCTGAAAGATTCATTTGAGTATCCGTAACAAAATTTATTAACTATCAAAAAGTCACCAACTAGCAAAGTTGGAACCATTGATCCAGACGGAATCTTAAATGGTTGAAATAGAAAGCAGCAGACTAAAATGAAGCATGATATTACATAAAACCACTCTTTTATATTTTTTCGTAATACCCTACTTGTATCCATGCTGCTTTAAGATAAAATCACTGCCGCACATCAGTGGTATACTACCATCGATTTTTACTTTTACAAACATGAAAAAGCAACTTTGTGTGGCATTGTTTGTTTTGTTGTAGATGTCTGTTCAACAAATATCATTCTCTCAAACCAAAAACATAACAAAATTGGAAAAGATTTTTCCAGTAGCATGGTGGGAGCCGCATAATAAGTCACCAATTTTACCTAAACAAAGTTGAGTTTTTGCGATATGTGAGATACCATATATCCTATTACGCATGTATATTTTTAATTCATATGATACTAAAAAGCTTTCGTAACGCATCGCAAAATATTTTCTTCAAAATTTTGTTTAGTGCAATAGTACTCAGTTTTTGCCTATGGGGAGTTGGCGACATAATAAAAAACTACGCTGCATCTAAGACAGTCATTTCGGTAGAAAAAACAAAAATTACAGTTGACCAGTTTTTGAGGGAATATGCTCAAGAGAAACAGCAAATACGAAATTCCAGAGCTGGACATATCTCAAAAGATGAACTAAGCGGACTCAATGTAAAGGAGACGGTGTTGGAAAGATTGGTTAACTCCGCCGTCTTGGAACAGATGTACAACAAAATGAATATTAAAATTTCGAAAAAAAACCTATTAGATACAGTAAGTTCTATCCCGGCATTTCAAAGTAATGGGGTATTCAACGAAAAAATTTACGAGATGACTTTGAAAAAAGCAGGGATAAACGAAGCCGGATTTTTGGCGCATGTCGGTGATAATCTCGCAAGAACTCAGTTGTTTCATCCAATCATTGCAGGATATAAAATTCCGGAATTCATTGGAGATCGCATAGTGAACGAATACGAGGCAAAAAATATTTTTCTCCTCGCGAGGATAAAAGTAAACTCAATGAAATATACGTCTGTTCCTACAAAAGACGAACTCATGCAGTTTTATCAAAACAATCTTGCAAGATATAAAAAGCCGGAGACGAGGGATATCTCAATAATGGTCATTGATTATAAAAAGCTTGTGGACGATGTGGTTATAAGTGAAGAAGAAATTAATGCATACTATACCAAGAACAAAATCGCCTATGAAACAGTTGAAAAACGCGATTTTGAAAGATTTGTTTTTGATGCAAAGGTAGATGCCGATAAGGCATGGGTGATGATGAATAAGGGAACTTCTTCGCGAAAAGTAATTAAGGCCTTTCTTCCAGAGATGGAGGTAATCAAGGGAATGGAAATTTCTAATTTTTCGAAGGATATAGGGATAGAGCTTTTCAAATTAAAACATAAAGGAGTTTCAGAGGTTTACTTAATCGGCGGGAAATATCATATTTACAAGCTTGTTCGTACTGAAAAACCGAAGAAAAAATCGGAAAAACAAATAAAAACCGAAATTTTAAAAATATTACAAAATGAAAAAATAAATTCTCCTGAGTTCTACATGAAAATTAAGGAAACGAAGAATAGAGTGGATGATGGATTGGGTTCTGGCACACCAATTGGAGAAGTTGCGAAGGACAACAAATTGCAAATTTTCAAATTAGATAGCATTTCAAAAACAACCGGTGATGCACAGGTGATGAGGATAATTCAAGATAAAGATACAGCTCCAGAAATTGTTGAAACAATTTTTTCTCTTGAAAAGCAACAGGCAAGTCAAATTATAGATTCTAAAACATTCGACAATGTTTCATATGTCGTTTTCGTGGAAAATATCATACCAGAGGCAATTTCTCCCTTTGAAAAAATCGCTGACCAAGTAAAGAAAGATTATATTTTTGAGAAGAAAAACAAAAGCGCTCTGGAAATGGTAAATAAAATTATTGCTTTGAAGTCAAAATCTGTTGCGGAGGTAAAAAAGATAAAGGGAGTAAAAAAATTCAAGTTCTCGAAGGAGGATTTGATTATGCACAAGCAATACAAATCGAAGGAAGTTGAAAATGTGCTAAAGGAAATACCAAACTTGGATACTGTTTTCAACGTCGTATCATCCCTGAAGAGTGGGCAAACAAACTATTACAAAGTTTCTGAAAATGAGTATATAATCGTCGCGATTGAGAATCTTGAAAAGAATCCTAATCCGAAACGAGAGTTCAAGGAGATTGTGTTGAAATCTTTGACTCAGGGCGCAGCTGAAGACGTGTTTTCTGTGGCGCTAGAGGCGTTCAAGGGAACACTGAAAGTTGAGATTGATACTCCACTCCTAACAGAGATTACGAATAATGACGATAATCTTGGAGAAGAGAACTAAAATTCGGTTGGATACTTGATTTAACTGATTATATAGGTGTGAAATGAAATATTTGAAGTTGATTATAGCGAGTGCAATTACTGTGATTGCAGTATCGGTGTTCACCTGTGAGTTCACGAAACTGACTCGTGAAACTACAGAGGTAAAGAGAGAAATCGCGGAAATGACGAAAAAAATTACTGGAGAGAGGGCTGATGGAGATCGCAAGATTGACGTTGTGAGTAAGTGGATACTGCAAGTTCCAGGTGGAAAAAATTGTCAAGTATGCAAGCGAAAACAATTTTCCAGAGTTGTATAGAAAGTTGGTGCACGGTCTGGATGAAGAAAGTCTTGATGCTGTTAACAGAATGTTATCGAGATTTTTGCAGATAAATATGGGACAGGACGTTTTATACACGCAAGAAGAAATGGATGCGCTTAAAGAACAAAAAGAACATTTTGTTGTTATGAAATTGAAAGATGACTGTTATGCATGGAGAAATTATCTGCTTCCTATTAATTACTTTGAGCCGTTGATTTTTTACTACAAATATGAAATTTCAAAACTTAAGCATTTGGATAGGAT
>JAITDA010000032.1 GCA_031282805.1 Holosporales bacterium
GCTACTTGCAATGATGCAGCAGTTGAATAGCGCCAGATTTTCGTCATTGTTTGTTCCAGCGTCGTGGTTTAGTTCCATCAATAACAATCTGACTGAAATGCTTAGAATTTCATATCAAAGAGTCGTGGTACGCACAATATACATGAACTTAATATTGAAATCCAGAGAGTTACTCAATATGCGTCCTGATGGTAAATCGAGTAGTATTTCTGAAGTTTTAAATCCGTACAATAGTCAAGAATATATCCAACTTAAAAATTTCATCTTTGGATTAATTGAACTTGAAAAAAATATAAAGAAATTTGATTCACTCAGGACTTCTGGAGATCCAAAAGATCTAAGTGATCTGGTTGATTACACATTTCATGGTTCTTTGCCGGTGGAATTTTTAGATAATTACCAGCAATTTAGAAGTATTTTCATGAATACACCATTTCCGCCGATAAATCTTTCTCCATACAAACAGGTTGCATATGATGTGCTGTTGCAACTTTTTCAAAGTTATATGGACGCAATTTTTACGACAAAGTCCGAAAATAGTATTGTTTCGTTTTTAAATAAATTTATCCTTCAGCTTTCCAGGCAAAATTTAAAAAAGATTCCAAACCGCACTGGGGTAATGGAATTTTCAAAAGATCTAACGAAAGTTTGTAAAGAACTCGGAAACGAAGGTGAGATTTGGCTCGACAAAGTAGTTTTTGAAAGTGATAAAGAATATGAAACATTTTTGGATGGAGTTGAATGCTTATTTGGCAAGGAAGTGGCCCAAAATTTGCTGGATATGACAGCAATCAACTTTGGGTACCTTAAGACAAAATTGCGAGAATTCAACGATAAATTGAAAAGCGATGTCAGCAATAAAGTGAGACAAATGGTAGATAAAGAGAATGAAGAAGCAGTTTCAAGCGGAATTTATCTAATGGAACGTTGTCTGTCTGGCCTTTGTGGTGAATCATTTATGGAATCTCCTGGAAATTACCAGTTAATAATTGATGTTCCTGAAGGAAAAATGATCTTTTGGGACGATACATTGGTGCAATACGCCTGTGATGTCAGTAGAAGTTATGAGCAGTTTATTGCAACAAGCATTAAAGATTTTCCAAGAGCTCTTCAAGAAGGAGTAGCTCTTCTTGCGAAGACAAATCTTTGTACGGTCATTGCCGGAATTATTGCCAAATCGCAAAGTTTGGTCGATGCACCAGAAGGATTGACATCAGAAATAGCATCTGAGGAAATATTGCAACAGCAAGTAGCCGAATTAAAAGGTGTTGCTCCGAAGATTATTACGTTATTACGTACACTTCGTGATGACAAATTTGGTTTTGTTTTCGGCAACTTAAGAAAGGTTTTGAACAAAGTTGGATTTTCCCTATTAAACCACGTTGATAAACTCCTCGAGAATCAAAAACCGTACTATCCAAGTAATTTAACGTTTAACTATTGGAATGGAGATGATGGAGCTGGGCAGGCTGCTTTTTCCGCGGCAGACGTGGAAGAATTGACTCTGCATTTACAGCTGCAACGTAGCATTGTATTGAGAATAGCCTTGGATTTTGCCGACACAATCGTGGAAATTCTTAATTCTGATGTTGTACGTGATAATGACGGAAATCACGGACAATTGGCGAAATGGACACGTATCGTCGAAAACGCAAAGAGGTTAATTAGAAAGGATCCATTGAATTCAATAACCACTATAGAAAAATTTATAAAAAGGACTTTGAATAGCTACAATCTCGACAATATAACTTCGAAGATATCACTTGAAGATTTAAAAAATAAGTCTGGAGATTATTTCCTTAACATAATTAAAGAGATTAAATTTGGCGTTATGTCGAGAGCGGAGATTCTACTGCGAAAACGTAATATAGCACGCTACAATTCACTACGTGATTACTACATTAAGCACCTCGAAGATAAGTATCCATTTTGTGATTACGACAAGGGACAAAGAACAATGGTAGATGCAGATCTAAACGCAGTGAGGGAATTTTTTAGAATGTACGACGAATTTGGAGGCACTCCGGAGAAAATACTCGATCAAATTTATCAACTTGGTGGTGATGCCAAGCAATTGTATGAATTTTTGACAAAAATTCACGAACTAAGGCTCTTTTTTGGAAATTTTTTTAGTAGCCAAAATGAGGCTATGAAAGTTCATTTTGGAATTGATTTTACCGCCAATAAGCAAGAAGAGAGGAATGTTGATTATCTCGTAGAAAGAAGTTTTTGCTTAGACGACGATGTGATGATTGACCAAATAACCACCGATAAGTCCGGTGATTGGTACTTTGGAAGGCCAATCGAGTTTGTCTTGAGATGGGCAAGTGGGGATACCCAGGCCGATAGACCAGTAAATAACCAGAACGATCCAGATTTCATAATAGAGGATAACAAGGTTAAAATTCAGTGCGTTGGTAACTGGGGAAGCATAAGGTTTTTACGGAAGTATAAAGTTGATGCAAATACCGATAAGATGAGTCCAGATCAAACTATTGTTCGTTTTGATATTCCGCTAAGTTCAGGGAAGATTGCGAAGGTATTTGCAGGAATCACTGCATCGCTTCCCCAAAAAACCGGAGATCCGTCAGTTGTTACGGTTAAACTCCCACGAATTCCCGGCAAAATGCCACCAGTTCCGTCCTTCGTTAATAATCTCGGAGAAGAGGCATTACTGGTTGCAAAGGTGAGATTCTACGGTGCAGATGATGGAGATGAAGAAACCTCCTCAGATGCTGATACGACAAAAGATGATACTCAAAACGAGAAGAGCACACAACTTGATGATGACAAGGAAAAGCCAAAAGCAAATGGAGAGAAGGACCACAATGATAGAGAACCCTCAACAAAGAAATCGGCATCAGATTTGGAAAGTAGCAATAATGACGAGGTATCTGAAATTTTGGAGGCCGATAGTACCAAAATTGAAAGAGAAAAACCATCAATAGAGATTAATCAAGAGCCAATAGAATAGTAATTCGCAGTTTGAATTTGCAATTTTCTCCAATTTCCATTGATTTTTTAGAAGTTAAATTTAGATTTAAAAAGTTAAGATGGAAAGGTAAACTCCACTACATTTAAGCAAACATTTCAGTAATAATCACACTGAACAGATATTGTACTCACAGTACACATGAGCATAAGCCGCAACTTGGCATCCTGTACTAACTTTGTCATAGCAACGAGCACAAAGGGGCCGATAAGAGAGATATGCATTACTAGCTATGTAGATATGTTTGTGAGTACTTGAGTCCAGATCATATCCATTTTCTGATATTAGATCTCACTCTCAAATAAATTAAGTACATTGAAGGAAAGAGTGGTATGGAGCTGATCGAGACTTTGAACTACTAATGAAGAGGTATTACTTGCAACACATGTGGGCTAAAGGATGTAAAAAAGCAAGAAGTGCCACATATTGTAGAGGATTTTAAGATATCTGAGTTTTTTTAAGATTTATACATTCAATCTGCTTTGTAAGCAGTATTATTCTGTACTCTCGTTTCCGGTAGAAGTTGGTGTCCATTTATCTTAACCTCCTACCCGGCTCTTCAATATTGGTTTATGAAATCTATATATTTCATTCTTTTCGCGAGGCACTACCAAGGTTAGTGTCGATCCTATAAACTTTTTTACCATCGAATTCGTTTATGCCTTCTTTGCTATGTTGTTTATAATTCATTGTGTGAATTTCGAGCGCCACTGGTGAGAACACAAAGTGAGCTATCGGGTACGTATCTAATGAAACTGCGATTACCTGACAGGAAGAGAATTTGAGCGCACAGATTACGCATTGTTTGTTATTATTTGGATCGCTCCCCATAAATTGAGTATGTAAAAGTGTGAACTCATCGCGAGCTCCACAATATTGCGCTTGAATTAGTTCTGCTATATAGCTTCCATTGGTCGATGCTATGTGTACCGGAGATAACCCTGCCTTTCCGCACCCGAGTCTATTGCCGACTCCGTCCATCCATGTATCTACATAAGATGTTCCATAAACCCTGTACACTGGGATGACTTCGTTCCCGTTGAATTCCCCTGCTTCCTCTATGTCGACATTTATTCCTGTTGACAGGCGATCACCTTTACTTTTGGCACCGAAGTTCATGTAAGTGTCCGCAATCAGTCTCCCCTCTTGGAGACTTTCACGAAGAGCATCCAAATTCCATGGCGCTGCCAATCTTACACCATTGGAAGAATTGCGCTGTTGGCTGTACAACATGATTTTCTATTTTTTCATAAATCCACATGTAGAAATTGTATCCTCAAAATATTAATTTTTTATTAAATTCTACATGGAATTTTTAATAACCCCAGAAGTGAGGCACTTTAGAATGCATGCATCATCAAACATTGCATGAGGAGTATCTCATGGAGCTACAGTATGTGAATGATGAAGGCGTTCAAGTTCCGTTGATTTTCAAGAAATTATAGATGAGATGTGAAAAATGAACAGCCAGTGTTGTAAGTAAATATTTTACGAAAGAGCCTTCCTAAGGCATAACTTTGACTTATATTGGAATAAATTCGGTACTCTTTCGAGTATTTTAATGTTTCTGCACTTTATGCTGGTTATGGAAAAAAGTAATTCATGATGAAATTAGGAGAATGAGCAAACGGAATAATTAAAGGAATGTGTGGAGTAATTTATGGTAAGTTGGTCATCACTGTAGATCTGTTACTAAATTTATTTTTACAGTTCGATGAAAGTTAATTATTTTTTTACCAATTTTGTTGGACTCTTAGTGTGTGATAAAAAGTAAGATGATCAAGAGTTGTG
>JAITDA010000073.1 GCA_031282805.1 Holosporales bacterium
TGGTTGATGCTATAATAAACAATGCTGCAATTGAAAGTGGACATGTAAAGGTAAGGTATGTAGAAGTAAATCTACGTGACTTCATTAATGGGTTAATTCGTCAATTTGAGAGCAAATCAAATATAAAAAAGATAAGCCTAAAAACAAGTTTTAAAAATTCCTCAGCCAAGGTGTGTTTCGATGAATTTATGATAACACGCGCTTTATCACAGCTAATTTCGCGTGCTATGCAGGCTACGGAATACAACGGTGAAGTCAAAATTTCTGTGGATTTTCCTAAATCAGAAAAAGAATTTTTCTGCATAACAATACGCAACAGTGGAGCTGGATTATTGAATGAAGAATTGTCAAAGATTGAAAAGATATTTAGCGAGAATGGCGATACCGCAGACAGCACGGTAGATTTTCCATTCGTCCTTGTAAAAAGCATTATCGGATTACATCACGGAAAAATATCGATAAATTCAAGACTTGAAAAAGGAACAGACATCAAATGTACATTGCCAATTCGTCAAATTTGCCAATAATTATTTTTCTAGGAGATTTAGGGTTTTAAATGAAATGTATCTGTCTCCACCTATTATTATATGGTCATGCAGCTTTATATCGAAAACATTCAGTGCTTCCACTATCTTTTTTGTAGTGTAGACATCTTGTACTGATGGCGTTGGATCACCGCTTGGGTGATTATGAACTAGTATCACCGCCTTCGCTCCGTGATCCAAACATCGCTTTATTATATTTCTTGGACAAACGTCCATTGAATCGATATCGCCACTCTGTACGACGTCATCCGCAACTACTTTATTGATTGTATTTAAAAAAATCACTCTTAATTCCTCAGCGACCAAATTTTTCATGTTGATTTTGCAATAATCGATTACATCATCAAAGCATTCTATCGTGCTTGTATTTACAATTTTGCTTTTTAATGACGCTTTAACAATCCCGTTTATGACTTTAATCGTATTGACAGCACTTTCTCCTATTCCATCGATTTCAAGCAATTCTTCTGATCGTGCATTCAATATTTTATCAATTGTTTTAAACCTATCAATCAACGTTTTTGCTAATGGTTTTACGTCCTTTCTCTTGAAAACCCAAAACAGCATCAATTCTACTATTTCGTAATCATACAAGCTCTGGTCTCCAGAACTTACCAGTTTATTACGAATTCTTGATCTATGCCCAATTTGATGTTTTTTTGAGAATTTTTGTGAAGCAATTGCCACTTAAAAACCCCTTAGTACTATCGCGTTTGTCTCATGTTTTTCTATCTTTCCGGTTATTTCGAGTTCGGATACTATGCGTAATAATGTGGCCATATTCATATTGGAGTGCATTGCGAGTTCGTCGAGAGATATTGGAGTTTCAGATAACATTGAAAGAATTTTTGTATGTTGATCGTGAAGATTTGGTTTTTCGGTGATATTACAACTCATTGGTTCCTGTTCACGTTCTCTGTGAAAATTTAATACGTCTAGCACGTCTGTGTAGCTTTGTATCAGACCTGCTCCATTTTTTATTAAAAGATTAGAACCAAAGTTTCTTGGATCTATTGGAGAACCAGGTACAACCAAAACCTCGCATCCAAGGTCTAAAGCTAGCTTTGCTGTTGCCATTGTGCCAGATTTTGCCCCGGCTTCAATTACTATTACACACTCTGAAATTAAAGCAACAATCCTGTTTCTTGCCGCAAACATTCCTTGTTCATTTTTGTTTCCATGTGAAACTTCGGTTAAAACTAATCCATGTGACGCAATTTTGTTAAAAATATTCAAGTTCTCCTTCGGATATATATTGTCGAGTCCAAAAGGCAGTATTGCAATGGAAGATTTATTTTCAGGATATTCCAATGAGCCGAGGTGCGCCGCTGAGTCGATGCCCTTCGCCAGTCCAGATACAATGGCAAAATCATTTGATAAACTACTGGCTAGACGTCTTGCTACAGACTTTCCACTAATAGATGCGTTTCTTGCTCCAATTATTGCGATTTTGCGTTTTAGCAGTAATGATTTGTCCCCCTTGTAGAATAATATTGGTGGACAAAAGCAAGACCTCCTAAGTAGTTTGGGAAACATCTCATCATTTGCGAGAATTACTCCACAATTCATCGAGTGCAAGATTTTTTCCGCCTTGTTTTTAGGAAATGGTTCTGTGACGTGCTTCAGTGACTCCCTCGCGCTTTTGTAGCTCCTCATTAGGGCCCAGAATGTTTTGGGTCCAATTCCCTTTGAGTTTATGAGACAAAACCAATCTAGGATAACATCGTCTATCATCGCTGAATAGCAGCTTTTCGGAAGTTTCTATATTTTGAATTTATTATATCAAAATTAAGATTTTGTTAAAATTCGAGCTAACGTTGCGACTTCCGTAGAGTTTTACAAATAACGTCTAAAATTTTCTGAATTCTGTTTTGTGGTAGCGGAAGAGCCGCAGTTGTTAGGGGGGATTCTCAATGAAAACAATAACTCACGTGATTTGAAAATCAATAAGTCGTTATTTATTTCGGAGCTGTCTGAGCTTGTGCTGTACCAATTTTCACGTGGAGAGTGGAGAGTGGAGAGTGAATTGTGAACGTAAGCCCTTGAACTATGTACAATTTGATTTCTATCTTACAGTATCCAGTTTATTCTTCCAGAAAACTATACTCTCATTTGCAACGTTTGTGCATGTCCGGTAGAACACGAAACTGCGACAAGTGGCAAGTTTTCCGACATAATGCAACCTGTACCAAAGTACGAAAAAAGTGTATTCCCATAGTCCCTCAATTTCTGCTTCGGCAATATTGCCAAATTCATTAGCCCAGCTCGACATTGCACTTCCAATGCAGAACATGACGCTAAAATCCCTGGAAATATCTGATTATCACGTATTTCAATGACGAACGCATACTGTGCATCTGCAGACCTGTTTTGTTGTAAGGTACACATCGTTGATTTTAATGGACCCAAAGTTTCCTCTCCAACATCAACACCAAACTCTGCCCAAGATTCTTCCAGTTCCTGCATATACCTGGATGCCCGTTCAATAGAACCAATTTTTGCAGTACCAATTAATCCTATTTCAACATCGCGCAAAAACACTGAATTAAACATGCAGGTATTAACGTGTCCATCGCTTGTTTGTCCTTGATCAACGCTTCTATAATCGGCCATATCGGTTGCTTTCATTACATTGAATAGATGCGCTAAGAACGTTGAATACTTCGCTTTTGCCCTCGCGATTAGTGCAATAATAGAAGACCGCTCATTTTGATATGTCTCAATACACCTCGAAACCAAGGATTCAACTGTTCTAGATGCTTTTTCGAGTTGCGGAAACATTACGCTTGCTTCTGGTCCAACATCATGATTTAGCAAAAAATCAAGGCTGACAGATTGAAAAAATAACGGTGTATTTGTAACGTTTGTTGCGAGCTGTAACATGGCCATGTACTTTAATGCATTTCTCTGTGAGAGTTCATCCTGCGAAAAAGTGAGGGTCTTCAAAAATTGAGAGCATTCTCTTGGGCCGACGGATAAACTAATCTGTTCGACACACCTAAATACAAATTCATTAAGCTTTTCTGCTAATTCATCGCTAACTGCAGTTTCATATAATCCGGCTCTCCCAAGAATGATTTCTTCCATCTTTTTTGCGATACATTTTGCAAGTGGTAACTCCCTTTTATTCAGTGCAATCCAGTGATTATCTGAAAGATTAACAAGTAACTCTATTGTAGAACTGTCTCGATTTGTTCCGTGTATATTACTTTTCAACGTGCCATCATCTGAAAGCGAATATTGTAGCCGTAATCTCGTATCTTGCACAAAAAGACCGCTTGGACTAAACTTTATATACGGGGCTACGTAATCCACTATCGGAGCTAAATCTTGTGATGAATCTCCCGGTATTATTAAGGGCGATGCTGTACACATATCCAAAGCTGCAAATATTCCAA
Organism: Holosporales bacterium; assembly: GCA_031282805.1. Classification (GTDB taxonomy): domain Bacteria; phylum Pseudomonadota; class Alphaproteobacteria; order RUG11792; family RUG11792; genus JAITDA01. Next base: position 3,944 of record JAITDA010000073.1, read on the forward strand.
CACAAGTAAGTAAACGTTCAATATTCATTGCAATTTCCTTTGAGTTTTTCTTTTTCTTTACTTATAGTGTTGAATATTTTTTAATAAACGTCAAGTCTAAATAACTATCTTTATTTAGAGTATTACTTATATTTGTGACATGCGCAAATTTATATTGGCTGACTATTTATCCGGCATTTAAAATTTACCAAATCGCGGCAATTTGCTTTTTCGTGTAGTGTGTGGTACTCTGCGGTTGTTGCCCTTGTGGCGGAATTGGTAGACGCAGCAGACTCAAAATCTGCCGTTCGTTTGGACGTGGGAGTTCGAGTCTCCCCGAGGGCACCAATGGTTTTGAGGAATAGTGTGTATTCGAGATAAGTGCTAATTGGCAATGGTTTATCCTACTATTCAAGTATCGATGTACAAATTTAATGTAGGGGAGGCACATTCTGCAAGAATATTGACAAGATGTAAGCCTGCATGCAATGATGTACAAAAGTTTATGGCGGGTGTAGCTCAGTCGGTTAGAGCGCTAGATTGTGGCTCTAGAGGTCATCGGTTCGATTCCGATCACTCGCCCCATCTTGTTTGCCGATTTAGCTCAGCTGGTAGAGCAACTGATTTGTAATCAGTAGGTCGGGGGTCCGAGTCCCTCAATCGGCACCATCGGTTCGTATGAATTCAGCAGAAGCACCTCGACAATGTCAAAAATTTCTTCTTTATTGCGCTTTTATGGCAAATTGTTTCAATAGTACGCTCTGGCATTTTATTGCACAGCTGCATGGAATGTTTGTCGAAAAATTTGAAGAACACATCAACTTTTCCAACAAACAGCAATTCATGGCTAGGAGCAAAATTCGCTAAGTGGTGGGCGCGAGGGGATTCGAACCCATGACCCACTGATTAAGAGTCAGTTGCTCTACCAACTGAGCTACGCGCCCACATACAATTTGGTTGAATTTTCCAAAAGAAACACACAACCATCGCTGATTCATTCTAAGGTTGAACCAAACCCACTTTGCTGTCATCGTCCACACATCACTCCGATTCCACACACGATTGTGAATCGTAGAAATGCCAAAAACGGTGTACTACCAAAATAACGAATACACACATCATTGCAGTTCGCAATTCAATACTGCCATTGGCGTAATACAGCGCATTAGCCTCTGCAATTCATGGCGTCTCCTACGGGATTTGAACCCGTGTTGCCGCCGTGAGAGGGCGGTGTCCTAGACCCCTAGACGAAGGAGACATCGCACCTAATTATGTAGAAATCTTCGGAATTATTCAATGCTCTTGTTCTGTCTTGATTGTTGTTATTGGTCGTATAGTCAAGTTTCATTGATTTAATGGTGTATAATTTTGACGATGAAGTTCCGATTCGAATGGCAAACGGCGTATTACGAGTGTGGTGGAAGCATCCTTTAAAATCTCACCATATGGGAAGTCAAGATATAATATATTGTTTGTGCACCTTGTAATTCAATTGGTGAAAAACATAAATTTTAAATTTAGTTGTGTGATTTGCCAAGCTTTTAAAGGCCACTAGTATTTCTAAGTCGAATGATTTGACTTTAAAAAGATATTTATCAAAGGTTACAACATCAAATTTTCTGAACCCACCAAATTAACATTCTACTGCGCGGTGACTGCTCATTTAACGTGACAACAAATTTGAGTGGTTCATTACTTCAGCTATACTCTTTAATTCGGAAATTATACGACTGCTTCCGCTTAATCTTCCCAAATATTCGCGAAACTAACACGTCATGTTTTACAATATTTCCTTTGTTAGTGTGTTACGCTTCGTCAATGCGAGTAATACTCCAATACTGATAGCCGTTGAAAGCATTGAACTTCCGCCGTAGCTTATGAAAGGCAGAGTCATTCCCTTCGTTGGAATTAGGTTCAATGATGTACATATGTTTATCAAGACTTGAAGAGCTATTTGAAACAATATCCCAAACACTGCTGTAAAAATGAAAATGCTCGATGATTGCATCGCCTTTACCAAGGCTCTTGTGATAAAAACGACAAAGAGAAACACTATGGCGAAACACATAATAAAACCAAATTCCTCCCCAATTACAGCAAAAACAAAATCTGAATGAGAGTCAGGAACAAGTGTTTTTACAACCCCTTCACCAGGTCCCTTTCCGAATAATCCGCCGTTCTTGAATGCTTCAATTGATTTTTTAATTTGGTATATATCTACATCTGTATCTGAGTTGGTTATAAATTTGTCAATTCTGTCGGTAAAGTGAGGGAATGTAAAATATAAGCCAGCCATTGCTGCCAATGATGATATCAAGAAGGTTCCTATCATAAAAATTGATAATCCAGAAATGAACAATTGCCCAAACCACGTACCAATTATGATAATCGTCATTCCCACATCTGGTTGTAATAGTAACAATGGAATTGGAATTAAGATTGAGACGATGGAAATCAATATTCCAGGGAATTTTCTATCCATGTATTGCTCTGATATCAACCAAGCAGTTATAACCGTCAAAGTAGGTTTTAAAAATTCTGAAGGTTGGATAGATAATTTCGAGATGGCAAGCCATCTCCTTGCTCCCTTCGTTTCAACGCCAAAAAACAACGTAGCAATGATCAAAAGCAAACATAGCACGTATCCGATGATAGAAAATTTTCTTATATGTTTGGCCTGAAAACACGAAATAAAAACGATTAGAAAAATTGCAATTGGAACGGCAAGTACGTGCTTTTTCACGAAATGAAATGGCGGAAAACCGAGCTTCAGTGCAACCGATGGAGTTGATGCAATGCTAATCCAGATGCCAATTGAAATAATCGACAAAATGACAAACAGTAACATCCGATCTACCGATAATACCCACCTCTTTAGTAAACTGTCAAATTCTTGATTAGCCATGTTTTTCCTCAAGATTTGAGACCAACCTCACAAATTCTTCTCCTCTTTGCTCGAAGCTTTTGAATTGAT
>JAITDA010000087.1 GCA_031282805.1 Holosporales bacterium
GGACTTCGTTTTTAATAAGGATATATTCTTGGATGAATCTCCTCAGCATACATGGGATTGTCAACTCGATACTAATGAAATTTGGAGTAATAGATGAACCAATTCAGTTTCTTGGAAGCTATTATACGGTATGTTTGGGACTTGTATTTTGTTATCTTCCGTTTATGATCTTTCCGGTATATGCCGTACTAGAAAAGATCGACAATTCGTACATAGAAGCAGCACATGACTTGGGCTGTCACCCAACGGCAACATTTTGGAGTATCACGGTTCCACTTGCTAGGGCAGGTATCTTGACTGGAAGCATTCTAGTTTTTACTGCATCAACCGGTGAATTTGTTATACCTGAGCTTTTAGGAAAGTCTGATACAGTAACATTTGGAAAAGTTTTATGGACCGAATTTTTTACAAATTTAGATTGGCCGATGGCATGCGCACTATCAATTATAATGATGATATTCATCGTCCTTCCTGTTTTCTTATTTCAAAGGAAAACAAGGATTTGATGAACTGGAGTTTCGTTACTTGCAGTACGATTAGGAATATCACCACTTTCACATTAACGCAATCTAGATTGGCCTATAGACAGCTGGAAACCGTGCATGCGTTTTACTTAACGTATGATAATTATCTCCTCTCAATAGCCACAATCCTACTACCGGTCTTACTACCTTGGCGCATGAAGCCAAATTCCGAACATTCAGAGCAGAGAGGCAATATTGTGTGCGCAACTGTATATGGAAACAAATTCTCTCGGCTTTTAGCAGTTGCAAATCTGAAGAAAGCTAAACGATTTGGGAAAAAATTTACAGTAAATTTCATATCATCAATCTCATGTTCTATTGGCCCCGCTATTTGGGAAGTCGCTTCAAGTTCACTATTGAACATCAGATCCATTAGTCCATATCGTTTCCTCATTTGATCTACACGTTGCCGAGGCTCCCCATGTTGTTCCAGTCCCAGTGTGAAGGATTCCGGAGTTAATTTGCAAAACATGCAACATGGATCATATCGCTCGCCGTCATAATTTTCGTCCAAATCCGTAATCACGAGTACACCACCAGACTTGAGCATTCCTATAAAAGTTAATACTGTACTCCTATATCTTATGAACTTTGCCACCTTATCATCTGTGATTATCAGATCTACCTTTGGAGTTGGTGCTGCGAGTGATTGAAGGACAGTTTCAACTAATGGTAAAAATCTTTCTGAATTGAAATCGGCCACTATGTTTACAACATTGCTCTCAGAGGATAGATACCAGTAGTATGGCATTGTTTCCCATTTATCTGCATAGTGTTGCTCTTCGACAATATGAACGTGAGCGATATTTCTCAGTGGTATGCCAAGTAAAGCCAATTTGCGTGCATACGAGCCATCAACCAATGCCTGATAGGTATTATCATGTTTGTCATTAACACCAAGCATATAATGTTTTGTTTCTGGAGACGAGCCGAGTCGTAATATAAATGTATCTCGGTTTTGCAAAGTGTCAAATTCAACTGAAATTGGTACTGGCGCATCCTGTGGCACCTGTGCTTCAACTGCGAGTGTACAGCTACTTTTTGAGGTTTCCGACAAATTGGTATGATCAACTGAAGTTTGTGAATGTTCAGTGGGGGGCAATACCGGCGTGTCAGACGCATTGCCATTATTAACCTGCATAAAAAACAGTAAAGCAAGGACCGCCATCAGTTTGTTTTTTGTACTAATCTTTTTCGAAATCGATAACATTACCGTTGTCATAAAATCCTCCTTAAAAAATGACGTCAAGAGTGAGATGTTGTTAATGTAGCAGTAATTATTAAATAATATTTATTGCGTGGCAATTAGTAAAAGCTAGTTTTCTAAAAATCAACTCAATTATAGTTAATGTAACATATAATAAAGATATAGTAAAGTGAATTAATTCAACTTTATAAAAGTTTAAACAAATTATCATTAATGAACTGAAATACTTAATTAATTAAAATAGGTGCCTATACTTGATTTTCAGGAGAAATACTTGAACAAAATAAAGTGACCATAATTCGAAATATAATGAATGACTTGTGAGATTTTTTTTTGTATCTTGATTATGACTTTCTCAATAGTGCTATTCTCGTACAATGGAGCTCGCAAAAAAATGCAATGTCAGCAACATGCAACAAATCCGTCTATCGTCTTCTTGGTTTGGTGAAGAAGAAATAGCGGCCGTATCACGTGTTTTAAAATCTCATATTGTTAGTATGGGCATTGAAACAAAGCTTTTTGAAGAGGAATTACACAAATTTTGGGGACGTAAAGACTCTGGTGTTACGTGTGTAAATTCATGTTCTGCAGCATTGCAACTTTCGCTCCAAGCCTCAGGAATTAAACGTGGAGATGAGGTTATTGTGCCAACGTATACGTTCGTTGCGACATTTCAGGCAGTTACAGCAAATGGGGCTATTCCAATTCCGTGCGATGTAGATCTTGATGATGGATTCATAAGCATGGATGATGCTAAGAAAAGACTAACGCAAAAGACGAGGGCCATAATACCAGTTCTATTTGCTGGGATTGATTCTAAAATAGAAAAGGTTTATCAATTTGCGGAGGAAAATAAGCTAATCGTGATAGAGGATGCAGCACACTGTTTTGGTAACCAGAATATAGCAAAACGTGATGGAATACTGTGTTTCAGTTTTGATCCAATTAAAAATATTTCATGCGGCGACGGAGGGTGCGTACTAACCTCACAAAACGAAGTAACTGAAAGGCTGAAAGACATTAGGCTGCTCGGTGTAATTGGAGATACTGATCGTAGATTTCAGGGATTAAGGAGCTTCGAATTTGACGTGGTTGAACAGGGATGGCGGTTACACATGAACAATATAGCGGCAGCTATTGGTAGAGTACAACTCGCTAAATTTCACATAATACAAGAAAAAAGGCAAAAAAATGCCAATATGTACATAGAAAATTTATCTGATATAGAAGGAATACGACCGCTTCCAATCAACGTAAAAACTGCGGTTCCCCATATATTTCCAATCATCATCACAAATGGAAAGCGTGATGAGCTAAAGGCGTTTTTATCGGAAAAAGGCATAGAAACTGGCGTTCAGTATAAACCGAACCACCTTTTATCGTACTTTAATCGTGGCTATGACCTACCGAATGCTTGTAACTTTTACGAAAGTATTTTGTCAATTCCTGTTCATCCACTGTTACGCGAGGACGAAGTTTTGTATGTAATAGACTGCATAAAAGAGTTTTTTTATGTCACTAAAAACCAAATATTTTGATGAAATTACCAGCACTCAGGACATTGCAACTAGTTTGTTGTTTTCCTCTCATGTGGATTCTGACTATGCGATTATGGCAAATTCGCAAACAGCTGGCCGTGGTAGACTAAACAATAGAATTTGGATTTCAAAGAAAGGCAACTTTCATTGCTCCTATATCATTAACATCGAAAATGTCGGCGTTGCTGAAGCGAAAACCGGCACATTAAATTATGTTGTAATGGATGCCGTTGTAAATTTTTTAAAAGGCTTGATAACAAATTCGAGTGGCCTGTGTTTAAAGCTTCCAAACGACATTTTGGTTAATGAAAAAAAACTTGCAGGCGTCCTGATTGAAATATCATATCCGTACGCGGTTATAGGTATAGGAATTAACCTAACATCATCACCAATTGAACTATCGACAAATCTAAAAGAGGCATTCAATTTGATTGTGAATCAAGATGACCTGACAAAAGGTCTTTATATGTCAATTATGACTGAAATTAATAAATGTTACTGAGCATAAAGTCGCTTTCGTGGTTAACGCTTACCCTACCAGACGTATTTGCCGGCGCCTCACTAGTATTTCTGTCTTTGGTAAACATAACTGTTGGAGAGAGGTGTTCTAGGACAGTTTTTCAAAAATTTGCAATAGTATTCATGGGAGTTTGTTTTGCAATCACAGTATGGTGCACACACTGGCCTGTTGATAAGGAGTTTGAGTCAAAATTTTTCACATACACTGTGAAACTCACATACATGAAATCCGTGGCGTTTTGTTTTTCAACAATTGCTCTTGTTTTGTTAAATTACATAAAAATGGTTATTTTCAACAATGTTTTTTACATTTTGGTATTTGGGTTAATTAATGCCATAACAATATGTATTTCCGCTAATAACTTTTTATCCCTCGTTTTGGGACTGGAGTTATACAGCTTTTCCGTATGCTTCCTTCTTTTGGTACAAAAAAATGGCCATGAACAAAAAAAGAATGCCGTCAGATTTATCCTGACTTCGGCTATTATGACTGCAGTATTGCTGTTCGGGATAAGTTTATATTACTTCCAATCAGGATGCCTGTCATTTTCAAAAATAAATTTAGATAGCAATATTGCTTCAACGCTCGGTATTACAATGATACTTGCAGTGCTCCTATTTAAGGTTGGAGCGCCCCCATTTCATTCGTGGATGATTGATATGTACGAAAAGGCTCCTGTAATTTTAGTGTTCTTTTTAGACACTATGTGGAAATTTTTCGTGGTATTTACAATCATCAAAATTTTTTCAACAATAATTGCCAATGACGCAACGCAATATAATTCTGTCCTGGCAATTATCTCGGCAGCCTCGATGATAGTTGGCGGAGTGATGCCGTTCTTTGAAAAAAACATAAAAAAATTTATTGCCTATACATCAATTGGACATATTGGCTTTGTATCAACGGTGTTTGTCGTAACTAACAACTCGCAATCGATGGCCGTTATTCTGGCATATTTGGCGTTTTATAGTCTCGCTTCCACGTGCTTTTTTCTTTCAATATTGTTTTTACAAAGGCACGAAGTTATTGAAACTTTTAGGGATGTGTCCGGTTTAATTCGCAGAAACATCCCCATTGGTCTATGTATTTTTGTATCACTGTTTTCTATGGCAGGGTTTCCGCCGTTTGCAATTTTTTTAGCAAAACTGAGAATATTTAAATTACTTCTGGAAGCAGAAAATTATTCACTTTTAATATTAGCCATAATATATTCATCGATGACGCTTCTTTATGCAGTGAAATGTCTACGATATCTGTTTAAAGCAGAGAATTTGAAATTCGAAAAATTCCAAGGGAACAACGCTTTTTTCGCAATCCAAGTGTTTGTACAACTACTTTCTGTTTTTACCTATGGTAGTGTTATGAAGAAATTTTTATGGATCGTAACTGATTTATAAAATCAATATGTATTTTTAAAACGCAATAAATTAAATGACATATCGAGTAATTTTTTGATAAAATTGCGGGAATTCGACAGTTCATATGCTATAAATGAAGTTCACATTTGATTGGCTAAAAGACCACTTAAAAACAGATTTAACTCCGTATGAACTCGGTGAAGCGTTAACAAATCTTGGAATTGAAGTTGAAGAAATTGTCGATAATAGCAAAAAATTTGAAAACTTCGTTGTTGGCCTGATAAAGACAACCAAACAGCATCCAAATGCCGATAAGTTGCAGATTTGTGAAGTTGATATCGGAGGAGAAACACTTCAAATAGTCTGTGGCGCAAAGAACGCTAGAGCCGGAATTTATGTCGTAGTTGCGTTGGTTGGAGCTGTAATTCCAAATTCTGATGAAGTATTGAAAGAAAGCGTCATACGAGGAGTCAAAAGTCAGGGAATGATATGTTCTGCTGAGGAACTTTCAATTAGCACAGATACTGCTGCTGGCATACTTGAACTAACAGGAAATGTAACTTTGGGACAAGGCGTTGCTTCAATACTTGAATTGGATGACGTTGTCTTTGACGTAAGTATTACGCCAAACAGGGCGGATTGTTTCAGTGTTAGGGGAATAGCCAGAGATCTCGCAGCCGCTGAAGCAGGATTGTTATTGTCACCACCGGATTTTCAATTAACTGAAAATTTTGAAAACCCGGTGGACATTGAGATCGAAACAAAGCATTGCGAATATTTTTCCACTGTTGCCGTTAAAAATTGTACCGGCATTACTCCAAAATATATTGCCAAACGGCTCACAGCAATTGGACAGAAGCTAATATACCCGCCAGTCAATATTGCAAACTACATTTGTATAGATATCGGACAGCCTCTTCATATTTTTGACCTAAATAAACTTCCAAGTAAGATAGTTGTACGTAACTCAAGACAAGGAGAAAAAATCAGAACTCTCAGTGGAAAAGAAATGATTTTACCTGATGGAGCAGTTGTCGTTGCGACAGAATACGAGCTTCTTTCCATCGCTGGAATCATGGGAGGAGAATCTTCCGCTTTTTCGGATACATCGAGAAATATTTTGGTAGAAGGAGCATATTTTGATAAAGTGGCTGTCTCTTTGGCGGGGCAAACGCTTAGATTAACTAGTGATTCAAGAACGAGATTTGAAAGAGGAATTGATCCTGAAAATGTTGATTATGCCGTCAAATATGCCGTTTCGATACTTTCAAAGAATTGCGATTGTCAAACATCTAATGTGAATAAAAGAGGAAGGCTCCCGAGTAATAAGAGTGTAATTACCCTTTCATTTGACAAATTTCATGCTGTAACTGATTTAACCGCTGCCGATTTTTCAAATTCACGACAAATACTCGAAAACTTGGGGTTCACAATTTTAGAAATGGATTCTACAAAAATTACTGCAGAAACACCACCTTGGAGACACGATCTGGAAATTGAAGAAGACATTATAGAGGAGATATTGCGTGTCGTTGGGTATGAAAATATAAAAGAAACCGAACTTCCAGTCAAAGATCCATTAATTCAGACGTACACGGTAGATAAACTCTCAGATGGCCTCATCTACAATGGTTATTACGAAGTAAAAACATTTTCATTCATAGATCGAAGTACCGCTAAGCTCTTTGGAGAAGAATGCAATTTCGTCAAAATAAACGACGCGCTAACAGTTGATTTTACAACGTTAAGAACGACGGTTGTCGCATCACACTTAAAGGCGCTAAGTGACTTACAAAGAAGGAGTCAAAGAAATTCAAAAATATTTGAGGTTGGAAAAAGGTTTTTGAAAATTGATGGTGGAATTTTTGAAGAAAATATGCTCACCGCAACGATATCTGAAAAATTTTCATCGAGACACTGGAGGAAAAAGCAAGAATATGTTTCGATCTACGACATGAAAGAAGTCATAGAGAAATTACTGGATGTTTTGAACGTCAACGCGAGACTTATGCCTGGTAGCCATTCTTACTACCATCCCGGAAAAAGTGGGACATACGTCATTCAGAGAGATACAGCACTTGTCCAATTTGGAGAAATACATCCAACGATATTGTCTGAGATGAATGTCACCGGCCCAGTTATTTGCTTCGAATTGTTCTTAGATAAACTTCCGGAGCTTTATTGTAGTCAGCCAAAAGCACCGATTACGATCTCTCAGTATCAGCCAACTATGCGTGATTTTTCGTTCGTAGTACCAAAATCAGTGACCGCCATTGAAATGATGAGTTGCATAAAGAAGCTGCACATCAACGAAATAAAAGATATCTGCGTGTTTGATGTCTACGAATCAAAAAATATAGGAGCAGAAAAGAAAGCTGTTGCACTCGAAATTTTACTGCAATCTGATAATTCCACTTTAGCAGAAGAACAAATTTCAGAAATCTCCAAAAAAATTGTTCAAATAATATCGAACAAGTACCATGGAACGCTCAGGAAACAGTAATTTTTGCAACTTTTTAAGAGGCTGCTAATACCAGCCTGTACACTGGCTTTAGCTGAGAAATTTATAAAATTTGCATTTCAGTTGTAACAAAATTCGTTCGCTGAACCCCAAAAATTAAAGAAACTACCAGCGTAAAATCAATTACAAAGTGTTGGACTTTTGCTTTATTGAAAATTACGCGATTTGATCGCAAAAAATATTTACTTAAGGACTAACGCTTTCAACAATCAATATTAAAAACAAAATCTTTCGATCAACTGTAGAATTGTTTTTCGAGATGCTTCTCTTCCTGATTTATTGCGAGCTTTTGGAGCTTCAAAGTATGATTCATTTTGATGATTGAGTTGCAGGCAGCATCCTCTGGCAAATGGCAAATTAGTTTTTCATGTTGATACA
>JAITDA010000023.1 GCA_031282805.1 Holosporales bacterium
TTTAAATCAAAAATTACAGTCCTTTTTTACAAAAAATTTTCCTAACAAATCTCTAAATGGGTAAAAAACAACTTAAAACAGGAGATACAAATAAAGCACAAAAAAACGACGCTGGATAGAGCGCAGATACTTACAAAAAAAGTGAAATTATTCGTTTCATTTGATGTCGAACAGATGATAGCGATGACACATCAAGATGGCATATCTTCTGATAATCCCGGAAGATTATACCGCAATGTACTACATGAATGGACCTTCGAGAGAGAATTCAACGACACAGATTGGGTTCTGTCAAAAACATCTTCAGTTGAACGATAATACTTATTTGATCAAGTAATTAAGTATCGATAAAAAACATTTAACTGTGACTTACTAGGTGTGAATTTATTGGCAGAGAGTGATAAGCCACTTTTTACTTATTACAAATAACATGGCAATATCGATCAAATTTCATCGTTAAGCATAGCGCTTTTTCGGATGGCAAAAAACACTGATGACATTGTTATGGATACAGCACCGTAATTATTTAGCGTATCATGTATATCGTTTTGACCATACTTTCCGTCACGTAACAGAGTAGTATCTTGTACAAAATACAGATATAGAATAGTGGAAATACAGCGCCAAATCTGACAAGTTCTGACATATCAAGGAAAATGGAAACAAAAAATTGTAACAAAAATTCGAATTACTCTCTCTCCGCCAATACGATACTGTTTCGTATTGTTGAAATTTGATTTCAGTTAAAATTGGTAGGTGCTGGTGTGATGGGTATGCGTTGGATTGCAATATAGCTCCCCCTTTTTTGCGTCTGTCGTATTTTTCATAAGTGTTATCCATAACTTTAACCGGAAAATTCAGAAATTTTGGCAACTATTGATGTTTCAATGTACCGAGTTCTTCTAGATTTGAACATTCTTTTTAGTTTTCATCTTTCAATTTTGTATCCAATTGATGATTAATATCATGCTTCCAATCGTCATTTTTTCAAGATCTATATCTGGTAGTGCCAAGGTTTTGAAATTATGTATTCAATGTATAACAACTTCCTTTTACTCCGTGCTTTTAACTTCGAAAAATTTTTGGTGAACACCATATTAGCTCTTTGTTTTATCCTCAAACTATTTTTGAAAAAATTTTCTTCCATTTGGTTGGTATAAGAAAAGCTCGTCAACACAATAATATCGCGCTTCTGTTGAGCACAAAAAAAACGATACGTTAAAAATTTTACTGATGAATTGCTTTTCCGAATGCATCGAACACGGCCTCTTGTAGGCATTCTGACATCGTAGGATGCGGAAAAATAGCAGACATCAACTCTTTTTCAGTTAATTCGCCTGTAATTGCAACTGAAAATATTGCTAGGAGCTCAGTTACTTCATATCCAATCATATGTGCTCCAAGCAACTCACCAGTTTTTTCATCGAATATTACCTTCACGAAGCCATCATATTCCCCAGTTGCCAACGCCTTTCCATTTCCCTTAAAATACGATTTGCCAATTTTGATACCAGTACCAATTTTTTTTGCTTTTTCCTCAGTTATTCCGATGGATGCAATCTGTGGAAAGGAATAAATGCAAGATGGAACTGAATCGAGATTAATGGGGATAACCTCGGTACAACCGGCTATCTTCTCCGCAACGATGATTCCCTCTCTCGAAGCTTTATGTGCGAGCCACGGCGTTTTTACTACATCGCCAATCGCGTATATCCCATTTTGACTTGTTTCTTGATAATCAAAAACTTCTATTGTCCCATTAACATTTGTTTTAACTCCGACATTCTCCAAATTTAAGTTAGCTGTATTCGGTGTAACTCCAATTGCAAATATGACAACATCGAAGATTTCACTGGTAGTTTCATTATCATTCGTGGTGAATTCAACGGCAACTTTTCCGCTTTTATCAACAAAATTTTTCACTTTTGTATTAACTTTTATATTAATACCGTACTTCGTAAATAGTTTTAATGCGGTATCTGCTATTTCTTTATCTTCTTGAATTAATATTCTACTCGCAATTTCAACGACAGTTACATTAGATCCAAGTGAATTATACAACGATGCAAGCTCAATACCTATTGCACCGGAACCGACTATCAGTAATTTCTTAGGAAAAAACTTTGGCGATATTGCTTCTTTGGAGGTCCAAATCAAATTGCTTTCGAGCATGGAATCGGCAATACCTGGAATCAACTTCGGTGTGGCTCCCGTAGCAATAACAATATTTTTAGCTCTAATTTCTTCGATTTGTCCAGCGTTTGAAACCAGCAAAGTTTCTTTATCTTTAAAGGTTGCTGTTCCTTTAATTACAACAATTTTGTATTTGGCCAAAAGGCCTGTAACACCGTTATTTAAGCCGAATACGATATTTTCAGATCTTTTTATTATTTTATCAATATTCGCTAACGTAACAGTGCTTTCGATTCCAAATTCTGAAGCTCTATCAACAATATGCTTGACTTTTGCCGCTTGCAGGAGAACCTTTGTTGGAATACATCCTTTGTTCAAACAGGTTCCACCGAGATGCTCTTTTTCAACAATTAGCACCTTTAGCCCAAGTTGCGCCGCCCTTATTGCACAGACATATCCTCCAGGGCCACCACCTATTATGGCAACATCAAAGAGCATAGTTAACTTTAGTCCTCTTCATCCTGAATTTCATCATCTTCGAAAGCTATGACATCTAAATCAACCTCGATGTCGCCAATAGCGGCATTACGTTTTTCCTCGTCTGTCACACTGGCAGCGTTCCAGTCAAAAACATTGATTGTTTTGTGAGGGGAAAAAGTGGAAATTGCATGCTTGTAGATAAGCTGTGCGTACCCATCTCTTTTTATAACAATCGTGCTCTGATCAAAGCACGAAATGACTCCGTTTAGCTTTACTCCATTAAGCAAAAAAACGGTTACTGGAATCTTATTTTTTCTTATGTAATTCAAAAAAGCATCTTGTATATTTATTATTTTTTCCGACATCTTTACAACGCGTATAACTTAAGTATAACCGCACTGAGTTTGCTCGAAAAAAGGCAATTTTGCAAGACAAACTTTTTGGTAATATACCTTGGCATTGACTTGCAACAATTGTGAGTACATCTATCTACACGGTATATTGCAAATTGGCGTTCAACATGTTACGGTACTTGTGTTTTATCAAGTTCAATTGTACACAGTCAAACATCTCTGGCAAATCACGATGATACGTCTCAAATTTTACTTGCCTTTTTTTAAGTAATACCAGACAGAGATACGCTTCGATACGACAAGATGCATTGTATCCGGAGAGATGTATAAACTACATTGTGGTAGCAAGATCACAACCAATAAGTAAATTTGTAATGGGCAAGCAATATCTAAAATATTCACAGACAGTAGAAGATATAGCTGCCACTTTGTACCAGGAGGGATAAAGATTTTGCCGTGGATTCCATTTCGGCTGGAGCAGATGGAGAATCCATCAGCATCAGCGTAAAAAAAAAAGATCTCAATTGTTTTTTGTGATACAATTTGGCACTGTTGTGATGTGGAGCTGCGGTATTGAAATGGATAAGCTTACGTTTGAAGATGCGTTAATAGAGCTTGAGGAGATTATTGAGAAATTAGAAGGGGGGAAAATGCCGTTGGAAGAGGCAGTAAAGGCATTTGAACGTGGTTCCGAACTCAAAAAGATCTGTGAAGAAAAACTCAAAAACGCCCAATTAAAGATAGAAACGCTATCTGAAAAAGAGGAGTAGAAGCCTTCAATAGACGGTGGAGATATCTTTGGTTAGCTTATTTACCGCTGTTTTCCAGTACCGTCAAACAGGCGTGTTGTAAAACGTGGGGCAACTGCGGTTTGCATATGGAGAAAATGCGATGGTACGTACTGTTTAGACCGATGCTTTTACAATGTTTCCATTTTGATAGCAACTGTCTGGAACAGACAACCAATTTTATGGTGAATCAATGGCATGCGAATGTTGTGATGCAATCAAGCTGAGTGAACATACTGAGGAACAAATCATTAGCATATTACATATTCAATTTTTGGAGAATTTAGTGCAAATTCAATATTGCCAAAGTAAAAGTATGTCAACTTACCTGTCGCAGCATCCCATAATAAAATCCAGGGAACCAAGGATTGCGGTAACGTCAGAAAGTTTGCTTCCAACCAATATTTTGCTCAAAAGTTGTATGCTCGCAAAGCTCGGTGATTTAAAGTGTACCCTGCTTGGCTTCGTCGGCTCATTTCCAATAAGCATATGGATCCCAAATTCACCACGTGGTGTTTCGGTCGAAGAATAAATTGTAGTATTTACTGGTAACTTTAATCTGTTGTAGACTAACGGCTTGTTTGGTCGATGACTAATTATTTCTCCACTAAATTTACATATACTCCCCGGCTTTAGTACCTGCAAGCACTGCTTTACAATTTCAATACTTTGTTTGATTTCGAGGTAGCGTAACTCAGTTCTTGCATAACAATCTCCATCGCTCAAAGCAATTGGTTCGAAATTAAGATTGCTGTAAATTCCGTAGGAAATGGCTTTTCTGACGTCATATTTGATTCCAGATGCCCTTAAGTTGACACCTGATAGACCGTTTTTTATCGCTGTATCACTTGATATTTTTCCAATGTTTTTCGTCCTTTTTTTAAATACTCTGTTGTGTAGCGCCAATTTTTCAACGGCACGAAGGTAATTTCCCATTCCATTGATACAATCCATTATTCTACATGTCGTTTCAGCCAGAATATCATTACAAACCCCTCCAGGAATATAGTACGTGAGGTGCATTCGTGCTCCGGTAACTTCCTCAAAGATAGCCATTATCTTCTCGCGTTCTTCAAATCCATACAAAAAGAGACTTAGGCATCCGAGATCATACGTTGCAGATCCAATGGCCATGATGTGACTAGCTATTCTGGTTAATTCGTCAAAAATACATCTCAATACATTTGCACGTCGTGGTACATGTAAATTCAATAACCTTTCTATTGCGAGAATATAGGCATGTTCCTGAATAGCTGGTGCAAGGTAATCAAGCCTATCGATGTACGGGATGATTGATATGAAGTCTTTATTTTCAACCAGTTTCTCTACACCACGATGGAGGTATCCGATATCGGGTGTGCATGAGAGCACTTCCTCTCCAAACAACTCAAGTATCAATCTAAGTACACCGTGAGTTGATGGATGATGTGGGCCCCAATTTAAAATGTATGTCTTCTTTTTGTTCACTTAACAAAGAAGTTGCGCACATGTCGTATCAAGCCGATTATCCATTACATTCGAGATTGAATCAACACTATACGCAATAGTTCTCATGTCACGTCTTTTTTTTTGTCAACACATGGCGATACTGTATGATGCAAAATGTATTACATATGCGCCGATATTTTACGCTCTATTAACCGCTCATTAAGCTGAAGAGCTGCTATTGACAGCCTTCTACTTAATTACGTAAATTGAAGTAATAAAAAATTTTTTATTGTTTTTTATAAATTTCAATGATAGAATTATTACTATAAATGATGCAAAATTGTATTTGATTTCTTCTGGGGAGGGGCAATCATGAACTTTTCTAAGTATGTGTTGGGATGCGCGTGTGTTGGCATCGTCGTTAATAGTGTGTATGCAGCACCTTCCAGCGAAGATCCAGAGATTAGGAGGTTGAAGGACGTCATCGAAGAAATAGAGGGTAGAATTGACAGCCTGAAAAATATTGATGATGAAACGAAGGACCAAGTAGCCCAGGTTGAAGAACGATTGAAAAACAAGGATGCTGAAATTGAAGAACATCTGAAAAATGAGACCGCCGAATTGGAAAAAAAGGTGGAGGAAATTAGCGCTACCGCTACAGAAAATAGTGAAAAAATAGGAAATGAAACAAAAAGCCAACTGGGGCAAATCGAAAAACTAATGAAAAATGAGGCCGTCGAATTGGGGAAAAAGGTCGAAGATATCAGTGCTACCGTTATGGAAAACAGAAAAAAAATAGAGCAGATCGGTCAACCGGGTGACAATGCAGCCGTAAAGAATTCAATTGAGGGATTGAACAGAAGACTGGCCGAACATGAGGAGGCAATAAAACAACAAAATTTAGAGGCGGCTAAAAATACTGCGAGATTGGATAAGATTGAAGCTCAAAATAGACAAAGCAGCTCTTCTTCATTAACTAATCTCGCAGGAGGATTGCTAGGATCAGCCATGGAAAGCGGAATGAATTTATTATCCAGCAAACTAAATGTTGGCAGTGTTAAAGAGCAGGTTGCAAGTGGAAATTCGCTGGCTGCAAGTTCCCCAGATCTTACACTGGAAGAACAACAAGAGTTGAATGCGATAGAAGAAGCCGTGAAAAATGGAGCATCGGATGCAGAAATCCAGATCAGATTAGAGGAGGTCAACAAAAAAATTGGAAAGAGACGCGAAGCAGCATTCCCTAAATATCAGCAAGTGACGCTATACGGTCTAAATGAAGTGTTTAAGGATAAAACCATTATATACACACTCATATCCCAAGCGCGATATGGCATTAAGATTGATCCAAAATTCATTGTTCAAGGAGGAGAACCGAACGAGGCTGATATTGCGTTAATTGATACCATATACGAAATGGCGAAGAGTGGCGCAACAGTTCCAGAAATCCTCGATAACGTGAAGCTAATTTTCGGTGGTTCTCCAAAGATAGTTGTTAAACCTACTGATGATTCTGTGATTAATGGCACACCGTTCCAACCTCAAACTAAACAAGCTACGACGGGACAGAACGCTATGGCTGCACAACTACCGTATGGTGTACAACGGATGAACCTCAACGGAGGCCAGATGTCGCAACTTCAGAATCAAGGTGCAAACAATCAGATCACTGTACCTCAGGGCAATCAGGGCATCAGTCAATTTGGACAACAAGTTCAAATGGCACCTGGTATGCCAGCAATCTACGGTAATCTACAATCAACTGGCGCGACAAACATGTCGCAGCGACAGGGGCTATCACAATCACAACCAGGAGTGACCAACGTAACACAAAACATGCAAAGTGGAACGACTACCCAGCAGCAGAATCCTATGTTGCCTGGACAAATGATGATGCAAGGTGGGCAGAACGGAATACTAGGAACGCATGCTGGTCCAGCACAGTTAACAGGTGGCAACACGCCTTTCCCCAATGCAAATAGTATGCAAGGAATAAATGGTATAACAAACCAGAATCAAGGTGTTTTCAATCAACAGCCGGGAGCTGGAAATCAACAGCAGACAATATTGCCACAGCAGAATGTGGGCGATAGAACTCAGAGTAATCTTGGAATGGTAGCAGCAAACTCACAGCCTGGGGATTTGATGAATCAAGGGCAAATTAATAATGGCTACGCAACTACGGCTATGCAGATTGCACCAAATGCACCTAGTAGTACAATGCCGCAAAATTTAATGACGGGTATGCCGAACAATACTCAGATGGCGTATTCCAAGGGAAGCAATGACATGATGGGACGGCAATTTGGCGGAATCACAACGCAGCCGAACCAACAGGCCTCTAATCTTGGTATTGCTGGCAATGGCCAGGGATCAATAAATACGCAAGTGGTAAATGGTGGTGTACAATTTGGTGCCAATTTACAGCGAACTCAGCAGTTTCAGGTAGCAAACGCCGGTGCACCGATTACGACCATGAATACGATGGCAACGACGATGCAACCAGCAATCGGCGGGATGAATGCGCCAGCTCAACAAACTACGATGCAAAATGCATTACAGCAAGTTCCTAATGGACAAAATATCGGTAGTATATCAGGACAAAATCAGGCCACAGTTAATACAATGGCAACGACGATACAACCGGCAATCGGCAGGATGAATGCGCCAGCACAACAAACCACAATGCAAAATGCGTTACAGCAAATTCCTAATGGACAAAATATCGGTAATATACCGGGACAAAATCAGTTAGCATTTCAACAGGGAATAAATTACGCTCCTGCACTGCAGCAAGGTACTCAAGCAGTGACAAACTCACCATTGGCATTGCGGCAAAATGCGTCTCTGATGCAGCAACAAGTCCCAGATATGCAATTGGGTACGCAAACTGCGGTGCAGTCAGGATTCAGAGCTAACAGAGGAAACCGACAGCACCGATTTGGACAAGGCAATCAACCAGGTTTAGCGACTCCAAACCAGATAGTGCAGTACGGTAACAATCAGCAGATGACCACAACAGAGATAAACGGGAATTTAAATCAACAGTCGGCATTAAATGTGGGAACACACAATAACTGGGGAAATAGCATTGGACAGCAGATCATACAAAATCCCACTAAGCAACTAAGGGCAGAGAAAATGATTGTAATGAACATAAAGGACAATAAGTTCTACATCGTTGAGACAGACAATTTCTTAAAAATTGCCCATTTGTTATCGAATTTTCCGGAAGAAACCAACGTCAACGCAGTAAACGTCACTCCGATTGATCAGGCATCTAGAGAGCGTCTTGAAATGCTTAAACAATAGATCTGATATGTTTGCGACAATATATAATTCCGGAAATTACCGCGGTAATTGATGACAGCCAAAAAATTAATTCGCCGAGTCTAAGCAGCGTTGCCGAATTCATTACAGAAGATAGAAGTATTAAAGAAATTGAGAACATTTGAGTTGCTGTTTTCCATTTCGACAAATAGGACGTCGCGAAATCGTTACCACAACATTTTGTTGCATCTCTGACGTCAGATATAACCATGTCTCTACACAGAGTAATAGCTGCTGGGATTATTGTATAATGCGAAATTATACTAAACCCGACAATTGCTAAAATTGCAATGGAAATCAACACTTTATCTGCCAGTGGATCGAGCATTTGCCCAATTTTTGTGATCTGTTTATAAGCCCTGGCGTAGTACCCATCCAAATAATCAGTTATACAACAAAAAACGAATATCAGTAATGAAAGTGCGATTCCAGTTCTAGATTTCAAAAAAAAACCCAAAATAAATATTGGCAACAATACCACTCTGGACATAGTAAGAAGGTTTGGCAAAGTGTAAAAATTATTCATTCCATGCTCGATTAAAAAACTTAAAAATTGATTCGGCAGCTCCGTCATTGATACTTTTTACCATTTTTAAATCTTCAATAGAAGCATTTTTTATATTTTCAATTGATCCAAAGTGTTGAAGTAACAGCATTTTTCTCACATGCCCAATAAATTTAATGTTATCAAGAGTTGACTTCGATAGAGCATTTCTCCTTTTTTTTCGATGAAATGATATCGCTACTTTGTGTGCTTCATTTCTGAGCATTATCAAGAATAATAGCAGTTCATCATTGCAGCTAAAAGTTTTTTCATCACCATTTTCAAGAATTATTTTTTCGTAGCCAATTTTACGATTATTCTGTTTAGCAATTGCGACGGCTTTAATTTTGTTTGATAAATCAAATTTGCTGATTACATCCATGGTTGCTGCAAGTTGTGCCATCCCACCATCTATAACCATTAAATCTGGTCTTGAAGGAATATTTTTTGATTTTAGCCGCTTTTCTATGGAATACCTCAGCATTGTGATATCGTTTCCTCCAGCGGCAATTTTACGATCTATATTAAATTTTACTGTTTTTCCTCTTTGCATTTTTCCATTTTCGAAGACAACCATAGACGTGCAGGCATTCTCCCCGTGAATATGACTATTGTCGTAACATTCTATGCGATTTATGTTACTAAGACCAACCAATTTGCAAAGTTTTGCAATTTGAGATTCAAAATTACTTGATTTAGCCTGTGTTAGCCGTGTTTTCGCATTCAGTTCGCAAGTCGCTATTATTTTCTTAT
Organism: Holosporales bacterium; assembly: GCA_031282805.1. Classification (GTDB taxonomy): domain Bacteria; phylum Pseudomonadota; class Alphaproteobacteria; order RUG11792; family RUG11792; genus JAITDA01. The sequence goes on from JAITDA010000023.1 coordinate 9,807, forward strand.
AAATTCCACGGTTTCCGTGACATATCTTCGGCTTGCTACCATAGGTAATATTTAAAAAGTCTTCGATTTGCTCAGAATTTGTAACATTGCAATTCGTTACTATCACAGATGGGAGAACTACATTCTTATAAAATTGGCATATGAACAATTCAAAAATACGCTGGATATTCCCGTGTTCAAATGTTTTTTCAAGTAAATATGTTTCGGTTCCGACGTTTTGTCCAATTTTAAAAAATGTAATGGCTACAGCAACTGCGTCATTGTCTTCAGCAAATGCGACAAAGTTGATATTATTTTCCCCCTTAATCTGGATGTATTGTTTTGATTGAATTGTTGACAATGCACTTATTCTATCTCTAATGATTGCCGCTTTTTCGAAATTTTCACTTTTTGCAGCTTCATCCATTTGGTTAAGCAGCATTTGTCTAATTGCTTTATCTTCTCCAGCCAAAAATTTGAATGCTAAATTGACGTTTTCTCCATAAACTTCTTTAGAAATTTTATTGACGCAAGGAGCAGAACATTTTTTTATAAAGTACTGTAAACATGGCCTCGTTCTTGTAGAAAAATACGTGTCTGAACATGTTCGAAGAAAAAATGACTTCTGGATAATTTTTATTGTTTCTTCGAGAGCAGAAGTATTAGGGTATGGACCGAAAAAGTTTAAATTATTAGTCTTCGAGGTCCTACACTTAAAAAGTCTCGGGAAATTATGTTTGGTGTCAATTACGATGCAAGGAAACGTTTTGTCATCCTTCAATAGGATATTGAAGGTAGGTTTGAGTTGCTTTATTAAGTTGTTTTCCAGAAGAAGTGCCTCAGTTTCAGAGTTTACGACGATGTACTCTATGGTCGCGATATTAGAAATCATAACTCTTGTACGGTTATGAAGTTTTTCAGGTTTTGTGTAGGAGAGGAGTCTTTTTTTTAGGTGCTTAGCCTTTCCGACATATACGACTTTACCATCACAATTGAGCATTTTATAAATACCAGGATTCATTCCGGCATTTTGTGCCACTTGCATTATTAATTTCATGATGTCACTAGCCTTTTGCATATAAAAATCTGGAAAAACATCGTAGTAATTGGTTTCAATACTATGCATTGTACTGACTTCTTAGCAAGATTTTTTAAGTTGCGCGTACGCAGTAATATGAGTGTTTCTTTTTCTCTATCGAATTTATTGGCAGTCTCCTTTACGTCACATGGGCAACATCCTCAGAAAAGTTGCGCATATATTCCGAATTTGCCACACTTTACACTTTTCTATATTACACTGTAATTTGAATGTTACATCTTAAAATTTTTGTGCAATTTTCCACACATTTTATGATACCATGAAGCCATGTTTTAGAAATTCGATTGTTATTGCTATGAATGCGTCCTCGTTTTTTTTGCTCGCTTTGTTCGGTGTTGGGGTTTGCACTGCCTCAGTTGACAATAATACTGGAGGCGCAAAGACAGATGCGAACTGCGTTTCACTTAAAAATAGCTCCTCTAAGCCCGATAAAAAGACCGTTGTTAGTGATCAAAGTACTCAGGTCATTATCTCGGGTGCAGCGACAGTACACGCCAATGTTCCTACATCAAAAAAGGTTTCTTATTATTCTAATGTCCCTGAAAAGGCTGATACCGATACATCATTACCGAGAATTGCCGCTGGTGAAGCAAATATAAAGTTTCAGGTTAAAGGGGCGTTGGAAAATGGAACACGATATGGAGCAACTTTTGATATTTATGCGATGAAGGGAGATACTGGAGTTGACAAGATGTTCCTTACTGGAGAGAAGGACAATGTCGGTGTGCTTCAGGTTGGAAACTTAAAAGGACCGGACTGTGTACTTCTTTGTGGAGGGCAACAGTTGATGGGAGGGACAACAGGGGTCGATGGGACAGTAGCGTATGACATGGATTATGCGACTGGCGTTGTATCTCCTGTTTACATGGTCGGGAATTCAAGTAAGGCCACCAAAATTGTGTATTATTCTCCAACAATTTACGGATTCCAATTTGGACTCGGGATTACGCCTGATACAAAACAAATTGGTCATAACAAAAAGAATTGGCATACCGGTGATTCTTCCCACGGTAATGATGAAGGATTGTTCAAGAAAAGCACTAATGATAAGGAGAGGCCTTCTGGTAGAAATAATTTTGCCTTTGGTTTAGCTCACGAGCACAGCTTCGAAAACGGATTTAAAACTAAGTTTGCAGTGGTTTCTCTACTTGAGGATACCAGGCCAGTTAAGACAAAGGGAACGCAAAGTGATGCTGTTGAATCAACGGTCCATTTGAAAAATGCTAAGGCGGTTCATCTTACTGGGCAGGTATCGTACAATGATTGGTCATTTGGCGCAGGGTACATAAATAATGGTAAGTCAAGGTTACCTGTTCAAAGTACGAACTTCGCGAATGTTGGTGGGTTCATTGCTACGAAAAACAGTAATGCTGGGCATGCGTGGAATGTTGGTGCACAGTATAAGTATGATGACTGGACATTTTCAGCAGTCTTTCACAGAACACAAAGAAAGATTGATGTTGGAGAAAAGACTCGTGGAAATATGTTAACTAGTGCGGTGGATTATAAAGTATGCGATGGCTTGATGGTTTTTACAGAGATAGACTATATATTTACAAAATCGTGTGATAAAGCTTGTCAGATACGTAACGCACATGTTGCTAATAGCGCCATTAAGAAGCAACGTTGCTTGCTATTAGTTCTCGGAGCAAAGGTCAGCTTTTGAGATGCCAGAATGATCTCCACTAATATGAATTAGATGTTGATGTTTGTGGAAAAATGAATTGCTGGAAAATGCTGAAGAAATGGGTATCATTGCATCTTTGAGCGCCTTCAATGCAATGTACTATTTTCTACTGTCTGGCTTAGAGTTATCCTAATAATCAGTTGGTGATTTGACCATATTTTCTTGCAGCCAAAAATATGGCCTTTGCAATTGGCGCTGCTGTACGAGAGCCACTTTCTCCATGTTCAACTAACACAGATACCGCAATTTGTGGATCGCTAGTCGGTGCGTATCCAACGAAAATTGCGTGTTCTTTCCTCCAAAAATCATCTGAAATGGTTTGTCCTGCTTTTCTCTGTTGTTCCGTTATTTTGGAAACCTGAGAACTTCCCGTTTTTCCACCAAATTTAAAACTTTCATCATCAATTGCAGATCTAAAAGCTGTCCCATTCTGCGCATTGACAACGTTATACATTCCGTCAAGTATTAGCTTAATGTGTGCTGGATTGTAATTTAATTTCTTGATCCTTTTGGTTTCACTATTCACAACCAAGTGAGGGGTTATTTGGTATAGTCCATTCGCTAGAATTGCTGTCATTACTGCAAGCTGAATTGGAGTTGCCAAGACAAATCCCTGTCCAATTGCCATGTTAAATGTATCTCCTGCTGTCCATGTTTGGCGCTTCTTTTCTTTTTTCCAGGATTTTGTTGGTATCAATCCCTGCTTTTCACCTGGAAGATCAATTCCTGTTATTTTTCCAAGACAAAAATCATTTGCTACTTCATATATGTCTTCAGGTTTTAACAATCTTGCGATGTTATAAAAATAAACATCACAAGATTCTGCGATTGCTTCTTGTAGGTTAACTGGCCCGTGTCCCCCGTATTTCCATTTCCAGCAATGAAATTTTCGTCCTCCAAGTTCGCAGTGACCTTGGCAATCAAATCTAGTGTGTCTATCTATTACACCGCTCTTTAATCCGGCAAGTGCAGTAATCATCTTGAATACAGAACCAGGAGAGTAGAGACCGCTAATTATTTTATTAAGCGCCGGTTTATATGGATTTTCGTAGAGTTCGTCAAGATCTTTTTGGCTAACTTTTCTCGTAAATATGTTTGTGTCATACCCAGGATATGATACCATCGCTAAGATGGCTCCAGTTTTTACATTTATAACAACGCATGATGCGCTCTTGTATGCGGATAGCAGCTCATAAACCTCTCTTTGCAACGACAAGTTGATTGTTAGCTGTATATCTCGTCCGGGAATCGCATCTATACTGTCTATTTGCCTCACAAATTGGCGTTTTGAATTTACCTCTATATGTTTTAAGCCGGCCCTGCCAAATAGCTCGCTATTGTATTGTTTTTCAACGCAATTTTTTCCAATTTTGGCTGTTGAGAGCGCCAGAGCTACATTACCAGATTCTTTAATATCTTCTTTTGTTGGAGCACTTGTGTATCCGATAACGTGTGCAAACTCCTCTGGGTACTGATAATACCTAGATTGTGATTTTTCAATAGTAATTTCTGGAATTCTCGAAGTAACTATGCAATATTTTGACAAAGTTTCCCAATTCAAGTTTTCTTGCAAAAGAACAAATCTATTCGAGTTATTTATCTTTTCGTCAATACTTAGCACTTCTTCAGCCGTTTTTTCGTCAATTAATTTTTCCTTCGCTAATTTATCAACAACTTTTTTCTTCCTTTCATGTGTTGTATCGAGTAAATCCAAGGAAGCAGAGTAAATAACCTTGTTTTTAGCCAATATCTCTCCGGTACAATCAAGTATCCGTCCGCGATGCGGTAGCACATGCTTAGCAACAAGTCTGTTTTTGTCTGATAAAAGTTTGTAGTGCGTAAATTTGAAAATTTGAATATATCCAAGTCTTACTAAGACCGTTATGCATAAAAAAATTTCAATTACGATAAACGAAGAGATTCTCTTATTGATGATCCTCTTTTCCTCGTATTGACTCATGGATGCTCTGGCTCTCTCGACTTATTGCAAATCTTACAAAGCAATTTACAAATTGCTTCTACCCGTTGCTTAGATTCAAATCAGAACATGTACATCTTCTTTGTTTGGTTGTTCCGACTTTTTGTCGAGCTTCTCCAACGCTGCTTCTACGCGGTAAGTTAAATTCCAGACTGTTCAAAAACTCAGTGGCTTTCCTCGCATCTAGAATGTCGATCTTCGAAGAACCAACTTTATAATCAAAATCATCTGCAGACTCACTTGTTACTTTGTGTTTCTTGGAATGCGAAGTTTTATCATTTTGTGACTTCTTGGACGTTTGGGATTTCTTAGTACTTTCATTCTCGAGTTCCTTCTCAGGATCCCAAATTTTTAAGAAGTTCTTCAATACCGCTTGGTCTGATAGTTGCAATTTAGATGTACCGCTCTCGCCTACCCCCCTAAAACGTTCCATTCCATTCTTGATTGCAACTATGACCGGAAGTCCTTCAACACCGGTATGTGCAAGTGTCTTCTTATCTCCCAGTAAAGCAACGCTCACTTTTCGCGACAGCTTTATTCCATATGAAGAAATTTTATTCTCTGCTACATTGAACTCATCTACGTTCGGCTCTTGCCAATTTTTCAACCTATCAATTGATGGAACCGATATAAAAACAATGTTTATGCCGTACATCCGTAACATATCGACATTTTTCGAAAATTCCCGCAAAAACTTGTCGCAGTGAGGACACCATTCACCAAAAAATACAACGATTGTCTTAACTAGGTCATCAACACTTATATCCCTTTTCGTAAGCTTTTTTCCCTCTTGATAATATACGGAAGCAGAGAACTCCGTTCCTTGGCGACTGTAATACTCTAAAAACTGATTGTCTTCCTTGTCTTGTGTTGTATGCGCACTTTCAACAAGAGGTGTCACACCACCCTGCGTATTACTTGACATCTTGTTCAGATCAAGTGAACTCTTGCTACTGACAACTGGAGCATTTAGCGCTCCCCTGGATTGAGGTGTTGCATTTTGAGTAATAGTTCCAATTCGCGCCGTCTGATTAACGCTACGCTGCTGAGCCGACACATCTGACATAATAATGCTGAAAACAACTGAAAACATATAAATACAGTAAGCAAAACACATAAATCTTCTCCGTATAACACAAAAACATGGCGCGCTCAGAAAGACTCGAACTCTCAACCTTCAGATCCGTAGTCTGACGCTCTATCCAATTGAGCTATGAGCGCATAACACCTCAATTCTCGCACGAAGTTCGAGACCTTTCAAGAATAAAACATATGTTGTATAAGTTGTACTTAGTAATGAAATTTCGAACAAGTCTCAGCTGATAGCGCACTGTAAAAATTACCGTGCAAATTTGCAGATATCAGAAATTTCGGCGTACAAATTTGGGGAAACAGTCTGTTTGTCTCGATGAAAGTGACTCCAAATTTAATTGATGTATTCCACCATCGATTAGAAGCGTGCAATGTAAAACGCAATGAGAAACGATAAAAACCCAATCTGATGCAGAGTTTCGCCACGTAAAAAGCATAAAAAAACAAACATTTGAAGATATGACGAAGATTTTAAACGAATGAGAATTCGTACAAACTTTAGTAAGTGGAAACGTAATGATTTTCTATCGTTTGAAGAGAAAGAGTTCAATGAACGCAAGATATCAGGGAATATACAAACTTCATTAAGTACGCTTAACAGGCAAGAAAACCACATCTATCAAGTAGTTAAAAAGGATTAGAATTGTCGATTCATTTTAATTGCGGGAATTTATAATTATGATTTCGCAATGTAAGGTTTGGAAAAAAGTTTATTACCTTACAAATGTATAATTTACTAAAAAGGGGGATTTGCGATGAAAGTTTCAATGACATCACTCACACAAGGTGTTTTTTCCAAGGCTTTTTCCATAGATGTTACATGGATTCGCTTTATCCCGCATGGAACAATGGCATCAAATAGCGAGAGATCATTCGATACATTGAGACACAGTCCATGACTCGTTATTCCATGCTCTATTTGAATGCCGACAAACCCTATTTTTTCAACGTCATTCATCCAAACTCCTACTCCTTTTGTAGATTTTTTTGCGTGTAAACCAAACTTTTCAAGGACACAAATCATCCAATCCTCTAAAATTCTCACGTAGTTATTGATACTTAACTCGCGCTTTTTTAAATTAATTATTGGATAAATGACAATTTGCCCTGGAGAATGTACTGTAATTCTTCCGCCTCTATTTGTGTAGTAGAGAGGAATATTCGGAATTTTCGTAAAATCTTCAATTTTTGAACTTTTGCCGACAGAATACATACATTCATGCTCGATTATGAAAATACTTTCCCGCTCCCCATTTAAAACAGCTTGTTTAGCAATCTCCATATCTATGAGTGAGACCGCATAGTTTGTTAGGCCGCACTTGATGAAGCGTATACTCATTGTATTTTCCGAAAAGCTCTTCAAATATTGCAACAGCTATCCTGCGTGAAATGTATAGAATTTACCAGCAAATATTTGCGCCAACTCAGCAAAAATCTAGCTTCATAGCTTTCTACTAAAAGTCTCAAATGAGCTGAGTTAACGTGATTGGCTAACTGCTCTAAATGAATCGCAAGAACTGACTTATTTTGAAATTAGTTTTTTTATATTGTCAACTGTAAATCCGAATTTTTTGAATAATTCATCCTCATTTCCAGATTCTCCGAATCCATCTATCCCGATGACTACATCATCATCGCTCATTTTATACTTGTACCAAATTTGAGATCTTCCTGCCTCCATTAATATTTTTCTCCCAAAAAGTATATCCATCTTGTAAGTCATTGTTTGTTTTTCAAACAATTCAATTGATGGAACAGAAACAATACGCACATCAAAATCGATGTTGTTTTTTAATGCAAATGCAAGTGATACTTCGGAACCAGAAGCTATGATTGTAAGTTTCTCCCTACCGTTTTGTTCGAATGGCACAATTGTGTACATTCCATTTTGGGATAGATTATCACGTTCATAGATCGTCCTCAAATTTAGCAATTTTTGTCTCGATAAAATCAATGCCGATGGAGTTTCTCGATTTTTGATTGCTAATTCGATACACTCTGCTACCTCAATATCACAACATGGCCTAAAAACATTCATGTTTGGAATCAATCTCAGTGAAGATAGTTGCTCTATTGGTTGATGTGTTCCTCCATCTTCTCCAACTGCCACTGAATCATGGGTAAAAACAAAAATTGGAGCGATCTTCATGAGTGCCGCATTTCTAATTGCTGGCTTCATATAATCACTAAATGCCAGGAAAGTACCACCATAAGGTATGAATCCTTCAATAGCGAGACCATTCATGATACAACCCATTGCGTGCTCTCTGACGCCATAGTGTATGTAATTACCATCAAAGGATGGGGGGCCTATTGTTGTGTGAGTGCTAGAGATCGTGCAATTAGATTCCGATAAATCAGCTGAGCCACCGATTATGTTTGCAAATTTTTTTGATAATATTTCAAAGATGATTCCACTAAAGTATCTTGTTGAATTTTGTGATGGATTCTCTATGAATTGCTTTTTTATTTGAACAATTGCATCGTGTAATTTTTCAAGATCTATTTCTTGCTTGTTTGACACTGATTGCGCTCGAGTTGGCATGTCCTGTACAACGCCAAATGGAATTGAAAACGCTTCTTCTCGCAATCCAAACCTCCTCTTCATACACCTTGCATCTTCGTCAGAAACAAACTTCCCGTGACATTTTGGTGTTCCGACTCGCGTTGTTCCTTTTCCTATTATTGTTTTGAATGCAATGAAAGACGGTTTTTTCGCTATCTTAGCACTCTCCAAAGCGTTGTAAATTTCGTCATAGTCATGACCGTTTGCAGCTAACACATTAAAACCATAGGCCTTAAATCTCGCGATGTTATCCGTTGTAAATGATGAAGCAACTCCGTCAATACAAATGTCATTGTCATCGAATAAAATGATTAGATTGTCCAAGTTTAGTGAAGCAGCTAATGTCATGGATTCGTGTGAAACTCCTTCCATTAGATCACCGTCTCCTACAATCACAAATACCTTGCTATTGATGTTTTTCTTTTTGAGAGCTACTGCAAACCCAACGGATGTGGCTATACCTTGTCCCAATGCTCCAGTTGTCATTTCAATTCCAATTTCTTTATTAATTTCTGGATGTCCTTGGCAAATACATCCAAATTTCCTGAATTGCATTAAATTTTCAATTGTGAGACTGGTTTTTTGCGTTAGGTATAATGCGGAATATAACATTGCACTTGCATGTCCGTTTGATAGTATAAGCCTATCGCGTCCTTCGTCGTTGGGTACAAGATGCGCAGATTTATTAAAAAGTACTGAAATAACATCGGCAAATCCTAAAGGAGCCCCTTGATGTCCGGAATTTGCTGTATTTACCATATCTACCGATAGGCACCGCACAGCATTTGCAAAATTTTTTAATTCATCTTGCTCTTTTACCATTCAAAGACCTAAAAAACGCCGAACTTGACGCTACAGTCTAAAATTTAACTAGCGCAACTTTCAAGTCAAATTTTTCACCAATGTTGTCAATAACTTTTATTTTTAATAAAAAGATCTAGGAAATTTGTCGTTATTAATAACCGTACATTGCAGAAACATAAGCTATACAGCCAATGGCTCGCTGAATGCAATTCATAAATTATACTAAAAAAATTTTTAATATGTTTGAATTTTAATCGACACTAAATGTTAAAATTTTTCGTAAATTTGACCGTATAGAACGTAAGGAGGAACATTAACAAATGTTATATATTTAAAAAAATGTTATATTTGTAATTTTTTCATTGCGTTATCTTTCAAAGTATAATAAAAATCTATGCAAGAGTGTTTTTAATTAATGCAATGATGGAGTTTCGAATGTCCGAAAATTTTACGTCACAAGAAATGTTGGCATATACTGTTGAGATGGCTTCCGCATATTTTGCTGGCAATGATGTGCCAGTTGAGGCTATCCAGGACGTATTAAAAAAAATCTTTTTATCTATTGCAGATATAGCGAAAGATGCCAATAACATGAAACACAGGCCAGCTTTAACACCGGCGGTTCCAGTCGAAGACTCAGTGCACGAAGACTATATCATTTGTTTGGAAGACGGCAAAAAACTTCAGATGCTAAAGAGACATTTGAGCACAGTTTACGGTATGTCCGTAGAGCAGTACAAGGAGAGGTGGGGCCTTCCCCAAGATTATCCAGTCGTTTCTCCAAGTTATGCAAAAAGACGCAGTAATATAGCAAAAACAACTGGGCTTGGTAGTACAGGAAGAAAGAAACTACGGGTTGCCTAATTCTGAAGTAGCTTCTTGTGAAAACGTGAGTTTTGTGAAATAGTCGGTTGCGGCACAATGATGTGATATTGGGGACTACATTGTGGATTTTTGTTTCGCTGAATTGAGATATGTACCGCTTTTTCTCGGTGTTCTAGTTTGTAATATTTGTGTATTTGATAGACTCTGTGAGCGTTGTTTGCTGTTCTCAATTTCGGATGAGGTGGAACAGGCGTTTTTAACAGCGGCCTTACACTACGAAAAACAACGGCATTTTCACTTGCTTAGTGCATTCATTTTTCCCCAGAGAAAATTACACTTCGATAACTTTATTATATTCCGTAAAGACAAATAGCTGTGGTGACAACAATGCACCGTAATTTACAAGTGGCCAAAAAGCCACAATGGCAAGTACTTTTTTCATTAAATGAGTTAATTAATGCAGATGTAATATTTATTTCAGATATACTGAGGATGTGTCTATCGTAACTATTTTTAATATGTCGAAGGAAGATTTGGTTGAGTTTACAGGTTCAGTAACAGAAATCTTGCCAAACGCCATGTTTAGAGTTGAACTTGAAAATGGACATAAAATACTAGCGCACACGTCCGGGAAAATGAGGAAAAATCGCATACGCATTTTAGTTGGTGATAAGGTTACAATCGAGATGACGCCATATGATTTGGAAAAAGGTAGAATAGTTTTTAGGGAGAAATGACGGACTTCAAACTGGTCTCGTCTTACTGTCCAGCTGGAGATCAGGAAAATGCCATATCCTTCTTGGTAAAAGGCATAAGTGACAATGTGAGGAACCAGCTCCTTATCGGTGTAACTGGATCTGGGAAGACATTCACGATTGCCAATGTGATTCAGAACATTAATCGTCCTACATTGATAATGACGCACAACAAAACACTTGCTGCTCAATTGTATTCCGAAATGCGATCATTTTTCCCGAACAATGCAGTTGAATATTTCGTTTCATATTACGATTACTATCAACCTGAGGCGTATGTCGCGCATTCCGATACTTACATAGAAAAAACATCATCAATTAATGAGGATATAGATAGGATGAGGCATAGTGCAACTAAGTCAATATTCGAAAGAAGAGATGTAATCATTGTCGCGAGTGTTTCCTGCATCTATGGGATAGGACCTGTAGAAAGCTATATAGATGCGATTTTAGATCTGAAAATTGGGCAAAAAATTTCACCACAGAAACTTTCTCGCCAACTTGTTGATTTACAATACAAGAGAAACGATATTGAATTTAAGAGGGGAATTTTCAGATTGGTTGGGGATATCGTGGAAATATTTCCCGCCCATAAATCAGATATCTTCTGGCGTATTAGCTTTTTTGGAGATGAAATTGAGGAAATTTCCGAGATCGAATATGCATCGAGAAGCGCTATAAAATCATTTAATGAAATCAAAGTTTTTTCAAATAGTCACTATGTCACGTCAAATAAGACAATTATGCGAGTGACTGATGAAATTTTAGCGGATTTGTCAATACGAGCTAAAGAACTAGAAATGGATGGTAAGTTGTTAGAAAAACAAAGATTGGAACAGAGGGTTTTATTTGACGTAGAAATGATGAGAACAACTGGCATCTGTTCTGGAATCGAGAATTACTCGAGATATTTGACTGGCAGAGATCCTGGAGAACCACCCCCAACTCTTCTGGAATATCTCCCTGAAAATTCACTTTTGGTAGTGGATGAGAGTCATGTAAGTGTACCTCAAATTCGTGGAATGTATCTCGGTGATAGAGCAAGAAAGCAGAATTTAACAGATTACGGGTTTCGCTTGCCATCGTGTCTTGATAACCGACCATTGAAATTTGAGGAGTGGGATCGTATTAGGCCACAGACAATATTTCTTTCGGCCACTCCAGGAGAATTTGAACGATTACTTGCGAGAGATGAACACACTGTTGAACAACTTATTCGCCCAACGGGTATACTAGACCCAATCTGCATTGTCAAACCAACTGAAAATCAGATAGATGATTTAATTTCTGAAATTCACAACGTTGTGCAACTGGGGTTTAGGGTACTAATTACTACATTGACAAAAAAAATGGCTGAACACCTGACAGAGTACTTATTCGAAAATGGAGTTAAAGTAACGTATATGCATTCAGATAC
>JAITDA010000040.1 GCA_031282805.1 Holosporales bacterium
TTTGAAATCGTCAAGATCTTTGATGGTTTTGAAAGTTATATTGCGCCTACCATACAACTTCTTGTTATTTTCAATAAGGTCGTCTACCAAATCTACTCCTATGTACTCCGTTGTTAAAGACTGCAGCTCTACACCTCTTGCAGATCATTTGCCCTCTTCCACATACACATGAAAAACAACATGTCGTATATGTTGTTTTTCTGATACAAAGTAAAAAGACGAGTTTCTACGCCTTTTTCATGGCTGGCGCGACGTGGTACACTTACAAATTTTACCACGTCGCGCCCTCATGTAACCTTAGCCTAGTGCCATTTGAAGCACTATCTTCATCGCATCTATGGAATTTGAGATTGAAAATTTCTCAATCACCATTTTTATGGCATTTTTTCTGATATTAGTAAAATTTTGCGGATCTGAAATAATACATTGGAGTTTCAAAGCCATTTGTTTAGGGTTTGACTTTTCAACAAGTATTCCATTTACATTGTTGGATATTATATATTCCGGTCCACGACATTTTGTTGCGACGACGAGACACCCACTCAACATTGCCTCAATCGTCACCATCGAAAAACTTTCGCTCCTAGAGGGAATCACAACAACATCGGTCTTCGAAAGGCAACTAAACACATCGTTTGTCCAATCATTAATTCTCAAGTTTGCCAATTTTTTCAAATGTTTCATCAACCGCAAAACGAATCCTAAGCGACCATTTCCGTAAATGTCGACATTGAAGTTGCTGCAGAAGAATTCGTTTTTTAAGATGTCAATGGCCTTTATTAAATCTGTGAAGCCCTTCTTTCTCCTGAAAAATCCAAACGAAGAAATTTGTATTTTTTTGTTCCAAGTTATCTCCTTTGAACGACCTGATTCGGGCAAAAAATTGTTCACTAAAAAAGCATTTTTTAACCCCTTTCGTTCGAGATGTTCAAGAACTGGGACAGATACAGCAACAAGATAGTCAGCCTCCTTGAGATTTGTGTTTTGAAAACCGTGAACTACCAATACGATTTTTGAATTTGGAGATACTTGCCTCCAAATATATGCATCAATTGGTTTGTGGACCCAAATTATGTCATTATTGCAAGCCAACTTTGCCATTTTCTTGTAAACAGGCTGCATCTTTATAGGGAACCTTCTGTAGTAATCGATTTCCTCTACTCTTTCTATTGCTTCTTTGGTTAGGTTGCTTTTGATGGCTGCCTTCCTTCTCAGGACCGGTGTTGCAATAACTTCAAGTTTTGAAAACAGTTTTTGATGAGCAAGGAATACGGTCCTCGTACCACCAGGCCCCTTACCGGAACATACATGAAGAACTTTCACCATAACACAAAAACCCACGAAAAAACAGCACCGCGCTAAGCTTGGGGAGGATTACAAAGAGACACAAGGAAGTGAACTCTAACGCACGATGCTGGAAGCTCTGCTGAACTTCGGATCGATGCTAACACAAGATTTGTCACCTGTAAATATCTTTTTGCCGTTTTTAACGTTTTACATAACAACTAGCCTGTGTAACAGTAAACTTGTCAGAAATTAGCACTACGAGTAAATTGTGGGCTTCCTTGTTTCGGTTTGATATGGTGTTACGTAGTGGGAAATATTGTTAAAGTTTTTTCATTTCTAGCTCTGGACCGGTATTGCTGTAATCGGTGCTTGGCTCCGATGATGGCTAATTCGCCAGCTCTTCTGGTCCCTCTACATGTGGCAATGTATCTGTTAATTTCACTTTTCCCTCGACACTGAGTGTAGTACGTGGATTTATCGTAATGCTGCCACAACTGTCAGCTCTGAATCCTTTGGGATATCCAAACAAGACTCCAATGAGGCTCCGCTACAACAAGTTGCAACCTTTGGAGCTGCAAGGGGATTATTAAATCTAACTCTACATTGAAACAGTGCTTTGCTAAGGTGGGAGTTATTTCCACTAAGTGTTACTGTATGCGTTCCAGAATCGCTAAATGTAAACATATCGTCAGTATGTCCTATGTTGTGCATTGACTACTTTATCGTTCCATCTCTGTCCACCTCAGCTAATTTTGTTCTCTCTTGATTAGCCAATAAGAGAGCCTTCCTCTTCCTTCACCAGCTATTAGTTATGAAGTTTGTAGTTTGTAGTTTGTTTCTGCTAGTCAAGTGTCAAATAATTTACGTCATATTTTAATACAATTTGATTATCATTGTTCAAAAGACTTCATCCCCATGCTTCTCGTTGTACAAAACCATCAATAATCGCTACTCTGGATACAGAGAGTTTTCTATTGAAGCATTCGAGGAATTTGTATAGAATATCTGTTTATTGAGATTTGTAGAAAGAAGTTGGATGAATCTTCCATTGATGCCGAAAGCTACAGCGATTTGGCTCGTGGAAAATACTGCCTTAACATTCCAGCAGATTGCAGATTTTTGCGGCCTGCACTTCCTTGAAGTTGAGTCGATAGCAAATGGAGATTTAGATTCAAAGATGACTGGATTCAACCCAATAGTTTCATCTCAACTCACGTTGGAAGAAATCAACAGATGTGAAAATGACTCTGATGCAAGGTTGCAGTTGAAAGATGGCCATTACCTTGAGATAAAGCCAACCTCAAGAAAGTATACTCCAAAGGTAAAACGTCAAGACAAACCTGATGCAATAGCATGGCTTTTGAAGTACTATCCAGATGTTTCGGAACATGACATTTGTGATTTAATCGGGACGACAAAAGCCACGATACGGGCAATAAAGAATAAAACACACAAGAACATTTCGACAATAAAGCCCAGAAGCCCTGTGTCTTTAGGGTTGTGTTCTGAGTCTGATTTGGATTTTGTGGTAGCTAAGTTAGCACGTAGCTAAATGCCGAAAGGAAAAATGATGGTGAAAATTACATTGAAATCTGGAAGTAAAGAGTTTGAACTCGTCGCCGAAGTCGGTGAGACGTTACTTGCGTCTATCAGAAAAGTGTTTTTTATTTTTGGTGGATGTAGCGGTGTTGGAGTTTGTGGTGGCTGCCATGTATATATAACATCTCCGGAGTTCGTTGAAAAACTTGGTGACATATCTGCGGAAGAGAGGGATGTACTGGACGCTCTTCCAAACGGTCAGCACAACTCGAGACTTGCTTGCTATATAAGAATTTCGGAAGAACTTGATGGCATGACAATTACAATTCCTGAGATGTGAATACTCATGTATCTGCATTGGCATATGCACGCCATTTGTCATCGGATAAGGTAACGTGAGATCCGACATTCGGTTTTATGCAACCAACGACTGTTTGAACAAGGATCACAACTGCACCAAATATCAACATGAGAGCTTTTTTCGCATGACGTGACTGTTTTTCATAAAAACAATAAATAGATTTTTTTCCAGAAAAATAGGGGTAGATTGGTCGTATTTTGAATGGTTTTCCCCCTACACACAAATAAAAATTCGTGTATTTGACATTATTGAAGAAAGATATTTGGTATAGATCATCATTTTAAGTGAAACATTTAAACGAAAACTATTATGACGTAAACTTCTACTTTGCATCCTTAACACTAATTTGTGATCGTACGCACCGTGAGTGTCATGTATGTGTATGCCTGTATAATCGCACTAACAAGTGTTCGACTAAAAGAAACCCCCCTAACACTTTCCCGCTATAATGTAGTACCTAGCCCAATTTTATCATGGCGCCACTGAGGGCGACACCAGCAGTTCCCTGCAATTGTAACAGTGCAGTCGACTTAAGTACGGCTGCTGCATTTGCCGAAATATCGAGATTTGCTTTCGCCTCGACTTTTACACTCAGTGCCGAAATGTTACAGGTGGTCTGAGCGTCCATTGCCATACTGAGACAAGATACCTCAGTTGCACTTTGTGACTTCAATGTAGTCTTCGTGCTATTCACAGTGAAATCTTTCATAGCTTTTACGATTATGGAATCCTTAGAGTTGATAGAGGTGGATTTCGTCGAGTTTACGTTGATTTCCCCTCTAGCTTCTAGGTTAATATCATTTGAAGCAACGATAGAAACGCTCCCAGTAACATCTATTTTAAAATCACCATCTGACAAAACAAAAGTTTGATTACCCTTTTTTAAAGTTATCGATTGATTGCCTTTATCCAAAATAACAGAGTAATCCCCCTCAGTTAAAGTTACTGTCTTGTCGCCCTTTTTTATAACCAAAGAGTGTAGTGTAGGATCTTTTTTGCTTTCGAGAATTATCGTTTTTGAGCCTTCATTTACCGTTTCTGTAACGCTGTTTTCAACTACGATACTCATATCCTTTTGAGCATGTACGAAAACCTCCTCCTCATTTGTCTTATCATCAAAACGTATTTCATTGGATGCTCTAGAAAGAAATGTAGAAACGGTTTTTTGGTATGGTGGCGGGGGATTCACTTCATCGTAAACACATCCTATTACCAGCGGTCGTTCCGGATCACCATTGAGAAATACGACAACAACCCTCATTCCAACGCCTGGAGTTACTAATGCACCAAAATTATGTCCGGCCCAAGTTTGCGCTACTCTCACCCAACAAGAGCTTTTTTCATCGTTTGGAGCATTGCTGTCCCAGGGAAATCTAACTTTAATTTTAAAATCTTCATTACAGAATATTTCTTCATCAGTAACTCCTGTTACTATCGCGATTTGACTTCCAAAGATTCTGTTTTTATGGTGCAGTCGTGGCGGACGAAATTGAATATCACTCGGTATTGCCGTTACTTCATTGTAATAAACAGGAACATTATGCCCCTCCAAAGTTTGATTGATGAAGTGCTTGACAGATATGACAAAAAATTCACCATTGTGAACCGCAGTTCTTGAACCGGATATTTTGAATATAGTGCCAGGCTCAATTTCTGGACAGTACGTATAACAAGTTAAGAGGTTTATTGTGCAATTATCGGATTCTGATGCATTTTTCGCAAACTTATCTCCAGAAGTTTTTTCTAAAAACAGTATATCATCGTAATACTCTTTCTTTCCGATCTTTCTAGGTGTTGATGTGTCATTCGACGTACCAAATACGATCTCTGCATTTGCCTCTTTGAATGAGGACACTAAAAACGTTCCTGTTCCAATGGAACTCCTAAATCTAACACCATAGGCTCCATCCAGTGGCAAAATAGCCTCATTCGTTTTTTCTATTACCTTAAATTTCGTTGAAATTTTTTTCGCAGATGTACTGTTGTCAGAAAATTCTATTGTGTTTTTTGATAACTCGTGCCTAATACGAAAAAAAGCACCTGCTTCTTCCGTAATTCGCAATAGGAACCGAAAATCGCTTTCTCCATACTGAATGCAAAATGGAAACGTATTATTTTGGGAAAGCTGCAATGCGTAGTCAAGGTTATATTCTTTCAAAAGGCCTTGGATGATGTCTTTAGTCGACGTCTCTTGAAACGACCTAAATTGCTGCGTATGTTGCATTCGAAAAAGTGCAGGAACAATCCTTATATGTAAAACGTTGTTCTCTGCAGGAAATGGAATATTCTCGAAAGATGCTACTTCGATAATTCCTACAAAATATCTCGTAAAACTATCGTGTACCTTTATCGATACACTGGCGTCCAAATTTATAAGCTCTTGGACGTTGATATCCTCCTTTGTTTCCAAAAAGACGTCACACCATGGCAATTCCGATACTTTTTCTCCAATTTCTGCCGTTATTACGATGGCATCTGGAATTTTTGAGCAAATCACCCTTACTTCGAATGAATGCGACTCTATTGATAGTCCATCGAGTGACATATACATGGAAGTCTCTTTAGTTGCCGCTTGCGATTGTACTAAAAAATTCGGTTAGCTAAAATAGAATTGATATATATCAAAATGAAAAAATACGATGGCTGGGAGACCTGGATTCGAACCAAGGTCGACCGGTCCAGAGCCGGTAGTTCTACCGCTAAACTATCTCCCAATTGCAACTTGGATTAGAACACAAAGTACCGTGACTTTCAATTGTTTTTAATATCAAGCACTCCTCAAAAGTGGTGGTTTTTAAGTAATTGATTGTGCTCTAAATAACAACAATTGAAATTTGGTTAAGTCATGCTTTTTGAAAAAATACTTCACTGTACAACAATGTACGTGATGTATGATGTCGCAAGTATCAGCATGGAAGATAGGATATTAACTTATAACCTATAGTCGTCAAAACAGCGGCTACTACGTAACAGTAAGAGATGCAAAACGTAGAAAATATTGGATTTACACATATTTAATGTCTATTTTATAAGAGCCATTGTTTCCCTCAGCTCAAACTGAGACGTGGGTACATTCCGTGTAATAGTTGTGCAATTATCAGCATGTAACGACTAATTTACTCCGGTTGATTGCATCGTACTCAATGCAATTTCAATGAACATTTCTTCACGGAGCTTATTCGTACTTGTTTGGACTCAGTTGCTGTAATGCCACTACACAACGTTACCGAGTAATTTAGCTGTATAATCTACAAGGGGAATAACTCTGCTGTAACTCATTCTGGATGGCCCAAGTACACCTATTGCTCCAACCAATTTCTTTTTTGTATTTTGGTACGGAGAAACGACAATTGAGCATCCGGCCATTTCGAACATTTTTGTTTCAGCCCCTATAAATATTTGCATTCCTTGCGCAGTAACCGATTTATCCAAAATTACCTTCAAAGTTTTTTTCTCGTCCAATTTTTTCAGTAGATCCCTGAGATCTGCTATTTCTTCCGCCTTTGCGAACAAGGTTGATTGCCCATGGACTATAACCTTGTTTTCATGCTCATTGATGACGAATCCAAGTCCATTTTCAAGTAGATCTTTAGCGCATTTATCAACTCCCTCTTCCTGACAATCCAATTCATCTTGAATTTTATTCCTAATTTCATCGAGGGTAAGTCCAGTTAACTTCGTATTAATATACTTTGTTGCCTGATCGAGGACACTCGACGATACATCGACCGGAACCTCTATTAACCTATTTTCTACAGTTCCACCTTCATCGACAATTATGACGACTGCTCTTCCTGGACTCAAAAGCACAAAATCAATATGCTTGATAATCGAGTTAATTGTCGGCGTCATAATAAGGCTGACACAATTTGACAAGCCAGAGAGGATTTCACTCGCTGATTCCAGTATAGTTTCCACGTTTTTGCCACCTGCACTCTTCGTTATTTCAGCTAAAGCGCTTACCTCCGTTTCCGACAAATTCCCAACTTCAACCAAGCTATTGACAAAAAATCTCCATCCCATTTCGGTTGGTTGACGCCCGGATGATGTATGTTTTGAGCATAAAATTCCGAGATCTTCCAGGTCAGACATTACATTTCTAATTGTTGCCGGAGAAAGAGAATTGCTCAACGCCTTTGATAACGACCTTGAACCAACAGCCTCTCCAGTTTCTATGTAGATCTCTACAAGTTTTTTGAAAATTTCGACGTACCTTTTATTATCCGCAAAACTGAGCTGTGACATACATTCTACAAACAACAAAGCGCTGTATATTTATTGTACTCTAGGATAATTAATACACACAATCTTTCTGTTCTCTTAAAAAGCCGCCTACTCTGATTGTTTGAATATTTTCGCATAGTCCGTCGCTATCTATATCCATGACTACACCACAAACCGTAGCTTCTTTTTGAGATGGGATCATTTTAGCATAAGCGTGAACCTTTGATGTAAAACGTTTTATTGACGCGTCATCATCCATACCTATGCAGGAATTATAGTCTCCGCACATTCCGCAGTCAGAAAGATATCCAGTACCACCGAACAAAATCTGTGGATCTGCAGTTGGAACATGGGTATGAGTTCCGACAAATCCGGAAATTTTACCATCGAGATACCTAGCTAATGCAACTTTTTCAGCTGTGGCTTCTGCGTGAAAATCGACAAAGATGGCATCGACATTAGTTCCAAGTTTGTACTGACAAAGGAATTCCTTCATCGTAAAAAACGGGTCATCATTAGCTTCCAAAAAAAGACGCCCCATCAAATTGATCACCAAAACTTTTTTATTGAAAAATGGTACCGTAGCGATCACAAAGCCATGTCCAGGAGTTCCATTTGGATAATTCAGTGGTCTAATCAAATTTTTTTCCCGATCAAACATTTGCATGTCACTTTTTTGATCAAATGTGTGATTACCAAGTGTAATTACGTCAACCCCGACCTCAAAAAACTGATCACAAATACGTTGCGTGATTCCGAAGCCATGAGCGGCGTTTTCGCCGTTGACAATAACAAAATCAAACTTCTTACTTTGTTTGTTCAAGCTAATATACTTTATTACAGCATCTCTGCCGCTTTTCCCGACGACATCCCCAAAGAAAGCAAGTCTCATTGTATTATCTTATTAAGGGTTTTTTGATCTGGATAAGCCACGTGAGTACAAAAAACCATTTTTTTGAATTTGCTACCAAAGTTTCGCTCCAATTTTTCGGAAGAGAGACGTTCCTTTAATGTTTCATTGTCCGGAATTTGCGCATTTTGCGCAACTTTATTAACAAACATTACAACGTCAACAACATTACCATCAGGAGATTGAATCATGGCTGTGGCTCCCTTTTTAATCGATGCATTAATCAATGCCATATGGTAATCACTCGGTTCTTGAATATCCTCGTCTTTATATTCGATACCGTGTTCTTTGCAAACTTTTTTAAAATTTTCTGGCGAAGATACTCGTTCTAATGCCTCAAGCGCTTCTTTAGTTTTTGCCACATCCTTTTGTGTAAAAAATGCTCCTCCATATTTTACCTGTGCATGCAAAACTTTGTAAGTTGCACCTAAATCTCCAGTTTTTCCTGGGGTAGCTCTATCCAATAGACAAATTATCTCGTACCCAATTTTTGTCCTAATAGCATCTGTACATTCATTCAAATTAAGGTTAGCCACTGCGTGATGCACCGCTTTTTCAAGTGACTGTGCAGTGACCCACCGCATAGTGGATTGCTGAATATCTTGCGATAACACGCTAGCCAATACATGAATGTCGAATCCGCTTTTTATAAGATTAAGAACGGATTCTGCGTTTTTTTTTGCAATTTCCTCACCGTTTCCCCAACCAATTTTAAATGAAAATTTTAATAGCCGATATCTTTCACATTGGAGTATGCTTTCTTCACGTGCCTTTACCTCTTCCAATTCTTGCTCTGAAATTTTTGAATTCTCGGTAAATGCTTGAACTACATACGGTAAAAGCATCTTAGATCGAATATTTTTCCTGAAAATTTCCATGCTAATTCCAAATTTTTTGAACTGATCCTCCAATTGCTCGATGGAAAGACCGTTATTTGCCGCAATTTCAGCTACTTTTTCATCGACATCAGTTTTACTTACCGTTGCTCCTAAGCATTTTGCATATTGCCCTTGCAATGTGTCGGCGATCATTGCGTCAACAATCGGACGTAACAATAACTTAGCGTAATCCTTTTCAAAAGTTTTTCCAGAGGAAAAACAAACGAATTTCATTGCATTTAATACATCAATATTCGTTATAACGTCATTATTAACGCTAACAACTGGGAAAAACTCCGCACTCGACACATCAGAGCTACCGCCGAAACCGGAAGTATCTTTCCTTTTTTTACTTTTCGCTCTAGTTTTCCTGAGAACTGTAAAAACATCATCGTCTTTATCAGCAACGCTTTTTCCCGTTTTTTTTACACTGTAAATAAACGATTCATCAGTTGAAGTACCAATCGCATTGCCGTGATTTGCAGAGACACAACAAGTGCCAAAATACAACAAAAGGCAAAAAAGGCCGTAAGGTAAGCAACGCATGCGAGAACTGCATATCAAAATTACATTTCGAAGTTTAGCATAAACTTTCCATCTTTCCAAGAATCCCAGAGTTATGAGTTGCCCCATAATGGCTATTATGCCTTTTGAAGCTGACACATAAAATCATCAAAAATACATCTTTATAAAAGTGTTTTTTGTCAATACAATTGAATTTTCTCATATGTCTCCTAGTTTGATTGTATATAATATATTTCCCAAACATCTTGCGCATTTTCAATTGTTTGAGTACATATCTTATCAACTCTAAGCGCACCTCTTTACCCTTCATAAACTTACCAAAGTGGCGTTCGTTTAGCTCAATTTTCAAACATAATTTAGAATCAATTTTATGGCTGTGCCACGCTGGATTCCAGCTAGCTCTGCAACAGTCTTCACTGTCGCACCAGCTACAAAAAACTCTTTAGAAATGCCTAACTTGCGTGAAAATACACTAAACCATATTAAATATTAGGTGTAAGCCCAAGCATTTCATTATATCTACTACGTATTTGTTGGACATTACCAAAAATGCTGCAAATTCAATGTGTTTGGAGAAATTGTGTTTTAGTGGTAGCATACCAATCACCAAGCTGTTGTTTTGGGTATAAAATCAGCTACTTTGCAAATAAGCTCTTTGCAACCATTCCCACTTATTGCCGATGTAACGAAAATCTCATTATTCGTTCTCTCCTTGAGCGCTTCCTTGATTTTTTTCGAAAATTCCTCGTTAACTATATCTGCCTTATTTAGCGCGATGATTTCAGGTTTTTCATCGAGCATTTTGCCATATCTTTTGATTTCATGCCGGATTGTCAGGTAATCGTTGACGGGATTTTCACTGGAAATGTCAATAATGTGCAGAAGTACCGTACAGCGTTCCACGTGTGCCAAAAACTTATCACCAAGTCCTTTCCCAATATGCGCATCCTCGATCAAGCCCGGAATGTCAGCGATAATAAACTCATGTTCTTCTAACCTTACTGTACCAAGTTGGGGAATAAGTGTTGAAAATGGATAATTCCCAGTCTTCGCGTTTGCATTCGTAACTGCCGAAATAAACGTTGACTTACCGGCGTTCGGCAAGCCAATTAATCCAACATCGGCGATCAATTTAAGTTTCAACCATATCCAACGTTCTTCTCCAACGCCTCCATCCTGTGTTTTTCTCGGAGCCCTGTTAGTGGATGACTTGAAATGCGCATTACCAAGTCCGCCTCTTCCACCCTGTGCAAGTAGAACAATTTGGCCTTCGCGTGTCAAGTCTGCGATTTCCGTGATTTTGTCTTCATCAAAAATCTGAGTACCAATTGGTACTTTTAATATGATGTCATCACCTGATTTGCCCGTCTTATTCTGTCCGGCTCCATTCTCTCCCTTTTTCGCCTTGAAATGCTGTTTGTACCTGTAATCTATCAATGTGTTGGCGGCACTAACAGCTGTAACATATATCGAGCCACCATTTCCGCCAGCTCCACCATCCGGTCCACCAAATTCTATGAACTTCTCTTTTCTGAAACTGAGGCACCCATTTCCTCCATCTCCAGCCTTCAGATAAATTTTTGCCTCATCGAGAAATCTCATGGATATTCAAATGTCTCTTCTATGATTGAAAGCGGCAATTATCGTGCCATCATCAAGGCTTTCCAATTCACTTCCAATAGGTACTCCATGTGACAGTGTCGTTATTTTGATATTTAAATCTTTTATTTTATCCTTAACAAAGAACATTGTTGTTTGCCCGTCAATATCTGCACTCATAGCTATTATTACTTCGTTTATTGAGCTCGATGATTTTATACGTTCGTAAAGTTTTGCAATACTCAAATCTTCAGGAGTTATGCCATCAATTGCCGAAAGTTTATTTCCAAGGACGTGATACCGGCCGCGAAAAAATCCGATTTTTTCGATCGACCAAAGATCAGCAACATCTGTTACAATACATATTGTTGAATCGTCTCTTTTGTTATTTAAACAGATTGAACAAACGGGTTTTACATCAACATTTCCGCACACTTCACAAACCTTTGAATTTTCGTAGACGTTGGCCAATAGTTTCACGAAAGAGCTCATTACGGTGTGCTTTTTTTTTAACAAATGCAGAACCACTCTCGTCGCCATCCTGTAACCAAAACCAGGCAACCGGCTAAAACAACTTATTAATTTTTCTATATCTCCATTATACATGAAGCAATTATACGGACTTCAAGACGTGATAATCTGGATATTGGCTCCTGATGAAGTCGCTTATCGCTATAATGACTCTATCGACAGTAATATTTGTCGGTTCGTCATACGTTTGAACACATACGTCGGATTCCGCGAATAGAGGATAGTACTGATCCATCATCCCTATCAATGCTTCCTCCTCATTACCTGCCTCAAGGAGGGGTCTATCCTTTCTTCCTGTAACTCTCGCGAAAAGCGTTGGAAGATCTGCCTTTAACCATACAGAGATAGACTTCTCTTTAATGAGATTTCTCGTATTCTCATATGTAAAGGAGAGGCAACCTGTAGCAATAATTTGAACCTGTTGGGTCAATAATCTCGCAATGACCTTATATTCTCCTGCTTGAAGAGATCCATCTCCAAAAAGCGCCTCGATATCACAGATCGCACACCCAGCAGCTTCCTCAACTTCTTGATCGGAATCGCAAAATGGTAAGTCAAAACGCTTAGCCAACCTTTTCCCTATGCTGGTTTTCCCACATCCCATCAACCCAACAAGTACGACGGGTTTTGGTGGAACGAAACTCACCATAGGAGAGGTAGGTCTCAGCGGCGCCTTTGAAGCGGTCTGACTAATGGAATCATCCTTTCTGTTCTCTTCTCCAATCGACAAAGTATAACTTCCACAAAATTGCTCGCATACCTGGCATGATATCAAAAAAACATGTTGTGATACAGAAAATTTTTATAGCAAGAACTGAGTATTTAAAAAATGCTGCATTGTAATTACGCCGATAATTACTAGAAAATATTGATAAGACAAGCCGTTTGTAGTACACTGACGTGGGCTTTTTTTTGTCAAAATCGGTTGTGCTTCAAGGTCTTCGCAAATGTATTTTCTCTGCTTTAAAGCAGTTTTCTGATTTTGATAAGCTACATGTATCTGAAGACACGATTTTTATCGATCAACCAAATGATGATACTCGCGGTGACCTATACACAAATACAGCAATGTTATTCGCGAAAAGACTTGGCACTTCCCCCACCACTTTGGCTGGAGTGATAAAAGATTTTTTATTGCAAAATAGTGATGTAACTGAAGTATCCGTAGCTAACCAAGGGTTTGTGAATTTCAGATTGAAAAGCTCATCCTGGCAAGCTGTTGTAGGTAGAATAATTACAAATTGTCATAGGTATAGTTACAGCAACTTGAAAAATGGCGCATCTTTGAATATTGAGTTCGTTTCAGCAAATCCGACCGGCCCATTACATACCGGACACGCTAGAAATGCTGTATTCGGAAGCGTGGCAGCAAAATTGTTGGAAAGAATCGGATACAACGTCGTAAGGGAATTTTACATAAATGATGAAGGAAATCAAATTACACTGTTAGCCAAATCACTATACCTGAGGTATTGTGAGCTTCTCGGGGTAAATGTGAATGGATTTGTGTTTGAAGATGGGATGTATTTCGGGGAATACGTTAAGGACATGGCAACGGAGCTACGTGAAATTTATGGAGATGAGTTTCTTAATAAAGATGAATCTGAATGGTTGATAACTTTACGCAGTTTTGCAGTAAAAAAAATGATGGACAATATAAAAAACGACCTTTCTCTCCTTGGAGTTTCCATTGATATTTACACGTCAGAGGCGGCGCTTTACGCTAAACAACTAGAAAATGAAGCAATTGATATACTGACAAAACGTGGTGATATTTACGAAGGGGTATTGCCAAAACCGAAGGGAATGACAAAGGACGATGACTCTGAATGGAGCGAAAAGCCACAAACACTGTTCAGATCCACAAAGTATGGAGATGATATAGATAGAACAGTGAGAAAATTTGATGGTACGTGGACATATTTTGCCGGAGATATCGCCTATCATCTCGATAAAATTAAGCGCGGATACAAAAAAATGGTAATTGTTCTTGGAGCCGATCATTGCGGATATGTGAAGAGATTAAAGGCAGTAACAAGTGCACTTAGTAATAACGATGTGGAGATCGAAGTAAGATTGTATCAGCTTGTGAATTTTCTAGAAAACGGAAGGCTAATAAAAATGTCGAAAAGAGCCGGTAATTTCATTACCTTAAAAGATGTTGTCAGTAGGTGTGGGAAGGATATAACGAGGTATATGATGGTATCAAGACACCATGATGTTATGATTGATTTTGATTTTGTCAAAGCAGTTGAACAGTCACTGGATAATCCAATTTTTTATATTCAATATGCATATGCCAGAATTTGTTCAGTGTTCAAAAATTGCCAAGATATTTTTGGAAATATAACGCACGACGATCTTGTAAATTGCGATAAATCCGCTCTTGTAGATGATTCGGAAATCACCTTGATGAAGGCACTTACACTTTGGCCAGAGCAAGTACGTGCTGCAGCGCTTGCCATCGAACCACATAGAATTTCACATTATCTGCAAAATATAGCTCATTTATTTCACGTATTATGGAATAGAGGAAAAGTTAATACAAAACTCAGATTTATAGATCAAAAGAGTCGTCAAAACACGTTGGCTAGGTTATCATTATTGCAGGCCACAAAAAATGTGCTGGAAGATGGTTTTGATATTATCGATATAACACCAATGTCTGAAATGAAATAGTATTGGGAATTTGAAAAATGATTATTAAAAACAAAAAGATTGGTAATAAACAGAGATACCTAAGGTATGACGACGTCTTTATGTCGGATCATTCCACTAGACGTTATAGCAATTCGAAACACGATAACACATTTCAAAATCAAAATGGTAGCAGCCGTTCCGATAAATTCAACGGCAACGGTATAAGCAATTTTGATGATGAAGACGGATTAGAATATGATGATTACGACAGAGCTCCTGAATCCCCGCAATTCAGTAGAAATGATTTGATGGATGAAAAAATACTAAAGTACCAAAAAAGAAGGCTACCAAACCTTCAAAGATATACTCAAAATAGTCACAAGGATATGTACTCCGAATTTAATAAATCATATTGGGATGATGAAGATTATCGGCCGCAGAGGGGATATTCAACCGCAATTTTGGGTAAGATATGGCAAAAATTCATTGTAACATTTACTTCGATATTGTCGTTGGTCTGCATATCTTGGATTGCGTATAATTGGAACAATAGTTCTTCCTCAATGCGTTCCGATGAGCCACTCATAATTGAGCCAGAACATCCATCATTTAAGATTTTGCCTGAAAATCCCGGAGGTGCAGATGTTTCTTACAAGGATAAAACTATTTATAATATGGTGGACAATGGCATTTCATCTCTTGAACCGGACGAAAGACTACTTCCTCAGCAGGAAGAGGCCTCTCTTCCCACTGTACGTCATCAACTTGCGCCAGGAAGTGATGTAGAGGAATACTCAATTCTTGAGGATAGGACTTACTACATAAAAATATCTGCGGGGAAAAGTAAAAAGATTCTCAAGGACGAATCTAAATTGCTCGAAAAAAAATATTCCGTATTGTTGTCAGGGAAAAAGTGTATGGTGAGGAAAGTCAGTAGCTCCACTGGAGAACAAAAGTACGCAATATTAATCGGTCCGTATGAATCTCAGGACGGCGCGGTAGAAATAGCGAGAAATATCGATAAACAGTGCTATGTTATCTCCGTGAGGGAGTAAAAACTGAATTTTATTGGTGTAACATATGGGTTATACTACACACCAAATCAACACGGTTACGACGTCTGATTTTACGTGTTATCACAATGAAATTTTGGAAATAGAAAGATACTCGTAAGTTATGAATCGATACTACTGTTAAAGTTGGAATCCAATGGAGAAGATTGCCACTGCGTTATAGAGACCGAAGTAATCTCTCTCTCCGCCAGAGAAACTGTTTCGTATGAAGTGTTTAGAAACGCAGCGAATAACGGGAAAAACATCACAGAATAGATGATTTAAAAATACCAGATTTAAAAGTTAATTCTTTTAATTTGTATTGTAAATGTTACTTGGTACTGTTGGTTTTTAGTTTTTGGTAGTCACCCAATTACCCCGAAGATTATGTTCAAAATTTTTCTGGATGAAAAAGATTTCTTCTGCTAGAATGGCCGCGGAAATCAGCCTTTTAGTGTTGTGTACAATGAGTTTGGATGTGAGACTGCAGCATTTCAAAAATAGGATGGATTTGTCGGTTGAAGCATTCATCAAGGAGTTATCTGGCATAAGGACTGGAAGGGCGTCCGCCGCATTACTGGAACCCATAAAGATCGATGTCTACGGTGCGCCTACACCAATAAACCAAGTTGGAACACTTTCCGTACCGGATGCAAAAACGATCATTGTTAGCGTTTGGGATAAAGGGCTTGTTAAGAACGTTGAAAAAGCAATAAGAGAATGCGGAGCTAACCTCAATCCATCAGTTGAAGGGCAATCTGTAAGGGTCCCAATTCCTCCTCTTTCCGACGAGAGGCGACAGGAATTATCGAAATTGGCCGCAAAATATGCTGAAGATGCCAAGGTTGCGATAAGAAATATCAGAAGAGATGCAATGGATTTTATTAAGCAGCTTGAAAAAAATAATGAGATCGGAGAAGATGAGATGAGAAAGCTGTCAGATTCAATCCAATCGTTGACAAACGACATATCCAAGCAGATTGATTCAGTATCCGCCGCAAAACAAAAGGATTTATTAAAGATTTAGATTGTCAAATTATGCGAAGGTTGTTTCACTATCCACTATGTGCCTTTTCAAGAATTGTTAGGTTCATCATATCCGAGAAGCATTTGGATTGTGAGTTAATTTATCAGGTACCGTGGGAACCTTTTGAAGAACTTTTCGAGTATAATTTGTTGGGATCTATCCCATTATTGGCAGACATTAGTGGGATATTTATTCACGGTAATTCAGCAATTAGAGAATATCTTGAAGAAACTTATCCTGAAATTTCTTTAATTAATGGAGATTTTCAACAACGAGCAGAGGCAAGAAGAATTGCAGATTGGTTTGCTTTCACATTTTATTGGGATGTTTATCTGCCAATAGTAGACGAGAAAATTTTCAAAAGATTTTCGAAAGCAGTGAATAAGAGCCCCGAACCTGGAAAGGTGAGAAGTGCCGGCACAAAATTGTCGACGCATATGGAGTATATTGCGTGGCTAGCAGATAGACGTAATTGGCTCGCTGGAAAAGAGTTTTCCATTGCTGATATATATGCAGCATCGTTTATTTCGGTCCTCGATTACCTCGGAATTATAACTTGGAACAAATACGAAATCGCCAAGGGATGGTATGCTAAGGTAAAATCACGACCTGGATTCAGGGGAATACTGGGCGATAACTTACCACAAGTTCCCCCTTCAGCTGAGTATTCGAATCCAGATTTTTAGGACATTTTTATGCTTAATTTAGTTTTATTCTACAATGAAAACATGGTTTTCGAAGGAATGGTGAAGGAAGTTGAAGTAATAACGAAAAGTGGCCCCATCACCATCATGCCACAACATGAGCCATACATGTCAAAAATCATGTGTCAAATTTCATACATTGACCAAGATGAAAAGAAAAACGTCATTGATATTCTCGATGGGTTTATCTATACAAATGGGAAACAATGCTTCGCCGTCACAGAGGGAGAAGAGCGAACCATAGGATGAGGCGCTTAAAATTGAAGTGTGAGATTAGCAAGTTAGCGCGATTGGTGTGTTTGTGTTTCAGTGGCAACGAATGGGAATACGGTTGGTATTCATGAATGTGTATCGAGAAAAACAAAGTCTATTCCATCACCTATCTCGTCCAAGTTACCTTTAAATAGCTTCTACTTACCACCCTTTGGCAATTCAGGAAAGTTATCCATAACAACATGTCCAACGTGCTCACCGTTATCTATATCAATGGAGTATAGCTTCGCTTCTTTGTCATCTTTGATCGAATTCAGTATAACA
>JAITDA010000083.1 GCA_031282805.1 Holosporales bacterium
GAAATCTGTTTTATAACTCGTCCGTTACCATCATATTCACTGCGTTCTGTAAAATCACCTTCGGGCAAAATATCATCGTCAGCAGTCCCAAGAATACCATCAGCTCCAAAACCTAACGGCAATGTTCGCGATATCTGATTGCCAAAAGAATCATATTCTGTAGATGTTCTATAAATTTCGGTACCGGTTGTTTTGACTGAAGATGTTCCGTCTGCGGCGATTTCGATTGCCGAATTTTTGTAACGAATACTTCCGACACTACGACCTTTGGAATCGTAGAGCGATCTCGTACCATAAACCGGATCGGTTGAACCTTCAAGATGTGAATCGGTCGAGAATACGACGCGACCTTGTGAGGTAGTCAAACAATTTGTTTTAGAAGCGTTCCCGTGAATACACAGATAATTTCTCCGTTGCTTTGGTGATCGCCAATGCGTTTTGGTTGATTTGCGATCAAGTTGTAAATTGTAAAATGACATATTAAAAATAAATCTTATAACGTTTAGTCGCCTGATAAGTATTTCGTTGTTTTGATCGTCTGTTATCAATTGTTGTCCAATAGAGTCTATACTGAATTAAAACATTCTACCAGCACAAAATATTTGACAACAGACCTCACCTTGGCAAAAATGTTGCCCCTTATTTTCAGTCTTATGCAATTGCTCAATCTTTTGCAGTCCACCGCATGATTTTTACAATTATTTGCCTTCATTGTTAGAGACATACAATCTGCTAGATTCAAAAATTTTGGAGGCTTTTTTACTCTTTCAAATAAGGACATTCTCTAAATGATTCTAAATAAAGCTGGTTATTTGTGGGAACTCGCATTTCTTTATTAACATAACGATATCGTAGCAAGTAACATCTATTTGATTTAAAAAAATAAATATTTCCTATGATAAAAGAGGGATTTTCGACATTGTTACCTTGTCGTTCCTGTTTAACGCATTCAAACGCTACTTCTCCTTGAAATAAAGTTTGCTTAAATTCTCCTTTTAAAACTAAATCGGACATAGACGAAGGAATTTCACTTTTATCAATAGTTTTTGCAGAAATAACTGAGAGAATACATGGATATCTCCAATTTCCTGCATGGAACTCTAATATGTCATTTGTACCTTCGCTACCAGCCACAATTAAATGAGGTTTCCAACCTTTTGGTCGTATAAATGACATTCCATTAGAATGAACAATTCGATTGTTTTCATCTGGCACCTGTTGAAGTAGTAGATCCTCGTGATAATTAGTTATTAAATGAGTAGAAGCAATGACTATGATGTATATCATAATACAAAAAATGAAAATTTTAGAAACCAACCTTAAAATTGAAATTATGTTATATCGTTTTCGTTTCATTATTACTTGTTCTTAGGTTGGGATGTAATTTTGACTTCATGTTGACAGAAAGAAAAGAGCAAACATTCTTTTTTATTTCGCCACAACCACCATCACAATTTTTTGCATCTTTTTGAAGGCTTTACCATATCCGAAAAAACTTGCATTCCTACGTTACTATACTCATCACACTTTAAATTTCGGTTTTCAAATGTACTATTGTACTATAAAATCAAGGCTGAACGCCATTCATAAAACCGAAAACTCAAGTATGAGAAGTATAGTGCTTTATCTCGCTTAAAAAATGGGATTATATAATCAATTTGACGCGATTCACGCCTAGCAAGTTCAGTGAGCGTCCCAAATTAAATTGTGCAAAAGTACTAGACAAAAAAATTAAGCTATGCCATCTTTTTTTGCGTTACATATTTAGTTCATTAAAAAATTGCCAAATATTCCATCATAAATTGTGTCTGCCGTAAACTATATCCGCCATATCGTATTCCTGCTTCATGAGGAGCTCCCGACAATCCTTCTATATCTGAATCTTTAGCTGTAGTATAAATAGCGGCAGATAACTCTTTTTGAGATTGTCCATAAAATATCCACTGAATACGAGTTGGACGAGCTTCTGGGATATTAGAATTGGTGTTGTCTCTCCAATATGCCATTGCCTCTGCCAAAAATTCAATAGATCCATCCCATGTATAGAGTTTGTTTCTGATTTCTTTATCGGATAGTCCTATACTACTTTTACACCATGCTCTCACATTATCTATACGAAGTTGAGCAATTCCAATACTTCTATAATTTCCAGAAAAGACCTCATCATCTCCCAATGCATCCCCTATATGGTATTGATACATTTCTGCCATCAATACAGAACTAACTAATTCTGGAGGAAGGTCATGTTCGTGAGCTTCTTTTTTTATTTTATCAGCCATGATATATGTAACGATAGAGGGTAATGAAAAATAAGGTAGTTCTGCAAGAAAATTATCCGCATTACCAAAATACATTGATGCCCCGGATATGCCACCAACTGCTAATGCTATACCAAAAAAAGTCCATGAAGTCGCTGCAAATATCCCAACACCTGCCGTAGTAGCACCATAGGTCAATCCTCGCATCGTATAGTAAAACCATGTTCTATATCCAGTTGTAATATCCATTTGGTCAGTCCAAACACCATACACCGCATTCGCTCCACCAAAAAAGAATCCACCTACACCACCTATTCCCATTGCAAGTAACAAAATCGGCAAAAATACTTCCCCACTAGGGTCTATTCCATTTATTGGATCCGCATGTGTGTACAGATACATATGTAACGATTGCGGATCACCCAAATTTCCGAAGAACGGATCAAGTCTATTGAATCTTCCCGTTGCAGGATCATAATATCTTGCCCGTAAATATTGTTGACCGATTTTAGAATCAAATTGCTCACCACTGTACAAAAATTCTGTAAGTGCTTCACCTGTTGAAAAACCGATAGCATTACCATAAGCATCATAAGCAAAGACTTGGGCGATAGCCATGGTTGTATCTAACA
>JAITDA010000095.1 GCA_031282805.1 Holosporales bacterium
AAATTTTCTATGATTGGAGCTACTGTTTCATGTACAACACGGCCAATCAGAAATTGGGAAAAAGACGGGGTTGATTACCATTTTGTCTCGAATGAGAAGTTCGAAATGTTGATTCGCGATAATGAGTTTATGGAATACGTAGAGTGCTATGGTAACAAATATGGAACCTTGAAAAACTCTGTGATTGATATTTTGCAAACGAAGAGGTTTTGTATACTTGATCTTGAATTTGATGGTGCCGCAAATGTGCTTTCCGGCAAGTATTTGAACTTTAATTGCGTTGGAATTCTAATGTTACCACCATCTGTAAGCGCACTTAAAATACGACTTTTGGGTAGGGGAAGTGAAACGAGCGAATCGCTACAAAAGCGATTAGCAGATTCATTCACAGTTAGTCGGATAGCAAATTACCGACATGTTGTGGTGAATTTGGAGCTCCAGTCCACCAAAATAGAGATCGAAAACATCATACAGATGTATTCATAGATAATTACTTTACGTCCTCAGTGCTTCTGCCGGATCTAGGCGTGAAGATTTTATTGCTGGATAAAGAGTGGCTAGAAGGCAAAGGATTATTGAAATTGACAGTATATAAGCGACTTCCAACCAGTCTATTTGTGATGGTAGTTGGGATAAGAAATAAATTTCCTCATTGAAGAGCTCACCTACGGATAGTCCCTCTAAGGCTTTTTTGATTTTGTCAATATTTGACGCCACCATAATTCCCGTGATTCCTCCAATCAATGTTCCAGTTATACCGATTGTTGTACCAATTAAAAAGAAAATTTTCAAAACAGACCTTCTTGTGACTCCGATTGTTTTTAATATTGCTATATCCCTGATCTTGCTGTTTGTGAGCATGGTTAAGCTAGAAATTATGTTAAATATGGCGACCAGGATAATAATGCTTAAAATCAACGTCATGACATTCTTTTCTACAACAACGGCATGAAAGATATTCGCATCTGAGTGTTGCCAATCAAGGACAGAGAAATTGTTCCCTAAAATATTTTGTATCTTTTGGGAGATTTTTGAAGCCATATCAATATCTTTTAAAAGGACTTCTATTTGCAGGATTTTATCGGTTAGGTTAAAGAATTGCTGCGCAGTCGCGAGTGGCATAAGGACAATGCTTTTATCATATTCATTCATTCCAACATTGAATATCCCTGAGACGTCAAAAGCCTCCTCTTTTGGCAATTTGCCAAATGGGGTTATAATTCCATCCGGAATCAGTAATTTGACCTGATCATTGAGGCTGATCCCAATAATTTCCGATAATCTTTTTCCAAGAAAGATTTGTTGTCCATCAAAATTTTTAATACTCCCGTCCTCAATGCTATTTGAAAGCAAATTCTTCGATGCCAAAGATTTTACTGATAATCCGTGAACTAGTACCCCTCTTGCAGATCCATTTGAAATTAGTACTGCCTGCTGCTCGATTTGTGGAATGACCTGTAGTATTGCATCATCGCATTTCATTATTTGCTCAACTAATTTTTCGTAGTCATTAATTCCGGCGGCATAATTGGTACTGGAGATGATAATATGCCCCTTCATCCCAATTATTTTATTCAGCAATTCTATTTTAAATCCATTCATAACTGATGTAACTACGATAAGTGTTGCGACACCAAGGGCTATTCCTATAAATGAAAACCAAGTTACAATGCGCGCAAATCCCGCCCCCTTACTAGCATGAAGGTATCTTCTTGCAATAAATATTTCAAACACAGCAGTAATCACCTCTTAGATACAGCCACATATTAAACAATTTGACGAATTTTTTGACAGAAAAGGTAGATGTCAATACGTTATACCTCCACCGTCACACCGAAATCGCTTTGATGACGTTTTTATATTTTAAAAATATCGGAATTCCAACCAAGATGAAAATGACGAGTACTATGATCGATGATACAATACTTTGAGACAACACGAATATACACGAGATAATCGAAAAGTGAGCAAGTATCCTCGCCTTTAATTTTTCTCGTTTCGTCTTATACCATTTGTTGATTAGTTTTAAGTAAGAAATGCAGCATATTAGGTAAACATACAGAAAAACGCTAGCTAGAATACCTATTAACCTATCTAATCTTCCAGTTTCAAATTGCTCAAGTACTAAAAATGGGATTATGCCAACCGCGGCAATCAATAATGCAGTGGTCGGTGCTCCAGATTTATTTACTTTTCCAAAGATTTTTGGAAACAATCCATCTTTGTATGCTCCATAGGCTATTTGTCCTCCAGTCAACGTCCACGCATTCAGAGTGCCAACGCAAACTATTATAGCCATTAATGATATTGTGACATGACTGTAATTGTCAAATATACTTCCCATCACCACCGCGTAAGGCGCTGTGGAATTTAGCAACTTATCGAAACCAACGACTCCGGTTATTGATATTGTATTTATGATGTATATCAATGCAACGCAGGAAGTCCCGATTATTAGTGCCCTAGGAATATTCTTTTTTGGATTTTTTACATTCTCAGCTGGAGTAGTTGCACTTTCAACACCTATGAATCCCCAAAATGTTAATAGCGAAGTCGTTGCGATAGTTGATAATACGCTTTCATTCGTATTTTTAATGTGTTCACTTACAGAAAAATTAAAAAATTCAGGATCAAAGAACATGAAAAAAACAACTGGTAAAACAAGTAACGGTAGTATTTTTAAAGCCGTTAATACAGTTTCAATGATTCCTGAAAACTCCATTCCGACTATGTTTATATACGTGATGAGGAAGAGTGTAAGTATTTCTACGGTAAATATTTCAAATGTAGTTAACTGCCCGGTAATGGTCGTGAGGTAACCTGCAATCGTAACTAGTAAAACAGAATTGCTGGACCACGAGATTATCCAGTATATCCATGCAGTGAAGAATGCAGCAACTCTCCCAAACGCCGCGGAAACATACACGTGTGGGCCCCCATTTTTTGGCAAGTGCGACGATAAATCGGAAAAAACCAATGCTAAAGATATTGCACTAGCAACTGATACAATCCACCCAAGCATCCCAATTGTTTTTAGTGGCGCAAGCTGTGCTGGTAAAACAAACGCACCAGAACCAAGTTGTCCACCAATAACTATTGAAACAAGAGCTACAAACCCTAGCTCTTTATGTCTACTCACGCATTCACCTCCTTTGGATGACTATATACTTTCATAAGTCTATTACGACTATTGACCAAGATTTCAACGGCGTTTTTAACTTCTTCAAAAGTTATTTGTTTTACAATCGATTTAATATCTTTTATCTCATCAAGATTATATCCGTTCACTATATAGCCCAAAATTAAATTCATCATTCCTTGTGGATTGTCTTCAAGCATTTCAATTTGATCTAAAACTTTTTGTTTTTCTCTTTCAAATAATTCAATCGTCAGTAATTCATTTGCAAATTTGTTTATCAGTGATATAACTTCCGCTTCGATAACATCCGCCTTTTTATTTTCTCTAAATGTTGTCGATATGTTAAGAATACCTTTATCAAAGGCCCTTACATCGAGATGGCCGGCAATATCGTACGATAATTTTTTGATATCAACTATATTTTTGTAGAGAACTGAACTTTCCCCTCCAGCGAGTATTCCAACTGCAATCTCTAGAATCATCAATTTTTTTACATCGCAAAATAGTGCCCTATCAACTTTGTACGCTATATTCAAACTATGCGTTGAAATTTGCTCGGATTCATGGTTTACACAAAACGAGAGCCCTGTATTTATAGGATCGATTACGCGGGTTCTTTCAACATCTCGTCCTTTAGGAATTGCCCCAAAATACTTCTCAACCTTAGCTACAGCTTCTTGCATCGTCACATCTCCAGCAAACAGAACGAAGGCATTGTTTGGTACGTAGAATTTGTCATAATGTTCCTGAATAACGTTACGATTGCAAGATTGTATCTGATCAAGGTATCCAATAATTGGATACGAATAATTTGAAAATAAATGTATTGTTTTTGAAATTGCTTCTTCTACATGATTAATTCTTGGATCAGATTCCATTCTCATTTTTCGTTCTTCAATAATGACTTCTTTTTCTTTTATTACGGCTAGTTCTTCAAGTTTTAAATTACGCATCCGATCTGCTTCAATTTTTAAATTTATATCAACAAAAGATTTATTACAAAGATGTGTGTAAAACGTTATATCGAAACTCGTGAAAGCATT
Source organism: Holosporales bacterium (assembly GCA_031282805.1). Classification (GTDB taxonomy): domain Bacteria; phylum Pseudomonadota; class Alphaproteobacteria; order RUG11792; family RUG11792; genus JAITDA01. The sequence continues at coordinate 4,183 of JAITDA010000095.1, forward strand.
TGAATATTTATTGTAAATGAATAATATTTCTTTCAACTTTTCACCATCCAAATTTTGTGTTCCATGGAACATCATGTGTTCTAAAAAGTGTGAAACTCCAACGACATTCCTTGGATCATCACCTGACCCAACGAGATATCCAATACCAACTGCAATCACGTCACTTACTCCCATATTGACAACTATCACTTTCAACCCATTTGAAAGAGTTTTCGCTTTAATATTTAAAGGAGCACAATACTCATGATGTGAATTGGCAGTTACATCTGGTTTTGCTGTGCCACAATTGACACAGCAACACTCGGATATGCAGAAAAAAACGCTGAACAACAATACTTTTTTTAAAAATCTCACTTTTCTTCCCCTTTAACTGTAGCCTTTCCACAAGTAACTAAAACCAAATTTTGAGGATTAAACACACCTTTGATTGCTCTGTTAACTTCCATAAGCGTCAAACTATTGTAATTTTCTAGGTATGCGTTTACATCCTCTATGCTTATATTATTCAACCTTATATTTACAACGAAATTCAAAATCGAATCGTTCGTATCGAAGACTGTTTTCGCGAAGTATCTCTTTTTCCCCAATTCTAGTTCATTTTCTGTGATACCATCTTCATATAATTTTTTACATTCACTTATGATGAGTTTTTTCACTTTTTCGACGTTTTCTGGTCTAGTATCAGCAGCTCCGAAGATGCAGGACTGTAGATCTTTTTGTATAAGACATGTACCAATACTATAAACAAAGCC
>JAITDA010000082.1 GCA_031282805.1 Holosporales bacterium
CACTATCTAACACCCAAATATCGTAATTGTTTCTAATGCTGGAATTATCCATGAGGGACTGTATCGTGACGCCAAGTGGCATTGCGTAGTTTTCATCACTAGCGAAGATAACAAGTACATTGTTGTTTTCGAAAGCTGGAAGAGCGTCCTTGGTATCATATACACTTTGCACTTCTGGAGTACCAGCACGTATTGTGGCTACATGTAATAAAGCAACAAATAACAGTTTTAATGAATGTTTTATATTCATAATTACATTAATCAAAAATCAAGTATACGCCATTATAGCACAAATTAATCAAGAGTGGTATACTTTGTTGTCATGTTGTCAATGTATAAATTCACTTACTTTGAAGCAGAAGGACGTACCTCCAAGACATTGTCTAAAGCGCATTATTTGAGCAAATTTTCGCACATTATTTCTCATCTCATCACTGAGTAATCTTCAATGTATTCCGTATATAACATTCTTTACTACAAATATCACTATAAAACTTGGCTCAAAACGCTTTTTCCAATCTACGTGTATTGGCCCAATTCCAGAGATTAAAGATCGCAGAAAATTTTGCTAAATCAAAATTGCAATCACGCATTACATGCTGTTGTACTACGCCCTTTTTAGTTATCATTAGTGAATAGCAGTGAGTTTAATTCCTGCAAATCATTTGGCAACTCTTTGGAAAACGTCAAAAATTCTCGAGTAAATGGATGAAGAAATGAGAGCTCACTCGAATGAAGAGCCTGTCGGTTAAATGTTTTTATAATTTTGGGATACGTTACACCAATTTTTGTTCTTCCGTATACTTGATCTCCAATTATGTGATGACCGATGTGTTGCATGTGCACCCTGATTTGGTGCGTCCTGCCAGTTAATAACTCGCAACTCACTTTCGAGATTGATTCAGTTGCCGTGAAGTATCTAGATCTTCCGACACTGTATATGGTCACAGCATGCTTACCAAAATTATCGCTTACTGTATACTTCTTCCTATTTTTAGGGTGCCTTGTGATAAAGGTCCTGATCTCTCCCGATTTTGGAGATGGAATTCCAAATACAAAGCATATATACTTCCTTTTTATAAGCGTCCCCTTGCCCTCTGCAAACAGGCTCGAAAATGCGTCGAGTGCTTCATTTGTCTTTGCGAGTAACATGACGCCCGACGTGTCCTTGTCGAGTCTATGAACAATCCCAGGCCTGTATCTGGAGCCGATATCTGAAATATCAAAATGATACATCATCGCATTTACCAAGGTACCGGATCTGTGGCCAGGTGCGGGGTGACATACAAGGCCTGCCGGTTTGTTAATTACGATTAGGTGCTCATCTTCAAATAATATGTCCACTGGAATATTCTCACTTTTAATTTCGTAATCGGACTTTATACACTCGCAGTAATCAATGGATATTTGCGCTCTCCCTTGTATTGTTTTTGCTGGATTAGAGATGGCGATGCCATCAATCAAAACTTTTTCAGTCCTTATAAGAAGCTGTATGCGAGACCTTGAAATGTGTGGGCATAGATCAGAAATTGCCACATCAAACCTTTTGCCGACGTGCCTCTCTGAAATTTTTAGCTCAATCTTCACGGCTAATTAACGAACACATCTTTAAGGATTACCAATCTTGCATTGGAGGAACTCTCCTTCACGTAGTACAATCTCCACACAACAACGTGGCCAGTATAGCATATGTCAAATCGTGAATGTAATGTTCACTTTACCTTATGTTTTTTTCCATTTTTTCCGCAATTCATAATTGGATATCAACTTAAACATCGCGAAGTTATTTACTTACTCTACATGAAATCAATTATGGGCTAATTTAGTTTTTGACACTTTTTGCAACCTGTTTTAGACTCAAAACAGTAGGAAAAACTTCCCTACGAAAATCGCAAAATACTAATCTTAATTTTATAAGGAGAAGAATATGTTATCAAAATTTTTTAAGAATTACGTGTATGGAAAAGTCGGTAATTCAAGGTCTACACTGGTTTCCTACAGAACTGCAAAACTTGTTTCATCGACGGATTATGACGATTTATCAGAAATAGGTTATAAGAAGAACGTCGTAGTTTACCGATGTGTCCAATTAATTGCGAGAGCCCTCGCGTCAGTTGAATGGGTTTTACAAAAGTCCAGTGGTCACGAAGAAGTCGACGAAGTATTATATGCCCACGAAATATTAGATATCATCAATAAACCAAACTCAAAACAGTATAAAACTACATTCATGGAGGAGGCCGTCTCTTACTTACTACTTTCTGGAAATTGCTACATGATGGTGAGTAGAGATGAAGACGGTATTCCCAGAGAGTTATACCTGCTGCGTCCGGACAGAATCAGGATTATTCCAAGCAGAAGTGCTCTACCTCTTGGGTATGAATATATGGTTGGCAATAGTCGAAAACTTTTTGAGGTGAATCAGGAGACTGGTGAGTGTGATGTACTACATGTTAAATTATTTAACCCACTCGATGATTGGTACGGAATGAGCCCCGTAGAAGTCGCGATGGGATCGATTAATCAACACAATGCCATTGCACAACAGAATACTTCCTTCCTACAGAATGGAGGGCGCCCATCTGGTGCACTTATGTATAAATCAACGATCGAACCCAGTAAAAGAGAGGAGTTGAGGGAAAATCTTCGGAACTTGTACGAAGGAGGGCGAAACGCCGGTAAAATACTATTATTGGAGGGCAATTTTGAATGGAAAGAAATGGGACTTTCCCCAAAGGATCTAGATTTCATTTCGGGAAAAGAGCTTGCCGCAAAGGAAATTGCCTTGGCATTTGGTATTCCAAATATCCTTATAGGGTGCATGTCATCAGCAACGTTCTCAAACTATAAGGAGGCACGCTACACCTTTTGGGAGGAAACACTAATCCCACTTCTTAACATCGTCGCAGGAGAACTTTCGAATTGGTTTGAGGATATCTTTAAAACTGAATACAGATTATGGTACGACTTGGATTCAATTCCAGCTCTTTCAAAGAGACGTGAGACTGAATGGAAGAAAATAAACAATGCAGAATTCTTAACTAAAAATGAAAAACGCGAAGCATTCGGGTATCCACCAATTAACGAAGAGAATTGAAAAATTTTTGATTGCTCCTCCTCCCTATAGGTACAAGAAAATGCGGAAATGAGACGTCTGTAACTCGTACGAAATTGCGTGCTTTAATTTTTTAAAATTCAATGTTCCTTTATCGTATCCTTTTACTTTATATGTCTTTGTACGTATTTTGTATTGCAAAATAACACTTTAAAAAAAGTATTTATTACTATAGACTATGGGGAGTTTTTACAGGTGTGGGGTTTATATGAGAGTTAGTATCGTTTTTATTTACTTTTTTATAGCGATTTTTGTTGGCATTTTCAGTGTTAATGCTTCTGCGCCGCTTTCTCGTTCAAGACTCGAAATTATTAGTTTCGATCGAGACTATCCTATTGTTCCATATGGGGCTTTTTGCGAAGGTGTACGTAATGGAGATCTCACAATAGCAAAGCTTCCAGCTGGTACCAAGGAATTTTTTGTTTTTTTGCCAAATCAAAATCGTCCAAATGTACCAACTAGTACTAATCACCTAAATACTGGTGATATTGTACAAAGAGTGAGTGTGCGTGATCAATTCCTTCTTCTTGTTACAAATGCCGTAGAATTAACAGCAAAAGGGAAAAAAAGAGGTGAGTGGAAGTGCAAAAAAGTTGGAGCATTAACACCAGAAAAACCATTTTTAGCGGTAGGACGAGACGAATTACCATTTGACATGTTCTTTTCGCAACGTCATTTTGATTTTGTGTTTCGTTCCGATGAAAAAGAAATACTAAGCCCTGAGCACGTGCTATGGCCTATTGTACGATTAGCGGAAACTTTTGAGGAGCTTAAAAGAAAAGTATCTGTTGATTCGATTCTTTCCAGTGACCCTGCGATTTTGTCGCATTTAAGCTCATACACTTCAAAATTTCAACAAATGTTCCAAGATTTACCAGCTACTTGTCGACAAGCCGTAACTGTCGGCGCTTTGCCTCCATCAGCGCCAGAATTATATGTTGGCGGAATCAATTTTGTTATGAGCGCGTTAAGTCGCGCATATTGTCGATTTGATCCGGAAAATCCAGATACGTTCGAAAAAATGTATAGGTTAAATCAAGAGATCAGAGCTGTATTTCACGCGTACTCTCATGTGCGTGTTGGCGATGAAACACGTGCTATGGCAGAAAAATTATCAAGAAACCCAATGAGGTATGGTGCTCCCTTTTTACTGTACCTTATGACAACGTATGATGATTCCGCATCTTCCGACGGAGTACCATTGTTTTGGTTCAATTACACGCAGTTAGCCAATGTGATACAACACATATCGAGTGCAGAACACCGTCATCTCATTTTTGAAGGAGATACGCCTCCAGCTGGAAAATCCCATTTCATATTGAGGCTGGGAACTCCAGTGCATCATTTTTTACTCAGTATTATAGGAGGAATCATTGGAAGCCAAGCAATACGCATTTCAGATGTCCAAGTTGGATACCCGGATGTTAAAATTACGGCATTGCTTGACCTCACAAAGATTGATCAATCTATGATAGAAAGTATGCGTGTGAGAAGACCAAACGGTGGATTTGACCCAGCAAATGCTGTAACATTCTTCATCAGAGCAGAAGATAATTTCCTTAGATTGGTGACCATGTATCCAGAGTTCGTTCCAAATGCTGACAGAATACCACAAGAAGAAGAACTAGTTCTGCACAGACTCACTGAATTAACGGGTGTTAAAGGTGGGCCAACAGGACGTATCATTTTGTCCTTTCAATAGTCAACTTTCTGAGTGATGGTATCGATGTCAGTCCTCACGTGGTCGTTCGAATGTCGTGTCGATTGCGTTTCTTCATTAAACAGCACAGATTCACCTCAGCACGCAGTATGATGAGTCATTTGATGCTCCATCATTGGTGATTTGTCAAATTTCGACTGGTCCATCTTGGAAATGGATCAGTCTCCTGCTTCCAGCTGTTTTCGTAAATTGCTCTTTTGTTCTTACAGTTTTGCCATCACAACTCGTTATAAAACAAAAGCCTTTTTCCAAAATCTTTTTAAACGACGCTTGTTCAAGTCTATTAAATAAAGATTCAAATTTATCGAGGTATCTAGCCAAATATGTACTCGTTAATTTTTTGACGGTGTTTGAAGCAGCTGTGTAACGTTGCTTTTTTAGCAAAACGTAGTTCTCCAAACTAAGTATCCTCTTAGAGAGCAATTTTAAATGTTCCCTTTGAAAAAAATTCGCGATGGCGATAAGCAGTCTGTCAACCCCATCGTCAAATTTTTGAATTATCGCGATGATTGCAAATTGAGATGATGATAAACACTTCTTTGCAAGTACAACTCTAGAAGCACCCTCCTTAACAAGGCGTACTATTGAAGTTTGCATTTTCTCCGAATATTTCGAGAGTTGCAGCCTAATTTCAGATAAAACCGGAGTCGCCAATTCTATAGCAGCCGTCGGCGTTGGAGCTCTCAGGTCTGATACGTAATCTATGAGAGGAAAATCGGTCTCGTGCCCTATTGCAGAGATAACAGGAATCTTACTATCAAAAACCGCTTTGATCACGATTTCTTCATTAAATGACCAAAGGTCTTCAATGCTTCCCCCACCTCTTGCGACTATTAAAACATCTGGTCTCCAATCTGTCATAAAATTGAACCCACGAATAGCATTTGATATTTGCTCTGCGGAGCCGGCACCTTGGACATTAACCGACCAAACACGAACTAGACAGAATGGATATCTGTCTTCAAGTCTGTGTCTCATATCCTGTAAAACCGATCCCGTTTTGGAGGTAACAATGCCGATGATTTTTGGAAATTTAGGGATTGGTTTCTTCTTGCTTTTATCAAAATACCCGAGAGATTCAAAGTGCTTCTTTCTTTCATTGAGTAACTTCAGTAGAGCGCCTTCACCTGCCAAGTGCGCCTCTTTAATGATAAATTCATACTGAGACTGCTCTTTATATGTGGTAACGCGACCACTGACAACGATATCCATGCCATCCTCAAGTTGGAACCCCAGTTTCGTTCCCATCCAACAAATCGCCTTTATTGTAGAGTCATTATCCTTGAGGAAAAGGTACGTATGGCCAGAAGAATGCTTTTTAAGACCAGAAACTTCTCCATGTATCCTAATTGATGCAAAATTGCCTTCTAGTTGCTTCTTTATCGCAACAGAAAGCTCAGAAACTGTTAAGACTCTTTCGTCTCCGAGGATGTGTAAAGATCTATCAAGTGCAGAATTTGAAAACATCGACGCTCAGCGATAATACATTTTTCTTTGGTGGGCCCTGTAGGACTCGAACCTACGACAACTCCGTTATGAGCGGAGGGTTCTAACCAACTGAACTAAAGGCCCGTCCTACGCACGGAATGATAGCAACTACACCGCTAACTGTCAATTCCATTTTTCTTGTATTGAAGATCATGCGTTGATGTTCATAGGTGAAAATCCAGCAAATGTTAAGAGATAAAATGAACTGCGCCGTCTCGTAAGTACAGATTAAGCTCTTGGCGAATGCATAACCAAAGAAAGTTGAACGCTTCATCCAGAGAATTACTCAGTAGTCCGATTCCTGAATTCTTCCTCACAGTTTTTTACATTATTGCTGTTCAATTGCATGAAAAAAAACCAGTTACTCGTTTTCCCACGTGAAATGCAAGGATTGATATCGGTATAGTGAATTGTGAAAATTACCAAGTTGACAGGATACAAATTACATGTTACGCTCGCGATGGTTGAATGGAATTGAGGAGACTGTTATGAAAAACGAAGATATCAAGTTTGATAACGAAAAAAGAACGGTGTGTGAAGTTTGGACAAGGGTCATGGGGTATTTCCGCCCTGTTTCTGCGTTTAATAAGGGAAAGCAGAGCGAATATAGTGAAAGAAAGTATTTTAAAACGGAACGTCGAGGATGTTGCTGTAACAAGGAGTAATCGCGTCCCCTCCACTTGAGCCCACCTCGCGTATGCTAGGTGGGCTTTTTGCTGAACATTTGATCTGGCATTTTACAATGCTGTAAAATTCGATTCGCCAAGGATACAACTTTATGTTCTAAATCGTATCATCAGGAATCACCGGAATGGCAACGTGGCTGAAAGTGGTGCCGTATCTCAGACATCGGACAGCACCGTCGATTCATATTATCTTCATTATCAATAATCGTATACAATAAGATACATACTCAAAATCCTGGGCTCTCTGCGTATTAGTATTCCTCCAATATGGAAATAGCGTTGACGGAACACAGAATCATTAAAATTTTAAAGGAACACTTGCCATATTGGCAGATCTACTGTACGATTGCGTGGTGTTTTGATATGGTGTGCCTTGAATTTCAGTACAGTATTTTTGGGGGTCATACAAGGTGTTTCAGAAATATTACCGGTGAGTTCGTCGGTAAATTTGCATTTTTTCTCCTCGATCTTTAACATTGCTCAATTTTCATTTTCGTTAAAAATTGCCTTACATACCGGAAGTCTCGCAGCATTACTGATCTTTTTTAGAAAAGAGATCATGAACGCATTGAAAGGCTTATTTTGTTTTAAAAGTATATCAAAGACGTACTGTATGCCGCTAATCTTAGGGACAGCACCGGTGATTATTCTAGGATTTTTAGCTAAAAATTTTGTGAGGGAATTTGATGCTCCAAAAATTCTCGGTATTTCATCTATTATTTTCGGACTTTTGCTTGTTGCTTTCGACAAAGTATCCGGTCAAATAAGAAGAAAAAATACTATACCGACAAAAATGGTCTCATTGATCGTAGGGAGCTTTCAATCAATATCCATTTTTCCTGGAGTTAGTCGTCTCGGAATTTGTATAACTGCATCAAGAATGTTGAAAATGGAACGCAAAAAGGCGATACAATTTTCTCTGCTTTTGGCAATTCCGAGTATTGCTGGATCGTTAACACTTGAACTACTCGAATGTTACAAAAATAGGAATTTTGGAATTCTGTTCAACGAATCTTCGCTTATCGGTATTTTAACTACTATGATCACGAGCTTAATCGTTATCCATCCATCAATAAAATATATGGAAAAGAGGGGGTTTGTATGCCTAGCAATATATAGGGTAATAATTGGAGCATTGATCTGCTTTCTTTAACAGCACAGACTTCGTTGTTTGACAATTTTCGGGATACACTGCAAATATAGGACATTGCTGTGACGAGGTTACAATTAGGAATAAATTTGCAATAGGAAAGCAAAAACATCTGTGTGAGTTATGTGACATAATGTAAATAAAATGATGGTAAAGTAGAAAAATTTAGAGTTCATAAAGATGCGGCAATTTTAATGCGTTTTGAGAATTTCTGTTTTGGTCGTATCGGACAACTCCAGATGAAAAGTTTTTGTGTATCGATAAATATCGTTGGTAAAACTCACCAAAATGAACTGGGGTTAAGGGAGAAAATTGTCTTCAATACAGCTTGAAAAATGTATAATGTTGCGCTGTATTGATCGCTGTTGCTCGAAAAAAGAGTAACACCTATCCATTAAACAAATGAGCAAGCCGTACGAAAACAGGGATATGCCTGAAATACAATCGTGCATTACTTTCTAAATTTCAAAAAAAAAAGCAACGAAACACGTTAGCGCTCACACAAAAAAAGACCTTGCCAGAGCTTGTCATCAAACTAACTCAAAGTGATCAACAGTCATTAACATGGAACAACACTTTAGCGCATTCACAATGCGTAAAATGGACGTAATTTGTATAGATGTTGAGTGGAGACATCAGCCATATGCATATGTCCTGATATTAGTTTCATCGCACACATCAATATCATACAGATAAAGGTAGCATCTGGCTTTCACTTAAAATAACCAGGCAGTATTGATCAAATTTCACAGTGGAACACGGTTTTACCTGTAAAGCGAATAATTGTACGCTCCCCGTTCGACAGTCTGGAGTTTATTTAGATTGCAGTTGAGCATATGTTTTCCACACATCCGAGTCTCAATTAGTCAGCTGATATGTTGACTGATTGTTTGCGAAGGAAAATATGAAGAATAAAATTTCATGCCGATTATATTTTGCGTGATGTTCGCCGGAATGAATTTTTCACTACTACTACGGAATTGGAGTTGCTTACTCCTTCTTGGAAAGAGCACTCGAGTTGTGTACGAATTCAACAGATCAAACTAGATGTCCCACTATTTTTGATTATAATGAATCGATAGGGCAATGAGTTCTAGTGAGTAACATGAATATTCAATGCGGATCACAACTTTCTACAAAATGGTTCCTGGCATAGTGATATGGATTGTGGAATTTTGTCTTGAAGTGCTAGACTCGAGATATAGATTTAGCCTTATTGTGATTAACCAGAAGGAACTTCCAAATACCAATTCACACTCGCCTTTGCAAAACACATATTCCCTCGGAATGGAACTAGTACTTTGCAGGAAAAGTAGAGAATTTGTACCGTTTTCGCAAATTTGAAGAACCGATAATCCATCCTAATACTGGTGATGCGACTACGAATGAATGACAGCAGTGTAGTTGTTTAATGTACCAATATTGATTTGATCATCCTTTACTCTGTACATCAAAATATGGTAGTTTGGCAGCAAAGGGTATAGGTTTTTGCTTATCATTTTGAGTGATATGTGGGTGATATTTTAAAAACGGCTGTAGCTTTACTAAAATCTGGAGAGGTTATTGCGGCTCCTACCGACACGGTGTATGGCTTAATTGCCGACGCGACCAATAGCTCAGCCGTCGCAAAAATCTATAATCTGAAACAGCGCCCTATTACGAAACCCCTCGTTATTCTCGTATCAAATGTTGCAATGGCCAGGAAGTTTGCTGATTTTTCTGAAGAACATGAAAAAATGTTAAAAGACTTTTGGACGATAAAGAGGTTGCCTCTCACTGTTGTTCTGAAGGCAAAAAAGAACTCCAAACTAGCAACTGCTGGCGGCAATACAGTAGCATTGAGGGTTCCGAATCATAAATTATCCTGTGAGTTAATAAGGTATCTTGGAGGACCGATAGTTGCATCAAGCGCAAATATTTCTGGAATTGCTCCGGCAACAACTTATAAAATGGTAAAAGATGATTTTGGTGGAAAGATCCCGCTCATTATTGACGGAGGAACCTGCAAAAACACATCTCCATCAACAATCTTGGACCTGTCAAAAAAAAAGCCTACCATTCTCAGGGAGGGCTCAGCTTCGCTCAGTAACTTATTAATTTGGAAAAGCAATGAAGGAACGTGAGCGAATATAGTGGAAACATCACCATACTCAAAGTTCTTTATACCGAACTGTAGCAACAACAGTTTACAACTGTTTGCCCCTAATAATTACTGTGTTTGCTAAATTACTAAATTATTTGATCAGCAAGGAATTGGAGTTCCTATACTCCATTCAGGAACATCCGTCCCGTTATAACATGAATTATATTCTCAACGCAAAAACCAGTGAATTATCTCGGCCATTCTTACCGTCTCACAACAAACTCGAATCCAGATATTGATTGATCAGGAAACAATGCACATAGAGCGTTGTGATCTTTTTTTAGTGAATTTCAAAAAACCACTTGTTGGTACAGTGTAATCACAGTATCCAACGTACGTTTTCATAAAGATGTGAATGGATAAACATCTGCTTTAGCTAATAGTGTATTAACTCTAAAAAGACAAAAAAAATTTATAAAGAATTAACATTAAGATATATAGAAGAAGATATGCGAAGGCTGATGTAATGACTAGATATGTAAACAATGGAACTTAACTAGCATTTCGGAGTGAGTACGCTATGAACATTGGAAAATTCAACAAATTGACTACAAAAAAATAAAATTGCTCTTTGCCGAGGATCTAACTGTTACTCAAATAGCGAGGATTGTTTGAAGAAATCATAATACTGCCAATGTATATAACTCCAATGTAATGTGTGAAGGAATTCATTGAAGAACTCGGTGGATTTGAATTTGATGAATCGTACTTTGGAACTCGCAAAGTTCGTAGTAGAGGAAGCAGAGGTGCGGTTGAAAAACCTCCTGCATTTAGGTTACTGAAATAGCTTAAAATGTACAAGCAACCATCGTTGTGGGTTGGCAGGAAGAAATGTCTACGCTTCTGGAAGAAATAACTACGAAAATAACTGGTTGTCACCATCAGATAAAGTGCGTATTTTCCAGGAATAATTCAATATCTGTAGTTCTGCCACTCCAGCAAACATATGACGCATTAAATGTTTTACATAAACATTTCTTTGGACAATAAAAAGCAAATTATCATAATAATGAAAAACTTGGAATTCTTCGGAGTACATGAAACATGATTAATATCACTAATTTCTGCTCCAAACCATGTGATAGGCAAACATGTTTTTTTTGAGCGAATTTCCAAGGCTTGTTCTTGGCACGCTTTTCGAAAAAACTCACCTTTTTTGCTTCATGGTAAAATGTATACTGGATTGCGTATTATACATGGCGCAATTTGACAATTGGGCACGTTAACTTTTTTGCCTTACTTCGATAGCTTCAGAGAAAAATTGTACGTCATACAAAGCATGTAAACAGTACGAATGGCAGTAACCTTTTTATTAATGCCGTGCAACAATAAGATACTGTTGCACGGCGCCTGGATATGCTAAAACTCCAACAAAGAGTCGGTGTTACACTTTCACGAGTACTTCACTAATCCAGCCAAGGCATTAACCTTCTCCAAAATCCCTTCTTTTCCACAGGTTTCTCTTCAGTTTTCACCTCATCTTTTCTCTCCTCCAATTTCTCTG
>JAITDA010000056.1 GCA_031282805.1 Holosporales bacterium
ATAATTTTTTTTGTAACTGTCTGTTTAAATCTGAAATTTAGGTGTACAAAGATAAAAAAATGTTAACATGGGATATTTATTGTTAAAATAGGATGTTTAAAAACGTGAATAGAAATAGATATTTATTTTTTTTGTAACTTTTTCTTGGTTTGGTCATTTTGGGGGATTAATTGAATTATACCTAAGTTTAAGCTACTCAATGAGTTAAATAAATTATAACAGTATTAGGGTGATAGGTAAGTAAAAGAAACCATCTCTCTAACCTAAAATACAAAAATTAAACAATTGAGAACGTTGAAAAAATAGATGTCGGCGCCACACATGAGGTGCTAGAGAGGGGTTGAGAAAAAGTCTATTAAACTAAACAAAGTCAATTTATGAGGTAACTATGCAACTGGATCATAATAATCCAAACAACGAAAAACAGACATCAAGACGTTCCTTTATTCAATGAATAGGTAACGCAGTATTTTCTGTTACAGTTGTGGGATTGGTAGCTGTGTCTCCGAAAATTGCTTACGCGTGCGGTGAAGGTGTGTCTGATAGTAATTGTGGAAGTAATTGGTTTGGCGGACCGTCAGATGCCAATTGTGGAATTGGTAAAGACCCGGATAATAATTGCGGGACGTGGAATTCAAGTTCAAATGATGGTAATTGCGGAAAACCATCGTCGGGCGGTGTTTCAACGGGTGGTCCCAATGGTACTGACCAAGATGAGGCTTGCACTACATCTGTGGTTGACAATAATTGTTCCATCAATCAAGTTCCGAACAATGGTGCAGGTGCAGATGTTGACGGAAGTTGTGGTAACGTGTATATGAATCCAGATGAGTCATGTGGTGACTGTGATGATAATCATCAATCAGATGAACATTGTGGAAAGCCAATAGCAGGCGGAAAGGATCCTGACGATCTTTGTGGTCATCAACATTACACTGAAATATTTGGCGAATCACAAGACGGTGTATGTAGTACGACGGAAAGTGATGCAGGCTGTGGTGCACATACTACTCAATATGGCGGAACATGGGTAGATCCCGATCAACATTGTTCGGGAACAACAGGTGCGAGTGCGGATAGAAATTGCTCTACTTTATCAAATGATGACACATGTGCCGCTCTATCAAACCCTTCAACGACATCCCCGGATGAAAATTGTAGTTTATCCGATAGCGATGACGCTTGTAGTCGGTATGACAAGGATGAATCTTGTAGTATGAATTATAGCAAAGATGATGCGTGTGGTACGACAACAATCAAATGGGTTTCCGATCCTATCGATGATGACGAAAATTGTGGTAGAACCGCATCAGATCCCGACAGTGCATCATCAACAACAGTTTGTCCTTTGGGAGGCGGTTAGAAAAACCTGCTTTATTGTGTATTTGCTAATATAATAAGTTATGGAGAATAAAAAGTGTTAAAATCAAACTATCAATATTATTGGTATTTATTGGGGACATCTCCCTTTCATTTAGTCTTTGTTTCCTTGCAATTTTTCATTCTAATATCAATAAGTATGGCGGATTCACCGTCTCAATCGGTTGAGTTACAGAATGAAAGCAACGATCCTACAATGACTCGTGCTATGGAGTTTGTCGATAAGGAAGTTCCCGCTGCGGTAGCTCATTACAATCGGTTGTGGGAAACCTTTATGAAAAGCATCAAACGAGAAAATATTAAATACTTTAATATGTGGTCTTCAGGAATTACGCATCCGCTATTTGTTGCAGCATGGGAGGAAGAATGGCGGGATTACCCTGAATCACGTCCAGCATTTGCCCTTTATATTCGTTATGACATAAAGACGAGTAGAAACCTTCGGGAGGTCAAAGAACTTGATTCCAATTTGGATGATGAAACACTTTTCAGAAATTATCTCAAACACAACGAAAAATATGCTGAAGAAAATCTTCAAAAACAAGCAGAATATGAGAAAAAAATCGGCGGCATTCCAGAAGACCTAAAAGTTGCCATATATAATCCTGATTCTTATTCGTTTGTAAAAAGAGTTTATGAACACTACGTTCACGTGCAACGTATTAACAAACTAAATAAACAGCAAGCGGAAGAGGATGCAAAGGAGATAACCCGCCGTAATGCAATTGTTCCTGTTGACCGAAACAGTAAAGAGTATCAAAATGCGTTTCAGGAATATAAAGATGCAGTAGCCGAACAGGAACAAATACTGAATGATGCTGTAAAAAACGATCCGACTTGGATATATTCACGAGATTTGATTCTTAACGGCAAGGTAGGTGAATCCGGCTTTCCAGGAAAACAAATTGATGAATTTGCTGACAGTATCAAAGAGGAACAGAGAAAAGATTTTCACAATTGGGTGCGAGGTTTTGCATCGGTGGTCGGCATTACAACGTTAAAAAATGAATGGGATACCAAACCAGAATCACATCCGGCAATTACCCTTTATGCGGCGGTAATGCTAATGAAAATGAAAAAGATTCCTCAAGAGCCGTTAGAGTTATTAAGAACCAAACTGCAAAATGGTGATGATTTTTACAAGCAATTTATATTAGTGGTGAAGGAAAATGAAGTACCTCTAAATCAATTACAAGCCATAGAAAAGAACTTGCGTATATCGGCAAAATTAAAAAACGCGATAGAACGGAATACAGCCGATTCAACGCTTTTTTCTATTTATGACGCTTATATGCGGGCTTGTATTCCCAAGGAATTTTCTGATGCAGAAAAAAAGGTCAGTAATTGTATCGACAAATTAAATAATTTACGTCCGAATTGGGCAATTGAAGAGAAAATAGTTTTCCCTGATAAATTTTCATGGAAAATGCACCAGTTGGGTTTAGATGTGAAAAAACCATATTGGATTTGGCAGCGAATCCTTGCTTTGTCTTCATTACTTCTGGTTATCTTGTTGGTGATAGTTTTTAAAATAAGAAACCGGCTAAAAAAGAATAAAAAACAAGAGGAATAATGAATGAACAATGATCAAATTTTTGGTTTATTCCCAAATTCGTTTCATGTATTCGAATTTAAAAATGAATATATTCTTTTTGACCGTATGACCGGACTGGTGTGTGAAGTAAACGAATTTGCATTTGAATTATTCCATCTCATTGAGCAGAGAAAATCAGAATCAATTATTTTATAGATGAATTTGAAACAAAATATGGAGATTGTAGCGACGGCATACATGATATTATTAAAACATTAAAACAAAAAGGATTTTTCAAGCCAATTTTGAATTGGCGTTCTATTGAAAACATTTCTTTTGAATCTTATTGGCGGCATCATCCGCGACGAATCCAACTGATGATGGCTCAAAGTTGTAATCTCAAGTGCGGGTATTGTTATGCTTGGCGAAATGATGCTAATGATTTCGGAACTTATATGAATTGGGAAACTGCAAAACAAAG
>JAITDA010000014.1 GCA_031282805.1 Holosporales bacterium
CCTCTCTTTTTCTTTAATAAAAGATGTATCGAGAAGAGAAATAGACCTCGTATCATTCTGAAACAGTTTTAGTAAATTCTTGCTTTGAACTTCTAGAAGACCTATAGCAAACTTTGCAATGTTTGAATTGACCATATCCCTCTTTGAGCTTAGAGAATTAATAATACTTTTCTGAGCATATTTGATTATCAAGCTATTCATGTCTCTAAGTTTCTTTGAGAATATCTTGTTACCCTCTTTTCTTAAATCCTGATGAAGGGACAGTATGGAGTAGTGAGGAAAGAAGAGAATGCAGTCGTAGTGATTGAAGTAGCGCATAAGTAATTGGAAGGAGAATAAAACATGGCAAAGAGGGCATCTGATAATCGTCATGAACGGTGATTTCAGTTCGATATACGACAATCCAAAGTTAAATTATTTTAGTTTTGATAAAGATGGATTTTTGGTAGATGCGTATGATAGCAGATTCATAATAGCGGCTGAGCATAATGAATTAATGAGTCATTCATATATGTTGGTAAAGACTGTATTACAAGCGTCAGAGTTTAAGAACGAATCAAGTGGGTTCATAGACAATGCAGTGTTTGTGAAGTTTGCAAGTCAATACAACATAGGAGTCCACCATTTAACGAGTCATATTGTGGATGAATGTGTGGAGTAATATGAGAGTCTCGTATAGAGGAATCCTAGTCAGAAAAAGTTCCTAAAGGGATTTCATCGTATATCTTAATGGTTGCAAAAAATTTCCTCGTTCCCAAACCCCGTGACGCATTCTGTTCTTGTCTCTCAACAACCTCGTTCCGTGAAAAAACAGCAGCGCCAGTACCAATGTTAATTTCCGCCACAATACTCCATTGATAAATGTTCTGTCGTCTCAGACTACCCTCTAGCTCCACCATTAAAGATATATTTCCGGTAATTTCAACATCATTTTATCCGGTGTATCACTGCTGTGATGCCTGTTTCTATCCAACTTTCCTCACCTCAACTAACTTTAATCTTCTCATTTAGTACAATGCTTTCATTGCTTATAACAATTTGCTCTTGGGATAATTACTAAAATTTACACTTAAACCGATATCGATCAATAAATGTAGCTCGCCATTCAATGCCCACTAACCATAATCTACACTGATATGTTCCACGCTCCGGCGATTATAAATTGTATTAAAAATACATAATTTAGCGCAGAATACACAAATGCTATATAAGCTCGTATCACGAGCACCATATCTGTACGTAATAATCGCTGTTACGCCGCTCAATTTGCATTAAACTAGTTTGCAACTAGCTCTCAAACCACACTTTTTTATGTAACATTTATACGCAAAGAATATCAGTGATGAATCAAGTTTGCTTACAATCTTATAGGCGTTGGAATCACTGTTCCTGGTAAGAGTGTTAATTGATTGCCAGAGAGATCTATACCATCTCTCATGAAGCCTTCATTAAATTGACTAACATGTTGAACGATTAGGTCCCAGTAGCCATTCGTGATGTTGTTTTCCGAAAAATTAAGCATTTGTAAGACTGTATCACCCATTTTGGTAATTGCTGAAAGTAAAATAAGCATCCCATCTCCGGTAATCCGAGTGTTAGACAATACTAAAAAATTTATCGCCAAATTATGTATGTTATCAGCCAAAATGGCGGCCCCATCATCTCCTATTTGGTTGCCTGAAATATCGAGAATCGATGACAATTTGGGGCAAGCTTGTAAGCATTCCATTAGAATAGAGACTCCACTCGCGGTTAATTCGTTATTACCAAAATGCAGTGTGTATTTTTCTGCGCCAGTTTTTCCAAATTCTTCGAGACATACCGCAATGTACAGCATATCTTCATCGGTTAGCGCGTGTCCTCTAAGGTCAATCATTTTTGTATCTTGTGGATTAGGCATCTTTTCAAAGATCTCATCTATTTTTTTATTACGCAGACTGTACCAATGTCCCGAGAGCATAAAACCTTCGTCTCTGCTCTCCCCATCCGTTATGCTTCCAGCTATCTTAGTATTTACGGTTTGAATTTTTTTATTGACAGTATTAACTGTTTGTTGCACCTTGCTGTCCGCCTTCGTGACGACACCTTGCGCTACAGTCGTCGCTTTCGTCGCAGTATTTACCGCCCGTTCCTTTGTTTCAATTGCCTTTTTTTTCGCATTGCTGAAGGCAGATCCTACACCGCTAAAAAGCCCTCCTAATGCATCTTGCGAAGAAAACGAGGCGATTGCGCAAATACTCAATAGTAATTTAAATTTTATACTCATTGCTTCCACGGCAAAAAGCGCTTCCATACTGTATATGGTACAATCAATTAGTTAATATTCTGTTACGCACTTTGCATTTCAACGTTATTAGGTAAGCATTTATGCATGCAGCAATATATTGGACATAATAATTGGGAAATTCGACTCTGAAAATATGGCGAAAAGAACTATCAATATCAATAAACACGTAATGCAATGTGAAGTAAGCATGTGTATGCGCAGTAATCTAAAGGTTGCGGATCATTATTCCGGTTTCGGTCTATGGCATAAATGAAGTTCAAACTGGTATTTGAATCTTTGCAATTACCTCTGAACTGTGATTGTGTGCAATAAACCACTGCATTTTCTTATTCTGTAGGCCCTACATTGGTCTTATCTTTTAATGCTTAGGTGAACAGGAGGTTGATAAACTTCTTTCCAAACCTTTCAGAGTTTTCCTCGTTTACTGGGGTTTGAAAAGTGGTCTAATAACTTAAAGGTGGAGAGAATCATATAGATTTGAAGTAACCTTATTCCTATCGAAACACGTGGTTTTGTGGTACAGTTTGCGGAGGATTTACAGAGATGTGTCCGGAGCATCATGAATGATCTACAAAATAAAATAGAAGGATACTTCCAAGCACCTGAATCAGGTGATCGTGAAATGATAATAAAGTGTGTTGATTCGGTTTTTTTATTATTGAATGACGGCAAAGTACGAGTTGCGGAAAAAAAAGATGGTAAATGGAATGTTAATGATTGGGTTAAAAAGGCAATTCTTCTCGCTTTTAAAGTTAAACCTTCACAAAAATCAGACTTTGATTCGTTTGATAAGATCGATACGTTGAAGTACGATTATGAAAATCCAAGATACCGCAAAGTTCCATTGTCGTTCATAAGAAACGGTGTGTACATAGGAGATTGCGCAGTAATCATGCCGAGTTACATAAATACCGGAGTATATATCGGGAGCAAAACGATGGTAGATATGGGTGTAGTAATTGGCTCCTGCGCACAGATAGGAGCGAACTGCCATATTTCTGCATTGGCATGCATTGGTGGAGTACTCGAACCATATCAAGCTTCCCCAGTTATTATAGAAGATGATTGCTTTATCGGAGCGAATAGCTCTATTTTGGATGGGGTGATCGTTGAGGAAAACTCTGTTATAGCATCAGGAGTTAATATTTCAACTTCGACAAAAATAATTGATAGAACTAGTGGCAAAGTTTCACACGGGGTGATTCCAAGCGGATCGGTTGTTGTTCCTGGAAGTTATCAAAGCAATGGGCTTAATATCTCCTGTGCTGTAATAGTAAAAAGAGCGGATACAAAGACGAAACCGAAGGTTGACATCAATGAGTTTTTAAGGAACTCTTGATGTGTCGTTTAACACAATAAATTAAGAAATCTAAATGAAAAATCGGCCAAGCTTGTTGCAGACATAGTTATCAAATTACCATGAATAGTGGACAAACGTGATATGCGTGGATAAACGATAAGCAGAATAAATTCAATAAGATGCCCCATCGTCATGGTATGTAAAACTTAAGTGCATTGAAAAGAAAGATTGGAAAATACGTACTGGAACTGTGGGGGTATGTTGAGCGTCTTAAACATGATACTGTAGGTTAATAATTTTGATATCAAAAAAACTTGTTACTTGACGGATTCTTCAATCAGGTTATGAATTCGAAGAATACACACTGAAGGTTGTGTAGGCTGAAAAATTGTGAAGTATTATGGGATATAGCGCAGAGAGCAACCGATGATATATCGATAAGCATAAACATTAAAGTTCACTAATAGAGCTCGAAGCTCAATAATTTTAGTGTTTAAGCTGATTCACTCACAGTGGTAGCAAATTAATTACAAATTGCTTGTGTTTAATATCAAATTACTGTAGAGGAGGAAGACGCTTTGCTCCAAATTCTTGAAAAAAGGCAGACAGATGACTAATGTTTAGTTTCAGAGGAGTCACCAATGTTGGTTTATTACCTCTTGAAGATTTGCTGCAACGCCATCTTCTTCAAACTTTCCTCGTAATGATCCTATCTCGTTATTCAGGCCAATTGTGAATGAAGCAATTTTCTTTGGAAGTGGCGGGGGAACAAGTTACGGTGGCCCGAGCAAAGAACCGAGAGAGTTTGACCTTGCTGACTGGATAAGTTGTAATGATGACAGTTCGATGATGACAAACGGTGCTAAGCCTTGTGATTTTTGTTTCTCTCCTCACTAGTTGGCCATCTGTTGCATCCGGTAAAAACACATGGAACATTCAGGTAATCGGGAATCTCGTATAGTAGACAGGACTAATTCCACATCAAATTAGTCCTATTTATTCAAAATAACCCAGTTGCTTTCGTTTGTTCAAAATTATCAGTGTACAAATAGTGGGAATACATTCAGCGATATACTCTCAAAATTTACATAGTTATTTAACACATCTTAAGTGAATACGTGCGATACGCAGACTTGAAGTTTACAGGACGATTTCAAGTATCTAACTAGCTTTCTCTTTTCTTTCTTCACCTCATGGCTAATCGATTCTTTACGCTCCGTCAATTTGCCACAACGATAAGTATAAGGATTTGAACACACCTGAAAAGCGAGTTTTTCACTTATAATTAGAAAACAAAGATTAAATACAACTTTGAAGAGTAAGTGCACAGGGTGTATTAACTACCACAGTGTCGAGGCTGATGTGTGAAGCCACTGAGATTGTATGTGTAGTTTTTTCGTTGCTGTCCTTGTATCATTCGTGGTAGCAGCGTTTGGTAAGTGTGATGCATCAGATTTGCTACCACAAATCGTAAACAGAGAGGTGAATGTTACGTTCGGTATTACGGACGCGACTAGACGATTGTTGTTTGGAGCCAATGGCGAGCGTGGGGTCGTTATATCCAATAACGATGGAGAAGTCAAAAAGTATTTAATGTCCCAACCACTTAAATTTAACGACTTTGAGTTAGATGCCGCTTTTGAGCCTATTTCCGACGGGAGTAGTAAGGCATGCTTTAAGGTGAAAAGGCTGAATTACGGTAAGGCGAGCAAGATTGTTTTAAAAACAGAGTTACCTGGTGAATCAATCGCCATCAACTGTAATGGTGAATTTGGAGAGGTCGTGCTTCATTGTCACAGGGCGTTTGTCATTGGGCAGAGTGAACAAGATAATGAACTGAAGATTAGCCGTCTCGTAGCGGGACGTCGTGAAGTCTGGTTGACCGTCGTTGGTGTTGGATTTACAGTTGGAGACAGGGTGGTAGATATGGGATCGTATGTGCTTACAAAGGATGGAATAAGGGGATACGCCACGTTTCGTCAAATGGATATTGTTGCGAAAGTGCATTCCGATTTTGCTGGCATTGAATCACTTTTAGATTGTGATGATCATGGTTTTCACAACGCGCTTACAACGCTTGTCTGTACGGTTTCGCGACTGCGAGTGTTACATTGTTTAGGTGGAAATGATAAGGCAAAGGAAATCTTGAGAAATGTAAGTGGAAGAGTCTTGGCGATCGTAGATCCGAGTTACCAATTATTCCATGAGTGTCCGTTAATAAAGACGTTGAATTCTCGTATTGAAGAGGTGTGTGACCAGAAAGATCCCGCCACAAGAGGTACCTTTGAAGTGAGTGTTGTGGCGAGATTTTTAGCTAACCTAGATCATGCATATCGGCAGTTGATGGGATGTAGGAGGAGGTCTTTGTCTGATAGGCTTCCGGAGTATGTATATGATTTCAGTTTTGATGAAGTTGTGTACTATCCTAGGCATCATAGAGTTTTTGTCTTAAAAAAAGACGATTTCTCTTTCCATTTACTAAAAGAAAAAGTGGCTAATGTGGAAGACTTCAGAAGATACCTGTTTACAGAACCTCCTTATCAGCACTTTAAATTAGAAGAGTACGGTAGTGCGATGGAATACCTTGACGTTGTGCAATTCTCAGTGGCAGGGATACATTCTGAAGGAAGGAGTGATTTTGCACATTTGAGTATGGGAATTGTTTTTGCGGAAGTGGCTGAATTGATGCTTCACGGCGGAATGGACGTGGATCTTGCGGCGATGCGTGAAGCAATGGTAAAATGTGTCTGTGTTTACGCTAGAATGAAAGATATGCGTTACAGAGGAATTCCTCGTTTAGAGTTGAAGGAAAGAATTTCATTGCATAGTGCTACTGGTCTTTGTTCGACATACCTTGGTCGATTTAAAGAGTTGTGGGTGAAGTATAGTGGTGATGAAAAGAGTAGTGACACGAAAAAAAGGAGTGGCAATCTTGATTTTGATATTGATAGGATGTTGAGGGAGTATGCTTCGGATGTGTAGTAAGTGGTCGTCACGCTAAGCTAAGTGTGGTACATGGAATGGATTATGACGAATTGAACAGTATGAGATTGGCGTTGTATGAACTGGTAATCAAGGAAAAATTACCTGTCATAGTGTGAGTGTTGTTAACTGGTTTCGCAATTAGTGTTGCTGTGCGAACGATTAAATCTGCGGATGTTGCTCTTCTTCCGGAGGAACAACGAAAAAGAGCTGCTTGTATAACGGATTAAATAGGGTAAGGAGATATGGATTTTGCCAGAGGGCCTTCTTAGCGAATAACTCCGAATTTGTGTATGGTGGTGGAGCTGGTTCAAAGCAGAAAGGCGGATAGTGGTGGTGTAGTTGATCGGGGATGCGGCGCGTATCGCATACGTACGTACATGCTAAAATGTGTCAATGTTCGGCATGTGTGTATTTAAATGGAATTAGAAATCAACGGACAGTTTGGTACAGTGGGGTTTTTGTGATTTTAGATGTAGCCCTCGAAATTGTGAGCGAGACCAAAAAAATCCTCCGAAAAATTCGTTCCAATCGTTCGTTTTATGCCAATTCCATCTGTTGGTGGAGTGTAGGCACTTGATTGCGAGAAGCAGAGAAAGCCACCTGAATTTCACTCTTTAACTATCTGTATTTCGACTTACTTCGTCGCTTTTTCATAAATAGCTCAAACCTCTGGATGTGATTATTCGACCTCTTGCCGTTTTTTGTATTAATCCCTGTTGAATCAGATATGGTTCTATCACTTCCTCGACTGTATTTGGAGCTTCGCACAAAGCAGCAGATATTGTGTCTAATCCGACTGGGCCACCACCGAAAAGATCCTTTATTGTATTCATATACTTTTTATCTTCTGAATCGAGACCCAGCGGATCGACATTAAGTCTATCGAGCGCCATTTTTGCAATGTTCAACGTTATATTGAATCCACCTTCAACACTTAGAAAATCCCTAACTCTTCTGAGTAATCTATAGGCTATTCTTGGAGTTCCGCGAGATCTTTTAGAAATTTCTGTTACTGCGCTCTCCTCGATTTTTAAGCCCAACAACGTGGCGTTTCTAATCACTATTGATGCCAATTCGTCGACTGTGTAGAATTCAAATCTAAGCGGAATTCCAAATCTTTCACGAAGTGGTTGAGATAGTAAGCCAAGTCTCGTTGTAGCGGCAACGATTGTAAACTGTGGAACATCGAGACGTAACGATTTAGCTGTTTGTCCTTCACCTATCAAAATATCTATCTTAAAATCCTCCATTGCTGGGTATAGCATCTCCTCAACCGCAGGGTACATTCTGTGAATTTCGTCAATAAACAGCACGTCTCCTTCATTCATATTTGTAAGGATTGCCGCCAAGTCCCCTGGCCTTGTCATTACGGGACCAGATGTCGTTTTGATCGCTGTTTCCATTTCGTTTGCAATAATTTGCGCCATCGTCGTTTTTCCAAGTCCTGGCGGACCTGAAAGTAAAACATGATCTAAAGTTTCACCCCTGTTTTTTGCAGCTCTGATAAATATATCGAGATTTTGGCAAATCGCTTTTTGCCCTGTGAAATTTTCTAATGTCTTTGGACGAAGTGACTTGTCAGCGAAGACATCCTCATTCAGCAAACGTGAGGTAACAATCCTGTCCATAGAAATAAGTATTTGTAAAAAACATCTCGGAATGTTATCACATAGACGATTTTTTACAAATTAAAGATTGCCGTTAATACTTTTTTTACCTTTACCTGGTTTAATGAAATTTAGACATCTAACTTTGTTTGGCAAGCAAGTATGAAGAAAAATTTCATAGGTTTGTTATGTATAGCATTCTTTTGCGCAATACCTCACGTTACAGCAAGTGATGAATCTACAGAATTTCCGCTGATAATGCGTTTAAGACAGGATTTTCCTACGGAAGGTATAAATGGCGAAGTAACTGAATTGAAAGCACTTGGACGTACTACGCCGCCATTCGTAGTTGTTACTTTTGCCGCAAATATTCCTTTTGCCTTTCATATGGCAGAAACGTCTGAACCGGGCCAGTTGGGTTTTGGTGATGTACGCGTATTTCAATCAATTGATTCGCTGCCAATGATGTTCGAGTGGGAAACTCCTCGTGGAAATAGTGAATTTTGTAATGGCAAAACTTTTAGACGTAGATTTTATTTAACATCGCAGCATGAACCAAATGTTGTCAGAACAGCGTTGAACCGGGAGAATTTTCCGTATGAACCGTTTATGTTACCAAACGCCGTTATTGTTTTTCTAAGAGACGAACGAGCCATTCTGATTAGTCCCTCACTTTATAACCCACTTGAAGTAGTCCCGCAACAGAGGATGCCAAATCCAATTGCACATACATCGACGTTTTCATTACTAACAAGCGTTACACCGATGTACCAATCTGCCCGCATTGGAAATCCGATGATGCATGTAACTTCTTTGCATTTTGCATGTACAGGAATTGGTGGGCTGTCATATTCAAGAACCGATGGATTAAAAATTTTTGGTAATCATTTGAGGACGCAAGAGCTCAGTTACGACGCGTATCGTGATGTACCACCAGTATCATCCGGAGCAACCTACCCTATAAGAGGATGCAACATTATCAGACTAAATGGTGATAAGCCAATCGTTCTTGATGAAGTCGAAAATTTAAAAATTGTCTTTGATGGATCACTTGATCTTACACTTTCTCCATGGAAGCAAACTACGGTAACAGTACAAAGAGCCGGGGAGTCTCTGGTATTACTGTACTTTTTGGCTGATGTTTATTGAACTGAGAGAAACAAACATGCATAAACCAGCTCCAAGACAAAAATTGAAGTCTCCTCAAGAGTTGATTTTGCCGAAACACTCATAGTAACTTCGTAATTATCATCATTCAATTTTATTACGTTGGTTTCGACATTAACTGAAACCTGCGATTGTTTGTCTGTTTCGCTGTACTTCACCAAATAATTCGGATTTTCAAAGGAAATATCCTTGACATACTGGTCATGTATAAAAAACGGATACGGAGTTTTGACTTTCTGTTCTTCCTTGTCACTCATGTTTGATACCTATTATTTTTCTACTTTTGATTTCAACACTTTCTTTATCGCAATGGCCTTACGACTCAATTTCGAATCGCAGGTTTTTCTCAGATAACTATCGAGACCACCACTCGCTTCAACACAACGAATTCCATTTGTAGCAACACGCAAACTGACGGTACACCTCAAAGAATCGCTCAAAAAGGACACATTCTGCAAATTCGGAAGAAATCTCCTCGACGATTTGTTATTCGCATGACTGACATTGCAACCATACTGCACTGCTTTACCGGTTAACTCGCATCTCCTCGCCATATATCAACAAAAGACAACTTCACCTTGCGCCAGGGTAGCATTTCAGCTGTCATATGTCAATCAAAAGTCTTCGATACAGCGATCACTGTCCTTTTGTCAAGAAATTATCAGCAATCTCGATGGCATCTCTCATATTTTTTGTTAGGTATCCGTACCTTTGCTCGTGTTTGTAATCCAGATGTTCGAGGTAATCGTACGTACATTTGCATAAATTTGTCAATATGACCGGAACACCGGCAGCCCTCGCTGTAAGATCCCTTATCATTCTTGCCCCAGTTACATCTATCAGCGGAACATCTTTGAAATTTAAGATTATAACCTCAGGTTTCTTGTGAGCCTTTTTTAAGATTTCACTCATTATAGGAGTTAGGCCGAAAAAAAGTGGTCCCCTAATATTTATACAGCGAATTGATCTATGCAACTCGATATTATCATCATCTATTACATCAGACTGTTCTTTTGCAATGTTTGAAACTTCAATTTCCGTTCTTTCGATTAATCTTTTTACGAATAGAAGTAGTGCAGTTAAAACACCAATTTCAACTGCAATCGTTATGTCAGCTGCAATTGTTAAAATGAATGTTATTAAAAAAACAAATATATCACTCTTAGATGAGTGAAAAATATAAAGACATTGCCTAAATCCGATCATGTTCCAAGCAATGGTAACTAGCATACCGGCGAGACACGACATCGGTATATACTTCATGTAATCCAGCAAAAAACACATGAATAGGCAGACGAATAACGATTGTAGTATTCCAGCAATTGGTGATATTGCTCCAGCTTTTATGTTAGCTGCCGTTCTTGCGAGAGCTCCAGTTGCTGGAATTCCGCCGACAAGAGCTGATAGTACATTGGAGATTCCCTGACCAATCAATTCGCTATCAGATTTGTGTCTATCCTTTGTTAACCCATCTGCAATAGTGCAACAAAGGAGCGACTCAACGCCTGATAAAAACGCGATCGTGATTGCAGAAGGAAAAATTTGCCGGATCATTTTAAGTGTAATATGTGGACATGTGCATGAAAAGCCAGTCCATTCCAAATTCGCAAATCTGGAACCTACGGTTTCGAGCGAATTTCCTAACAGCACTGTAGCTAAAATACCGATTAATAATGCTACAAGAAATCTTGGTAGCATAGGTTTGTATTTTTGCAATAAGAAGATGACAATAGCGGTGATACTCCCAAGCACTATTGCGTAAAATGAACAGTCATAAATGTGAGAATATACGAAACTTATTTTGTCGATTTCTCCCCCATGTGTCTCTGTGGAGGTAATACCAAGAAAATCATTCAACTGGGTCGAAAAAATGATTATTCCGATACCAGCAGTGAAACCCATCACAACTGTATATGGAATATATTGGATTATCTTTCCAACTTTTAAAAATCCACAGGCTATCAACATTGTTCCAGCCATCATTGTTGCAAGTACGAGACCGCTGTATCCGTGAGTTTGAATTATGTTGAAAATGATAATGACAAAAGCTCCTGTTGGTCCACCTATCTGGTATTTACACCCTCCGAAAAGGGAAGTAAATGTTCCAGCGACAATCGCGGTAATTAAACCTTTTTCAGGCGAAACTCCTGAGGCAATTGCAAGAGCCATAGCAAGTGGAAAGGATATGACAGCAACAATTAAACCAGCATAAACGTCTTTGCAAAACTTTCTGACAGAATATCCTCCATTAAATGTCGATAATATTTCTGGAGCTATACTGTGTAGGTAGAGTTTTAAGTGCCTTGTACGCATTCTTCGGCATGATATGCCAGTTCCCATCTAACACCATTTTATCATAAAATAGTAATTGCATAATGAATATTTGCTGCTTTTTTGCTATGATTGCGTGTCGTTATCCCTCTTGTTATTGCAAAGATGAAGAAGATTTCTGCTTTAGTGAAGGAGGTAGTGGCGCCGTGCAGTCGTATACTTTCGCTGTACATCGTACTAAGGGGGGCGTGGAAGGAAATTGTTGGAGATGAGTTAATTGATTTGACTTCTTTTAACAATGCCAAGTATGTCGGAAAAGACGAACTAATTATCACAATAAATGTTTTGAATTCCGCTGTACTTTTGGTGAAGTGCAACTCAGAGAGCATCGTAAATAACTTAAGAAGATTAACTAGAGCTCACAGTGTAAAGATCATTTTTTACCACAAACATTTTATTTTACGCGAAATCGTCGACACGGATTGCCAAATGCGGCCAGTGATAAGACGACAGCGAAGTGTAATTGAAGCAAAGTTTGATAATACTTTGTTAAAAGCGGCTCTTGAAGCATTGAAGACAGAAATGCAATATGCTGCATGAATTGCCGAAAGTTTACGGCGAATATGTCTTTAATTTTCCGTTAAAAGATCTTTCTTTTTTGGGAGTAGGTGGTGTTTGCGATGTGCTATTTCGTCCAAAAAACTATGATGACTTGGCATGTTTTTTACGGAATAAGCCAAATGAATTAGAAATCACAGTACTGGGTAACTTGTCAAACGTTTTGATTTTGGACGGTGGAATCAGGGGATGTGTTATCACTTTGCCTAAATCGCTGGACGATGCAATATTTTTACAAAATAAGTTGATTGCTGGAGCAGGCGTGATACTTACACAGTTAATAAGAAGGTGTTTAGAACTTAATATTTCCTGTTGCGAAAAATTAATCGGAATTCCCGGTACGCTCGGAGGAGCAATTGCAATGAATGCTGGTATCCCAGATTTTGAAATTTCAGATGTTTTGGAATCAGTTACCGGAATTGATTTCAACGGTCATAACTTGGTTTTTGCCAAAGATGACATAAATATGCAGTATAGGGATGGCTGTATCCCTGAAGGAGTGGTCATAATTTCTGCCACCCTTAAAACGCACCATAAAACTGAAAAAGAAATAATGAAAGATATAGATTCAGTGTTGCTGAAACGCAAAAATTCACAACCAATTGGTCAAAAAACCTGTGGAAGTACATTCAAAAATCCAATAGGTATTAAAGCCTGGCAACTCATAAAGGCAGCCAATTGCGATAAATTACGTATCGGTGATGCGGCAGTTTCCGATGTGCATTGTAATTTCCTCGTAAATTTGGGAAACGCAAAAGCATTGGATTTTCTCTGCCTGATAAAAATGATTAAGGAAAAGGTTTTTGAAAAAACAGAGGTTTTACTGGAAGAAGAGGTCGTTATAATTGGGGAAAACTTGTGAAGAAATCTTTTTCTGAAAAAGTTTGGAACTTCCTAAAATGTGATGAAAAAAAACTAAAAAATATAACAATGCAGCTTGGTGTAAGCGATCTCGTAGTGAGAATCTTACTTAATCGTGGTTTCTCAGATCATTCGGAGATTGAAACTTTCTTGGGAAGCAAACTAAAAAATACTATTCCAGATCCATCGTTACTCCTCGGTATGGACGACGGAATAGAGAGGGTCATTAAGGCGATATCAAAAAACGAACGCATTATGGTTTTTGGCGATTACGACGTTGATGGTATAACATCTACGTGCTTGATTGTGAAATACCTTAATCTACTTGGAGTCAATTCAAGCCACTATATTCCCAATAGATTTACTGATGGATACGGAATAAACATGAGGTTGATTGAAGCGGCAAAACGAGATGGAATAAAACTATTGATTATTTTAGATTCCGGCGTTAACTCTATTGAAGAAATCGATTTTGCCAACAAGTTAGGGATCGATTCAATAGTTATAGATCACCATCCACAGCTTTCCGTTCATCTACCAAAAGCAGTTGCGGTAATCGATCCAAACAGGACTGATCAGAACGAAATAAAAAACGCTCACATTAAATCCCTTTGCGCAGCTGGAGTATCTCTTTTATTCATCATTGCGTTACAAAGGGAGCTGAAACGCAGAGACTTTTTTGAGGTACATCAACGTCAAATTCCAAATTTACTCGATTTTGCAGATATAGTCGCTCTTGGAACACTTTGTGATGTCATGGATATGGTAGGGATGAATCGAGCTATAGTAAAACACGTTCTAGAAAAAAGCAGCTATTCCACGGGAATTTCATCTCTCATGCAATTATTCAATATTAGAAAAATATCAACATCTGAAGATTTGTCATTTTTTATAGGGCCTGCTATAAACGCTGCCGGAAGAGTTGGTAATCCAAATATCGCACTAAAACTATTACTTGAAGAATCGCCGGAAATATCACAAGAAATAGCGTTGCAACTGATAGAATTTAACAAAATTCGTAAAAATTTTGAAAAAGAATTACTTGATGAGGCAACAGTTACAATTGAAAGGATGGATCTCGCGAGACACAATGGAATTTGCGTATATGGTGATGGGTGGCACAAAGGAGTAATTGGCATTATTGCAGGAAAAATAAAGGATAAATACAGAAAACCAACATTCGTCATCTCTTTTGACAAAAATGGAATTGGTTATGGCTCTGCCCGTTCCATGCACGGAATGCATCTTGGAGAATTTCTTGAAAAAGCAAAGATGAATGGAATATTGCTTGAAGGAGGGGGACACGCTTTAGCTGGTGGTTTTTCGATCTCTAAAAACAAAATTCAGGAATTTAGTGAATTTTTGAATGAGCAGATAAAATTCGATTTTGTAGACTCAGTAGATATCGATTATTCAATTTCTTCGCTAACTGATTTATCTCAAATATGGAAAGAGTTACGCATCCTTGAACCATTCGGTAAAAAAATGGAAAAGCCTATATTTTGCATCAATGGTACAAAGATACAATCCATCAGGAAAAATAATACAGTTTCACATATTACACTTTACATTTCTCGTGGCTTTGAGAAGGGAGCAATGCGAGCAATGCTGTTTAATGTGAAAAACAAGAGACGTATCGTGCAGGCTCTCGAGGAAAATGTAGACAAGTTGCTCGATGTGTCAGGTTCCATTAACTACAATGAACAGTTTGGAAGTAGTTTTATCATTGAAGATATTCGACTATCTGACTAAGCCGACTTACCATTTTTCCCTTTGCAAACACGTGCGAAATGCGTTAAAAACAGGAATTTTTTTTTTTTCGTGTGGTATGTCTGTTTTTAAGAGGGTAGTTGGGGTTGGTAGTATTTTCAGCCATGAAGAAGAGGCGGGAGTTGAGTACGTAGACGTTGATAAACTCGACAGTAACTCTGATGAGCTTGATGGATCTAAGTTGGAAGTTTTCATAGCGCAACAGGAAGTTAAGTTCTTGAGTGGTTTAATAAGAAGGTACAAACCTAAAAAAATACTTGAAGTTGGCGTTTGTAATGGGGGAAGTTCAGCTGTTATATTGAATTCAATCAAAGATGACGAAGAAGCGAAGCTGTGCTCCATCGATATAGATGCTGGAGAACATGTTGGGCGTGCTGTTCGAAAGAGCTTTCCTGAATTAGCAAAGGGTGGTAAGTGGAGGCTATTTAAAGGCAACATTGCCGCAAAGTTTTTGGTCGAGATAGGCGATGGAATAGATTTTGTTTTTCTGGACACACTACACGTAAATCCAGTGGAGTTTCTGGATTTCCTCATGATACTTCCTTATCTAAAGGAAGGAGCGGTAATTGTTATTCATGATGTAATGTTACAACATCTTGTTGGCGGTTTAGACCCTAAACATGCAGAGTATCTTAGAGCAATGTGTAAAAAATTTATTCAGGCTTATTTTGGTGTTACCGATGTAACTTCGCTTCAAATTCAAACAAAGTTCGGATATCCATTACTTACAACAAACTGCACCTTGCTATGGACTATAAGGGGAAAAAATTTAATTCCTAGTTATGATTTACCAAATATTGGAGCAGTCAAGCTTGAGAGTGGCCAACGTAAATATCTTTGGGAGTATTTTAATTTACTCACATTGCCTTGGGTTTATGTACCTGGAGATGAACATCTCCAAATCATGGAAAAATTCTTGAAAAAGTACTACAGCCAAGAATTGGTCGCTACATTCGAAGATGAGGTTACTTACCATAAGGCAGTTTTCGCTGCTACAGAGAAATTGGAGGAGAGAAAAGATGAGGTGAAAACTGAAGAGAAACCTGTGGAAAAGAAGGGATTTTGGAGAAGGTTAATGCCTTGGCTGGATTAGTGAAGTACTCGTGAAAGTGTA
>JAITDA010000076.1 GCA_031282805.1 Holosporales bacterium
TCGCCTTGTTTTTTTTCGACTTGCTTTTCTCCTTGCGGTTTTTGAAAATTTCGTTTATCTCGGCTTCTCTTACCTTCAAAAGCTTAAGTTGCTTTTGCGCCTCGGCGACATATCTGGAGGCAACTGGCTGTCCCGGATTTAGGATAGAAGGTAAAGGCCTCCCCTCTACTCACTGCTTTTAAGGCCTCTTCAAAATACTTTAGTAGATTTTGGCCCTTGAGCCGTACGTTTCAGTGATAGTCCATAATGTCTCTGAAAAACATATTCCTCTTATACTTTGAGAACCATAACTGATTTTGCGGTGAAGTACCGGTCCTCCTCTCAGGGCGATTTCGGCGTTGTTATTGGTAGGATTAACTCCAGGAGTATCAATAAAAGTGAAGTAGTCATTGGGATTTTTCATGAATCTTGCGGCTATATCTTTCGCTTTTGGGCAGTCAGCCGGAAAGTTCATAGCGTGGGTCGTCAGATCTTCCCTGAGCTCACTAATGAGTTGTAAAATAATAACTTGCGAAAACTCTTCAATTTTTTACATGTTCTGAACAAAAAATAATATTGATACATACTATATGTAGCTAAATTTTAATGGGATACACTGTATATTGTATTCAAATATATGAATTTAGGGCTATAACAGCCGTAAAATAATAACTTGCGATTATTTTTAAAATCCGATATATTACTCATATCTTTACTCTTGGAGGTATATGAGTATGGACCGAGCTGAAATAAAACAAATCTGGGAGGACATGTCCCCATCTTTCAATGAGAAACAGCGCCGAACGTTCGCCGCAAGCCTCGCCAAAACCTTTGGTTATGGCGGAGCAACTGCTGTGCATGAGGTTACAGGTATCGCTTTAAACACAATAACTGCTGGAAAAAAAGACCTAGCGGAAGATAATTCCTTTATCGACCAAAGAATCCGTAAACCCGGAGGTGGACCTAAATTAGTTGAATATTATCATCCAACTCTTCAAGATACTATGCGTCAAATTGTAGATTCATCGACATATGGAAACCCTGAGAAACTCTTGTCATATACAACTATGTCTGTTCGCAAAATAAGCGAAGAATTGAAAAACAAATACCATATAGATATAAGTCATGTAACAGTCGGCACGATACTCGCAGATTTGGGATATAGCAAGCAAGGCAATAAAAAAATGTTACAGGTTGGAAAACCTCATCCTGATCGAAATGCTCAATTCGAATTTATAAATGCCACTGCAAAAGAATTTATTGATGCCGGTGAACCAGTAATATCAGTGGATACGGAGAAAAAGGAACTTCTTGGCAATTTTAAAAATAACGGAAAAGAGTATCGGAAAAAACGCGATGCCCGTAAAGTTTTAGACCACGATTTTCCACTCACTGAACTAGGGAAGATCGCACCATATGGCGTCTACAATCTAAATTTCAACACAGGATTCGTTAACCTTGGCATCAGCCACGACACAGCTGAATTTGCTGTTGAAAGCATATCAAGGTGGTGGGAATGCATTGGCAGGCATACCTTTCCAGAAGCAACAAAGTTACTTGTGACATGTGATTGCGGAGGAAGCAATGGCAACCGCCTTAAACTTTGGAAATACCAACTCTTCCAGCTCGCAAAACGTATTCATCTTGATATTCATGTGACTCATTTTCCCGCCGGAACATCGAAATTCAACAAAATAGAGCACCGACTCTTTTGTTATATTTCACAAAATTGGGCAGGAAAGCCTCTTATTGATATCCAAACGGTAGTTAATCTTATCGGCTCTACAATTACTAAAAAAGGCTTAAAAGTAATTTGTATACAAGACGACAACGTGTATAAACTTGCACAAAAAGTATCTGATGCTGATTATGACAAGATCTCGTTGATAAGAATAGCTCCATTTGAGCAATGGAATTATATCATTAAGGGGGTGAGTAAAAGAAAGAAACTAAAAACCACTAATAATTTGTAGAAATAATTATGGCTATGTTTAGTATGTAGAATACAAATAGAGATTTAGGAACCTAGCGAGAAATGCTTCAGCCTTAACTGTCCCACATATTTTGGATATAATCGTAAAAGTCACTAAATAACCTGAATTCATGTTTAATAATTCGATATTTAAATTTTCATTAACAAAATAACTCCATATATTGTGCTTATTTGTTCCTTAATACAACATGGACAGTTATCACGACTTATGTGTAAGTACGATTTTCGCAAGTTATTATTTTACAATTCCTAACTGGTCTAACAGCGACTCAAATTTTACGGAATGGACAGTTTCAGCAAAAAAAGACCTTAAGGGTGTCATCGGCCTTTTAAAATCTTAGTGAGACACTAAGTATTGATTTTAATCGTTTCATGCTTTTTGAGAGTACCAGGCAGGCAACGTATAGAGCCTTGAGCGCTTTCACTAAAGCCCAACAAAATGGCAACGCTCGTTGCGCTCAAAAGGCCCCCTTTTAAACCCCTTCAGGGTCCCTTGAGCGGTGAATTTTCCCGTACTTGAAAGTTACCGGCATACGACCTTTCAATAATTTGTTAGCGGCCCTGGCTGGTATTTCATCCCTTTTTGCTTTGACCGCCT
>JAITDA010000089.1 GCA_031282805.1 Holosporales bacterium
TTCACCATTAAGAGCTGATAAAAACGAAAAAATAGAGAAGCTTTCCGTTTTGTTGAGAAAAAAATCAGAGAAAAAATCTTCGGGTTTTTCAAGGGCAATTAGGTACATGCTACTTTTATTGTTGGTATTATTGGCATGCATGGCATACCAACAAAAAGAAACTTTTAGATCTTTTCTGTTGAATAAGGCTCAAAAAATTTCGCAAAGTGTTTCAAAGAAGATAGCGATGGTGGACGTCAAATACGTTGTGGAAGGAAGCGATATAACTGTTAGTGGGGATATCGTTAATGAAGATAAGTTTATCGCCAAGGTTGCAGGAGTAAGGATTGAAATATTTGATGCTGAATCAACAATTGTTGCATGGGATGTACACCTTGATGAAGATACATTGCTTCCAGAACAAAAGAGTCACTTTTCAACGACAAAACCATTACCCAGGGAAATACGCGAAATGCGTGTTGAAGTATCTGCTTTTTGAGGAACAAAATGAAATGTAATTTTGGTGTTGTAGATCTTAGTTTAGAGGAATTTTTGCAAAACTTGAAACACGAAGATAGGATCGAGGTATACACCGATGGTTCGTGCATTGGTAATCCAGGACCTGGAGGATGGGCTGCCGTTTTTACATTTCGAGACAAAAGAACAAACATCTCCGGCTTTGAAAAAGAAACCACAAATAATAGGATGGAGCTGAAGGCAGCCATAGAGGCAATTAAAACGATTCCTCAAAATGTTGTTGCCGTAGTGTATACAGATAGCACGTACGTTAAAAATGGTATAACATCATGGATAAAAACATGGACACGAAACAACTGGAAATCATCTTCTGGCAAAGCAGTTAAAAATCAGGATCTTTGGGAAGAGCTGCTAAAAGCAACTGCCTTGAAAGCTGTTGAATGGCGCTGGGTTAAAGGGCACTCAGATTGTCTAAATAACAACAATGCCGATTTTGTCGCCAGAAGCGCCATCATATCATCGTGTATGGAGGATTAGTGGTGAATGGCATATTTATCACATTTGAGGGTGGTGATGGTGTGGGGAAAAGCGTTCAATCTAGGTTGCTCGCAGATTTTCTTAAATCGAAAGGAATAGAAATTGTTCTGACTAGAGAACCTGGCGGAACCCCAGTGTCCGAAGAAATACGAAAAATCTTGTTAACGGGTGCTGCCGAAAAAATGGATTCGCTTACTGAGGCGTTGCTATATTTAGCTGCAAGATCAGCCCATTGGACTCAAAAGATAAAACCGGAATTGGACGCGAACAGATCAGTAATTTGCGACAGATTTCAAGACTCCACTTTGGTTTATCAGGGGATATGTAAAAATGTAAACGTCAATTTTTTAAATAAGATTTTTGAAGAATTCACGAATGGTCAGCTGCCAATGAGAACATACCTTATCGATCTTGATCCTCGAATAGGCATTCCACGTTCCATTGCACGTCAAAATGGGGAAGAGTTAAGATTTGAGCAAATGGACATCTCATTTCATGAGAACGTAAGGGATGGATTTCTCACCATTTCCAGTCAATTTCCAGAAAGATTCGTCGTAATAGATGGAACACTTTCAATCGAAGAAATTCACGAGCTTATCAAAAAAGACATCAGAAAATTCATATAACATTAACAGAATATTAACTTGTGAAGAACGATAATATACGTATTGGTTACACCTAATTTTGAACTAGGATCAACAATGAATTTCAAGTGTAAAACCGTAATTGTCTTATCTGCCTTGTTGCTCCAAAATACGTACGCAGCATCGAACGAATCCTTACCAGAAGCAAGGAAGGTGGATATTTCAGATTTAGCTACGAAAGATGATCTCACAAAATTGACTGCTCAGATAGAAAATCTTTCCAAATCATATGTCGATATTCTGGCTTTATTTACACGGATGACACTGGAGCAAATGAAAAAAGTCACAAATGCTGGTGAAAAACTTTACGGGGAATTCGCAGGCTTTGTAATAATAAGATTACCAAATGGAGATCGGATACTAACTACAGAACAGCAGCTCGATGAATTACATAACCTTCCAGAAATAGCGCTAGCGGAAGGAGTGGACGAAGAATCTCATAGGCGTTTTGTTGAAGTTGCAGAGAGAAGTTAGATTGGCAATACACTTAACGCAAAGATGAGATAATTTGTTGAGAAATGACATTTGTCGAAAAAGGTGAGATAACCCCCAACAAATGATGCTCCATGCTCTTTCGTATGTATCACAAAAATCAAAAAACTCTATCAAGTGGTTTTTAAAGAAGTTTTTGAAGAGGACGTTAGTACTACCACGTTTTACCAAGGAATGAAACTTCCCATGCGCACTTTTACTGCCATGTGCTGAGATATTACCACATAGTAATGCTTCATAAAAAAACAAAATGCTACTCCAAGTTTGCTAAAATGTTCGGGGTATATATACGTAATTCTGGATGACGCCCACACTTACAACATATGTTTTATTAAGTGGTTTTGAAAGAAGTTTGTGAAGAAAATACTGATGTTGCCGCCTTTTATCGAGGGCAAAAACTTTCTATGCGCACTCTTATTACCACATATTGAGATGTTTCCACATAGTAATTCTTCACAAAAAAACAAAATGCTACTCCAAGTTTGCTAAAATGTTCGGGGTATATATACGTAATTCTGAATGACGCCCACACTTACAACATATGTTTTGTCAATGTATACACTTCTTCTGCCAGTTCACTTGCTTTTGCAACAATTTTTCTCAGCAGCGCGTAAGTAGCCGTACTTTGTAAAAACATCGTATGACACGCCGAGTTTTACGCACAATGAATTGAAGTCTATATTTGACGAGGCTTCTCTTTGAAGACACCGATGTTCATTCAACGTACATAAATTTACATTACAGGACTGTGCACAAAAATCGTACAAATTGAGCTGTAACACACTTTTTATCTTCTACAAAAAGTAGTGCGCATTCACGCAACTTATCACTGATACGACTAAATCGGTATACATGACATTGATATCTGTGTTTCTAGATAAGCGTCATAAAAAGCTTTCATCAACGATAATTATGAAGAGCAGGTAACGCAACAAATATTACGAGTGAATAGGTCGTTAAAACGTGGTTATTAGGACACTTGGCACAAGCTGTTGTTGCAAAATTACAACATCGTTAAAAATACTACTATGGTGTTTACCGTATTTGGTATCTGTTACGCGCCTGTCGTGACAGAATTACAGCAGAACTAAATTTAATTCTTTTAGGAGTTTAAATATGAACATGAACAGAATTCTCGCGGCAGGTTTGGTTGCAGCGGTGGTATCTGCCCCTGCGATGTCGTCATCACCATGCAGAAGTGGTGGATGGTATGTAGGAGCAGGTGCCGGTGTGGCATTTTCGAAAAACAAACTTTCATCCAGTGGTAAGGTCCTTGGAGATAGCCAGGATGCGTCGATAAAAGGAAACAAGACGAGTCCGGATTTTGGCATTCTTCTTGGTGGCGATTGGAGATTTAACGACGTAATAGTGGGAGTGGACTTTACAGCTGGAATTCGGCCAGGTAAGTGGAGAAGGAACTATTACGGATGGCAAGTAGCTACGGGCACTCCACACGATTCTAGTATTGACAAGGATGCTGTTACGGTTAAAAACAATTGGTACCTGACATTGGGGCCGAAGATTGGGTACACAATTACTCCAGAGGTGGAGATCTACCTCATAGCAGGATTGAAAGCAGGGCACTACAAGGTGATATATGCTGATGTGCAGCCGTATGACGCCTCGGATAAGCAGGCGTCAACATCGGCAAAAAAACTCAAATTCTCGCCATATATTGGGTCTGAGGTGCTATGGAACGTGACGCCTGATGTCTTCTTGAAACTAGGGTTCTCATTTGATCTCAAGGCAAAGCTTAAGTTACCTGCGGACCTATCGCTTAAGAGTACATCTACCGACGGTGGTGGTAATGCAAACAGCTTGAAGCAGTCGGCGTATGTTCTTAGGGTGTCGGCCGGTTATAGATTCTGATTCGATCTTCGGACGATTCTTCTGGTGCCCGATGGCCGAGTATAATTGGCTATCGGCTCGTTGAGGGAAGATAGTAAAAAAAAAAAGACTCATGGGATTTTCTCGAGTCTTTTTTTTTATTGTTTTTATATCACAAAGTAGGTTTCGATTCGTATGTCTTTGATGTTTTCACATAGATCCGGGGCGAAAAGTTGCCAAATATCCCTGCGAAGTGTTAATATTCATGAGAAAGGCGGATGTGGTGAAACTGGTAGACACGCAAGATTTAGGTTCTTGTGACGAATAGTCGTGGGGGTTCAAGTCCCTTCATCCGCACCAAGTGTACTGAGCAGCGGATCCTTAGCTAATTCACCGAATCCTCATGGCCACAACTTCTTGTCAATCAGTGTTGATTCGCGCAGTTGCCAGTGTTGGCGCTAAGTAAATTTTTCTTCGCGCTACACCCAAAGTGTTTGTTATGTGCCTGTTGTTATCTTGCGCGACAAAATCGGAGAAACAGAGTAGAGAGCCGCGTAGTCGTCTAGAGCACGACGAGAACTGTTAACGCCGCTGTCCTACTTTTGCAAGTGATATACGTTGAACAACAATTTCAATTCAACAAAATCACAAGCGTGATCGAACAACGTCTTTCTTAACTGACCCTCTACAAATCCTTCATTGAAAGTTTAATTTTTCCCCTATCATCGATGCCGATAACCTTGACCCTTACACTCTGTCCAACCTGAAGAACGTCTGCCACGAATCTGATCTTATTACGTGAGATATTACTGATGTGTACAAGACCATCTTTATTCCCAATTGTAACGAATGCACCAAAATCCGTAATCTTAGCCACTTTTCCATCAAAAATTGTCCCTACTTCCGGTGGGCAGCATATCGATTTAATGGAACTTATTGCGCAATCCATTTTTTCCTTGTCTACTGCGAAGACGGAGACAGTTCCGTTATCATCTATATCAATTTTGGCTTGCGTTTGCTCACAAATTTCTTTTATCACTTTGCCACCTGGACCTATCAACTCACGAATCTTATCCTTATCGATCATAATTGTCTTCACCCTAGGTGCCGTTTCGCTTAGCTCGCTCCTAGCGGTAGGAATCACCGAATTCATAATATCCAAAATATGAAGACGCCCTTGCTTTGCCTGTTGTAGCGCTATTTTGATGATCTCACGATCAATGCTTGTTATCTTTATATCCATCTGGAGAGCTGTAATCCCATCCTTTGTCCCAGCAACTTTGAAATCCATATCGCCAAGATGATCTTCATCACCCATGATATCTGACAAGATAACGTACTCATCTCCCTCCTTAATAAGCCCCATCGCAATACCAGCAACGTGCGTTTTAATCGGCACACCGGCTGCCATTAGCGAAAGTGATGCTCCACAAACAGTCGCCATTGAAGATGATCCATTCGACTCAGTTATATCAGCTACAACTCTAATCGTATAAGGAAAAAGTTCTTTCCGAGGAATAGCGGAATTTATGGCTCTCCAAGCAAGTTTTCCATGGCCAACTTCCCTCCTTCCAGGCGCTCCCATCCTCCCAATTTCGCCAACCGAAAATGGTGGGAAGTTATAATGCAACATAAAGCGCTCTCTTCCTTCACCTTCCAAATTGTCCATAATTTGCTCATCCGATGAAGCGCCAAGCGTTGTCACGACCAATGCCTGCGTTTCACCACGCGTAAACAGCGCGCTTCCGTGAACATTCGGCAGCACATCAACCTCACAAGCAATTTGACGAATTTGTTCTGTGGTACGCCCATCGATCCTCTTCTTCGTCTTCAGTAAACTTGTTCGCATAACTTCAGATAAAATATTTTCAAATAGTGAATCTACGACAACCTTTTCTTCATTCTGGCCAAATTGCTCAAAGAGAGCAGTTTTCACACTTTCAAGTGCGTCTCTTCGCGCTAGCTTATCGGTTATCGTAAGCGCATCCTTTATTTGTTTTTCAGACGCTTTTTTGATGGCCTTCAGAAGTACAGAGTGCTTTTCACAAAATGCCGTGACAGCTGCAACCGGCTTTCCAGCAGATTTTTTGAATTTGTCTATCATTTTCAAGACCGGAGCAAACGAGTCAAAGCCAAACATCACCGCATCAAGCATAGTCTCTTCGGATAGTTCTTTAACTTCAGATTCGACCATCAAAATCCCATTCTCTGTTCCTGCAACAATGAGATCCAAATCTGATCCTCCTGTGGGATTCAGAACGAAACCCTTTTTCTTGTCATACCCTACTTTACACGCTGCAATAGGGCCTGAAAATGGAACGCCAGAAATAGAAAGTGCGGCAGAAGCACCGATAATCGACGCAACCTCTGGAGCACACTCACGGTCATAACTTACCGTAGTGCATACAATTTGAACCTCATTTAAAAATCCATCAGGAAACAGAGGCCTAATTGGGCGATCTATCAAGCGAGCAATCAAAACCTCTCGATCAGACGGTTTTCCCTCCCTTTTCAAAAAACCTCCTGGAATACGCCCAGAAGCGTAAAACTTTTCCTGATAATTAACAGTAAGCGGGAAGAAGCTTGCATCATCTACGGCTTGTTTCGCAAAAACAACTGTACACAACACCGTTGTTCCTCCGTACTTGACAAGAACGGCGCCATCCGCTTGCCTCGCTATCTTCCCTGTTTCTATGGTTAAATCTCTCCCACCCCAATTAATTGTCTCACTTGTAGTTGAAAACATACGGCCTTTCTCTAGTAATGGTACCCCGGTTGTTGTTCCGGCTATTTAGTAATTTAAAATCACACACAGCATGGTATCACAATTTTCCAGAATTGACACATTAATAATTGGTGTGTTTATAAGGTACATTTTTCCTTTACAAACTACGGAAAATGTCGGATATTGTGAGGCATTAGCAACATATACAAGTTCAAAATGAATTGGCTGCGAGACGTTGTTACCCCGAAGATAAAGGCATTCATAAACCAATCACCTCCAATAGGTGATGGCCTCTGGACAAAATGTCCTGGATGCGACAGGATGCTCTATACAAGAGAACTTGAAGACAACATGATGGTTTGCGGATATTGTTCGTACCATTTTTACTTTCCAGTAGAAAAACGTCTTGAATCAATTTTTGATGAAAAAAAGTATACGAAAATTACACCTGTAAAGATTAAGGATGACCCTCTCAAGTACAAAGATGTCAAGAGGTACATCGAGCGGTTAAAAGACGCCAGACAAAAAACAAAACAAAACGATGCCATTGTGCTGGCCATGGGTAAAATTGGTGAAAATAATGCCGTCGTATTCGCGATGAATTTTTCCTTTATGGGCGGCTCAATGGGACTTGCAGTTGGAAAATCAATTGCAAAAGCCATTGACATCGCGGCAGATAATGAAGCGGCACTTATCGGAATCACTGCATCTGGTGGCGCTAGAATGCAGGAAGGAATACTTTCATTAATGCAAATGCCAGCCACAATTGCTTCCCTGTGTAAATTCAAAGAAAGCGAATTGCCATATATTAACGTTTTCACGAACCCAACAACTGGTGGCGTTCTTGCGTCATTTGCAATGCTTGGAGACATTCACATCGCAGAATCAGGAGCGTTGATAGGATTTGCAGGGGCGAGAGTGGTGGAAAAAACCATGAAACAGAAATTGCCAACTGATTTCCAAAAAGCAGAATTTCAAAAAGAGCACGGAATGATTGACATAGTCACCACAAGACAGAATTTGACGGATAAGCTGAGGCTAATACTGAGCTACACAATGAAAAAATAGTATATGCCGTTTGATTCTTTTGCGATAGCGTCTGATCACAGGGGGTACACACTTAAAATTGGCATTGTTCAATATTTTTCAAACTCCGATTTGAACGTCACTGATTACGGACCAAATGATGAGAATAATTCGGTCGATTATCCGGATTACGCTCGAAGAGTCGCGCAACACGTACAGAAAAACAAAAGATCATTTGGAGTGCTAATCTGCCTGTCTGGAATCGGGATGACTACCGCTGCCAACAGATTTATTGGAATAAGGGCAGCTCTGTGCAACTGCGAGGAACTAGCCAAATTGTCAAGGGAACATAATGACGCTAACATAATTTGCCTCGGGACCCATTTTACGAATCACGACTCCGCGATACATTACATTACTACTTTTTACAACACGCATTTTACAGGCGGAAGGCATATCGCGAGAATAAAGAAAATTGACTCGCTTTAAAAAGCATTTGACTGCTGAAAAAAGCAGATTGCAACTTTTTGCCCCTGTAATATTGGGACTAGGAATAATTGCGGGTGTATTTTTTCCGTTTTGTTGCTGGAAATCTTTGCTGATTTTTTTATTTTTCTCATTCTTAATATTTGTCTTCACATTCAGAAAATCGAAAATTTTGGCAAATACAACGTTCTTATTTACACTCGGAATATACCTGGCCCAAACTGGCGGAATACTTAAAACTGAGTTACTCACAAAAAAGCAGTTTGTAGGAGAAGATCACAACGGAATATTGTTTACTGCAAATGTTAAGTTCGTCGATGAAACACATCCAACGATGAAGAATATGAGGAGAATAACATTTCAAAACATTGATTTTCCGCGAAACAGTAACTTACATTTTATAAAGACAGCCAAAATGACCTGTCCAGCCAGAATAACTGAAAATATTCTTCCAAATGATACAGTTGAAGTAACTGGGAAAATTTCCCCATACAAAAATGTTGCAGTCCCTGGTGCATTCGATCAGTTGCAATACAATGCACTAGTTGGACTTGATGCTACAGGTATCGTTTACAACGTTAAAAAGTTAACAGCCCACACAAGCAGTGTTTCGAATATTTTCACATATTTACGTTGCTTTTTGACAAAACAAATTTCTTTAAAGATGCGAACTCCAGCAGGAGGAGTTGCTTGCGCTTTATTGACTGGAGATAAATCTCCAATCACTCCAAATGTTCGCGACATGTTCATCAATTCTGGAACAGCCCACATATTGGCAATTTCTGGATTGCACATGTCGATCTTGGCTTCTTTACTATTCTTTATATTTCTAAAAATTTTTCAATACACAAGTTGCATTTTCCCAAAAGTAAATGCGCGGAAATATGCCGCAATTATTACGGCGCTTCTAGCTTTTCTATATTTAGCATTATCTGGATTTTCCCCCTCCGCAACAAGAGCTTTTATAATGACTACAATTTTCATTATCAGCATCATTCTCGGTAAAAGCTCCGTATCGCTTCGAAGCGTTGCCATCGCCGCATTTGTAATTTTGCTATTTGATGCCGGTTCCCTGTTCCTCGTAAGCTTTCAGTTATCATTTTGCGCTGTTGTTGCGCTCATTACGTTTTATGAAACGTTTCAAGCAAAACTCGCTAGAATAAAATCGCGATGCAACGTATGGTATCAGAAGCTCGGATTCTATATATTGGCACTATCGATAACGACACTCATCGCGTCTCTCGCAACATTGCCAGTTTCAGTTTCCACATTTAACAGGCTCAGCCTATCGGGAATACTCGGCAATTTGGTGGCAATTCCATCAATGAGTTTTGTCGTAATGCCCCTTGGTATATTGGCACTGGCAACTGGATATTTTTTCGATTACTTCGTTATAATTCTGGAATATATTTTAAATTGCGTAGTAGCATTGCTGGGTAAAATTTCGGAAATACCCGGTTCTGCAATCACAATCAAGTCGCCGAAT
The DNA here is from genome assembly GCA_031282805.1 of Holosporales bacterium. GTDB lineage: Bacteria > Pseudomonadota > Alphaproteobacteria > RUG11792 > RUG11792 > JAITDA01. The sequence goes on from JAITDA010000089.1 coordinate 9,680, forward strand.
ATATTCACGCTGTACACCATCGTAATTGGCGGTATAATCACGTGCTTGCTCCAAACGAAAATACGCCTTATCGGACTAGCGCTGGCATCATTTGGGACGTTAGCATGGGCGCTGACTTCAAAACCTGACATCGTTGTGGTACCAGGTGAAAATGTACTTTGCTTTGTTGAAGGTGGAAAGTTTTATTCAACTTCGCTACAGAAAGGGCGAAGAAAAGTTGCTTCAATTCAACGTAATTTTGGATTTGATGGACGTATCGAAAAACGAAAACCCACTAGGCCATTTCACGACATATATGAGGATGGATTGTTTATTTGGTCAAAGACAGGCAAAATCATGAAAATTGCTAAAAGAAAGCATCCGTATTGTCCCGCTTACTTTCATTCAATAAACGTCAAAAATGCAACAAATATTCGCGATCGTCTGTGTATTAAATAATTTTTGTGAAATTTGCTAAAAATATTAACACTACCGCGATTGTAATGTTAGAATGCACTGAAAAAGTCGAGACAATTGGATACGGCGTGAGGAAGCTCGTCGTTGTTGCCGCCGGTGGAACTGGCGGACATGTTTTTCCAGCACTCTGTGTCGCGAGGGAATTGAGTAGTCCAGATATCAGCGTTGTATTTGCAACCGATCAACGAGGCCAACAGTATCTGGAAGAATTCAAATCAACTGCCGTAATTCAATGTATAAGTACATCTTCGAAGTTTTTTTTGTATGTATCTGTATTGTTAAGTCTTTGTCTCGCAGCAGTATATTTGCTACGAAAAAGAGTTAATTTGGTTATTGGGTTTGGGGGGTATCCGTCCGTACCTTTCGTTTTAGCAGCGCAGTTACTGGGAATCAAAACAATAATACACGAACAAAATGCCGTCGTTGGAAAAGCCAATAAACTTTTGACCAAAATGTCAACAAAAGTGATAACGTCTTTCGGCGCAGTGCAAAATTTATCACGCACAAAGAATGTTTTTTTTGTCGGCAATCCAACACGATATGAGCAAGAATACACATCTAAAAAACACTCTAATAATAGAATTTTTACAATTCTGGTATTTGGTGGTAGCCAGGGAGCGAAATTTTTTTCAGAAGATATTGTTTCCGCAATTTGCGAAACAGCAAAAACTTTTTCGATAAAGGTGATTCAACAGGCGAGACAGGAAGATATTCAGAAAATACAAAACGCTTATGATGCTTATGGGGTAGACTGCTTAATCAGCACGTTTTTTGACACAATTGACACGATGTATAAGAAAAGTAATTTAGTAGTTTCGAGATCTGGAGCATCAAGCATATTTGAAATCATAGGGTTTCAAAAACCTGCCATTCTGATTCCGTATCCTAAATCAACTAACGGAGATCAAATGGAAAATGCCAAATTTTTGGAAAAGCATGGTGCGGCAATTGTCATTGGTGAAGCAGATATATCCGTGGAAAGATTGAAACAAGTAATACAGCACTTGATTGAAGACGAGACATCGCGGTACATCATGTCAAAAAATTTAAAAAAGCTTTATATTAAGGATACAACAAAAAAGTTTGCCCAAATTGTTCACAAAACTTTGTATAATCAACACGAATAGGAAAAATGGTGGCAAGATGTTTGCATCATGCGACAACTGCAATTTAAAGGTGCATTTTGTTGGTATCGGTGGAATCGGAATGAGCGGAATAGCGGAAATCCTCCATTCCCTCGGATACTTGGTTCAGGGAAGTGACAAAGTTGATTCACAAAACGTAAAGAGGCTTGAAAAACTTGGAATAAAAACATTCATCGGTCATGAAGCAAAAAATGTAGATGGAGCCAGTGTAATTGTTTATTCATCCGCAATCAAGTCAGATAACCCAGAGCTATTGAGAGCAAAAGAACTGTTCATTCCACGTCTTTCAAGGGCCGAGATGTTATCACAGGTTGTGAGATTTAAAAAATCGGTTGTTGTTGCCGGGTCTCACGGCAAAACGACTGTAACTTCTCTCTGCGCTGCGGTTCTTGAAATGGCCGGGCTTGATCCGACAGTCATCAATGGCGGAATCATCAATTCGTATAGTACGAATGCGAAGCTTGGAACAGGAGATTGGGCAGTGATTGAATCCGATGAATCAGACGGCAGTTTTCTCCACTTCTTTCCAACAATTGGTGTAATTACAAATATCGATAATGAACACCTAACATACCACGGCACACTCGACAACTTAAAAAACGCTTTTAAAATTTTCTTAAACAACTTGCCGTTTTATGGTGTTGGTATAGTGTGTATAGATGACGAAAATACCGCCGATGTAGTTGGCAACAGTACCGACCGCAGAATCATAACATATTCCATAGAAAATCATTCAATGTTCAAGGCTGAAAACATCAGACAAACAGACAGCGGAACAACTTTTGATGTTTGGTATGGAGGACGCAAAGTAGACGACATCTTCATTCCGCTATTCGGCAAACACAATGTCAAAAATGCTCTTGCAGCAATTGCAATGTCGAACGAATTTAAAATAAATATCGAAACGATAAAATCAACACTCGCAACCTTTTCTGGAGTGAATAGAAGATTCACGACAATCGGAACGATTGGAGCCACATTAGCAGTAGATGATTACGCTCATCACCCTACAGAAATTTCGGCACTACTTGATGCTGCGCACCAAAGGGTCGCTGGTAAGGTATTGTTAATATTTCAACCTCACCGTTTTACAAGATTAAATTTGTTGTTTGAGGATTTTTGCAAATGTTTCGGCACAGCTGATAAAATAATAATTTTGCCAGTTTATAAGGCGGATGATTCGGAATCAGGAAAGGTAACTTCAAAAGATCTATTTGAGCAACTCAAATTACAAAATAAGGACGTTTTGATCGCGAGTGACGAAGTGGAGCTTGAATTGATTTTGAAATCAACGCTTGCAAATCAAGCTTTTACAAGCGATGATATAATTCTCTTTGCGGGAGCGGGAAATATCTCGAAATGGGGTCACGATATAGTCGCTAAGATTGGAAATCACGTATGAAAAAGCTGATCTTGGCATTAGGAATTTTTGTTTGCAGTCTGTTGTTTTTTCTCGCCGGATCATTGATTGGATATACTGCGCATGATGCAGGCCTTGAATCGGCTGGAACTACAGAAAGGACTCAAAGGAAGCCTTCTCAAACCACCACACCAATGATTTGGGGCATAGTGCGAGCGAAACCTCCTTTGCCTCTGGGAACTACGATGCGAACTCCAACGCCATCAGCAATAACTCGTGCACAGTCATATACCAATATTTCTAACAAATCGTAAGTAAATCGCATTGGATCTGTATTGGCAGCTACAGAATAATACCGGCCTAGATGCGGTGCAAATAGAACAAAAAAAACGCTCAATAACCTCCAATTTATACGCAAATTTCAATTATGTAATTCACAATCCAATTTGTTATTTTGAATCGTGGCATTACAAGTACCATTATAATTCTACCGTAAGTTGGCGCTTTTTGCTCCAACATCGGCTTGCAAACGCGATTTTAACCATCCAATATTCCTACGTTACCAAACTTTTTTGTGATATAATGTGTACATGTTTTGGTTTGTTGGAATGTTTAATGGAAAAGCTGCCAAGTATATTGCCGGTCTTTCGTGTCAGGTCGACTATACTGATGCCGAAGGCGCAGCTACCAGTCGTAATGTCTGAAAACGATTACCTCGGCTTTTCTTCAGAAATCATAAAAAACAACGTTATTGCAATAGTACAACCAAAGCCAATTTTTATGAAGGGGGCAAGAAACAAGGAATTAATACATTCGTTTAAAACTGGATGTGCCGGAGAAATCACAGATATAAACTTTATTGGCAGCGAAGAAGTAGTTGTTAATATTTATGGAATTTGTAGGTTCGAAATTGTCGACGAACTTCCACCAGATAATTCGGGCATTGAAAGAGTGTCCGTATCATACGAGAAATTTCTGGTGGATATGGATAAAGAAGATACAAATTTTGATTTCGATAAGAAAAAATTGATGAGCGCACTTGATGTGTACTTTAAAAATTTAGAAATTTCTCCAAATTGGACAGAGATAGAAAGAACCCCAGTCAAAATTCTTGTTTCAGCGCTAGCAATGGCCTGTCCTTTTCACCCAAGTGAAAAACAATCTTTATTAGAAATTGTCAGCGTGGAAGACATGTTCAACATGATGATGAAAATTGTAGAAATGAATTCTTTTGATAGGTACAATACCGCAAACACAGTTAACTAGACAATGGCGTATAAATTCTATATAGAGGTGTACGGTTGCCAGATGAATGTGTACGATGCAAGTAGGATTGCAGACATTATGTCGACAACCGGTTTTATCAGAACAATGGAAGCAAGTGAAGCAGATATTCTGATATTCTACACGTGCAATATAAGAGAAAAAGCGGTAAATAAGTTATTCTCTCGTATAGGCGCTCTGAAGAAGCAAAAAACGACTGTAGTAGCCGTTGGCGGGTGTGTTGCTCAAGGTGAAGGAGAAGCGATATTCAAACGTAACAACATAAATATATCATTCGGCTCACAAATGTATCATGAGTTGCCACAATATGTGAATTCAGTCATCGAAAACAAAGCTGACAAAATTCTTTCTTTAAATCTCAATCACGATACAAACGAACAAGGTGCAAAGTTCGAATGCCTACCTAAAAGGCAAACCTCTTCATACAGTGAGTTTGTAACAATCCAAGAAGGATGTAATAATTTTTGCACGTACTGCGTTGTCCCGTATACAAGGGGCTGTGAATACTCAAGACCTGTGGCTGACGTGTTAAGTGAAATAAAGGGGTTACTGGCTAGTGGCACAAAGGAAATCATACTAATTGGACAGAATGTTAATTCATACGATGGTGAGGCTCCTTACATAAATATCGGACAAACGAGAGGAACTTGGAGCTTAGATCGGTTGATCCTAGAAATATCGAATTTAAACGGATTGAAAAGGCTTCGTTATACGACATCACACCCAAAAGACCTTTCAATCAATTTAATGAAAGTTCATTCTCAAATTCCTGTTTTAACTCCGTTTGTTCATGTTCCAGTGCAATCTGGAAATGATAGAATTCTGAGAATTATGAACAGAAAACACACTGCTTTGGAATACGTCGAAAAACTACAACAATTCAAAGCTATATGCCCCACGATACAATTTTCCTCAGACTTTATTGTTGGATTTCCTACTGAAACAGAAGATGAATTCTATGATACTATACGGCTGGCGCAAAGGGTAAAGTATACAACCTCATACTCATTTAAATATAGCAGAAGAAAGGATACTCCAGCCGACAAAATGGAAGGTCAAATCCCGGAAGACATTAAGGAAAACAGGCTTAAGATTTTGCAAACTTCGCTACTTAAAGACCAAATTAATCACAACAAAGCTATTATCGGCACTACACAAGAGGTATTATTTGATAAAGCTGGAAAAAAAAAGAGCCAATACATTGGCAAAAATATATATCTGCAATCTGTAATAGTTGAAAGTGATGATAATCTAATCGGCAATTTTCGCAATGTTTTCATTGAATCAGCTCGAGAAAATTGCGTATTTGGAAAGTTAATGTGACGCCTGTAAGATTAATCATAGATGACAAAAAATGGACATCCATTGATGATTTTTGGAAATGGAAAGCTTTCTTGAATGACCTGCTATTTGGGGTTCTTGAAAAAGTTTACTGTAACCAACATAATCTTTCGGTCAATTTGCTTTTGACGAATGATAAGTACATGAAGAAGTTAAACAACGATTTTATGGGCAAAAATACTGCAACTGACATACTTTCATTTCCACAATATGAAAAGTTCAATATTGCTGTAAATGCCATTTCTGAAAATGAAATACTTTTGGGAGATATTGCTATGTCGCATGAAACCGTTCTAAGAAGATTAGTTAACAATTCGTTCTTTGACAGGTGTTCCCATTTATTTGTTCATGGCCTCTTGCACCTCTTAGGAATGGATCATGACAATGAGGAAAATGCCGAAAAAATGGAAAATTTTGAGGCTGCAGTGCTTGGACTATTCAGTGTTGGCAAACCGCATGCTGTCGCGGTAGGAAAGGATATTGCATGAATTTTGGTGAATCAAAGCATATATTGAAAAATTTTTTTGCGAAGTTATTTGCATGGGAAAATTCGAAGGAGACATCTCTTCGCGATGCAATCGAAGAATTAATAGAAGAGGATAGTTCCTCCGAAATTCAATCTATTACGGAAAATGAAAGAGAGATTCTTGAAAATGTTTTGAATTTAAGAGAAATTAAAGTCCAGGATGTCATGATCCCACGAGTAGAAATTAATGCCTTACCGATAACTGTACGAATAGAAGAATTGATATCGCAGTTCGTCGAGACACAAAAGTCTTCAATAATAATATATCAAGGAGCAATAGACAACGTTGTAGGTACTGTACACTTGAAGGACGTCGCTAATTGGTTTCAAATGAATAAACCATTTAACGTGAGCATATTCGTAAAGGAAGTACTATTTGTTCCACCAAGCATGAAAAGTTTAGATTTGCTCTTTAAGATGCGGGAAACTGGCATAAAGATAGCGATAGTAGTTGATGAATACGGAGGGGTTGATGGATTAGTGTCATTCATCGATATAATCGAGGAAGTAATAGGAGATATACAGGATGTCTCAGACGTTAAAAATCAAAAAAAGAAAGTCTTAAAGAACTCCGATGGAGCTGTAATAGCCGACGCCAAGTCTACCTTTGATGAAATACATAAATACGGCGGAATCAAAATTACACCTGAAGATAACTCTATTGATACTATAGGTGGAATGGTTTCATCGATAACTGGAAGAGTCCCAATTCGCGGTGAATTAATCATTTGCCGTGAGCTATTGCTCGAATTCGAAATATTAGATGCAGATCCGAGAAAAGTTAAAAGTGTAAAGATCAGAAAAATTGCATGATTGTACTAATTGATGTTTCCGGCTTTGTATACCGTGCATTCTACGGATTACCAAGTTTAACGCATAATGGAACTGAGGTTGGAGCTTTGTACGGATTCTGTTCTGCTATGCTCAAAATTACTTCAATATTCTCGAAAGCGATGTTTGTAGCAGCTTTAGATACCGGAAAAAGGACATTTAGAAACGATATTTATCCAGAATACAAGGCAAACAGGAAATCTATGCCCAACGAACTATTGAATCAAATTCCTTTTATCAAAGAAGCGTGTCAAAGTTTCGGATTTGTTATAGCGGAAAGCCCTGGATTTGAGGCCGATGACATAATCGCAACATATACAAAAATGACAAGTGATACGCACAGTGTAAACATCGTCTCTTCAGATAAAGATTTGTTGCAACTCATTGGCGTAAATGTGTCAGTCTACGATCCGGTAAAACAACGTTACATTACCGAAGAAGACATTGTACAAAAATTCGGAGTAACATCAGATAAGATTTTGGATGTGCTCGCTCTTACAGGAGACGCTTCAGACAACATCCCAGGGATTTCTGGAATTGGCTTCAAAACTGCTGCTGCTTTAATAAATGAGTACGGCTCACTTGATGTACTAATGTCTAGTCTGGACAAATTGCCAGATAATAAGAGAAATGAAACTTTGAAGAAAGAAACTCCAAGTAAATTAGAAGAACAAAAGCAATCTCTTGAACAAGAAAATGAAAGGTTGAAGAAAGAAACTCCAAGTAAATTAGAAGAACAAAAGCAATCTCTTGAACAAGAAAAT
>JAITDA010000004.1 GCA_031282805.1 Holosporales bacterium
CGTCCAGCAAGTATTTTGTGAGTAATTTGGTTTTAATTGTATATACTCCGGAATTTGCAATTCCGCACTTTTTTTCCTCTACTGTTGCATTTTTGTATTCGACTATTTTTTGAAATTCATCACTGTTGGTAATAACTCTACCATATGGCATGTGATTAAATTCTGCGGAAATTCGCATGGCTATAAGTGATACGTCAGCTCTGTTTTCGAGCAGTAATTGAAGGTGTTGTCTTGCAATAAGAGGTATATCCCCGCACGTAATTATCGTGTACTCAGTCTTTAAAAATGGAATGGCTTCAAGAACGGCGTTTGCGGTTCCAAGAGGAGAAGTTTGCACAACTGTCTTTGTATTCACAAATAAACCATGCCCTTCAAGATTTGGAGGAATCACTAGTATCATTTCCTGAAGACCGGCTGACCTGCATGCGTCAATTACATATCGAATTATTGGCTTGCCAGCTATTTCTTGAAAAATTTTTGGAGTCGCGCTTTTCATTCGAGTACCAGTACCAGCCGCTAGTATTACACAACCTACTGACATACATATCGTCGACGTACGTGATCACAGGAGGATTGTATCACAATACAAATGACAAAATCCAAACGATTCCAAAATGGAAAATTGCCAAGAAAACGGCTGCACTGCTAATATCCTTTGCCATCTGAGATAGAGCGTGTTTTTTAACGCCAATTCTGTTTACCGTAGTTTCAATCGCAGAATTAAACGCCTCTGTTACCAATATGAAAAAATACGAAGAAAAGAGGTATAGTCTCATTGTAGGACTAGTATTTTTGAAAAGTTCAATTACTACAATGATGCATCCAAGATAGAGCTCATGTTTGAATGCGCGCTCCTTGACTAAAAACCTGATGCCGTTCAATGAGTAGTAAAAGGCATTTTTGATATCTCTCACATGCTTGAAAATTCCCTTTCTAATCTGACGCCTTCCCATATTTTACAAATCTTTTCTGTTGATTTTTTACATATGGAATATATCCGCATTTCCCACTCGGATCAACTCCACATATATAAAAAAGATTCTTATGCTCGTTCGGATTATTGAATTTATAGCCGAGTATTTTGATAATACTTTTTGCAATTTCATAATGATTTGGCAAAAATATCTGTTTGATGTTGTCGATGAAATGAAGATCATTGCTTTGTACGATGATCGGGATATTGGCAATTTCCGGAAATAATTGTGTGTGTCCAAAACGACCGTTTTCGCCGAGAGCCTCATTATGATCTGATGCGAAAATTATGTAAAATTTTCCGTTTTGCTCCTTATTGAAGGTATTGAACATTTTTGAGATCAGGAAATCATTGTAAAACATGGCATTATCGTATTCGTCTATTAATTTGTTTTTTGAACCAGTGAACCTACTACGATCAGTAAAATTTTTACTAAATGTTGTTGTATACGGGGCATGAATACATGTCTGATGTAAAACTATAAAGTTACGTTTTCCAAATTTTTGCTTTGCCAACAGATCAAATAGGTGTTCGTCTTTGAGCTTTCTTGAATCTGTAAAGTGTAATCCACGTGTTACTGCTACATCGATGTAATTTACGCCTGAAATACTCGACAGAAGATGCGAAGTTTGACTTGATAGGTAGAAAGTTTTGAAGCCATGCTGCTTTGCCAGCTTAAATAAGTTTGTGCTATTTTTTGCGCTTTGTTTGATATTATCTGGCTCTCTTATGGCGTTCAACATGAATTTACTTGCTGCGAATGTTGCAACACCACTCGAAATACCATTTGTAAAATAAAAATTTTCCATTTTAGCCAATTCGCTAAGATGTGGTGTTGTTTCTCTTTCGTATCCAAAGAGTGACATGTGTTTGTAATTGCAGCTTTCGCCCATTATATAGACAATCGTTATTGGTTCATTGATATCATCGCCAGTATAAATATCAGTTATTTCATATGGAATATACTCGCTAGATTCGAAGGTATGTGTTTCCAATATTCCGTATCCAATGATGGCTTTTATCGAATTTCCGATTGTAAATCTCAATTCATTAGTATTTAAACCCGGACGTTCACCGTTATAATACCTTGTGTAGCAACAATAAAATATTGCCCCTAAAATTACCGTTCCCAGCACTGATTTTGAACTTTTGATTTTCAATAGGCAGAACAGAATTCCTAAAAATGGCAATATTACAGTTGGAATTACATACATATACCTTGATATCATATTCACAGATTCAGTCAAAACATCTTCAACTTCATGTGTTAAAATATGCAGTGAGTACGGAGACATTTGATTCCCGAAATACGCTATGTGTGCAAATTGTATTATTTGCAAAAATGAGAGGATGCAAAGCAATATAATAGATACAGATTTATACTTATTAATCGTAATACCAATACTTAGCGGAAATATAATAAATAGAACCCTTAGATCTCTGGAATGCCTGAATGATTCGTTAAAGAAAGAGAAGATAAAATCCGGCAAAACAAACAAAAATGCAATTAATGAAATAGATAAGACAGTTGAAAATACCTGCTTTCGCATCTGTAACGTCGCATCAATTTTGTAAAATCAGAATGCGCACATGATACCACTTATGCTCCCTAGAGGCAATTACACTCTCAAAAAGAGATTTCTATAAAATGATATTTGAACATACATGGTTAAGGTACAGGTAAAAATATCGCACCCTCATTCCAAGTTTTGGTAAATTTACACCGAACTACGAAATTTTTTGACATTTACAGTACTTTATGGTAGAAGGTAGAGTGTGCTGGTTGGTGTTGGACGCGCTGGTTGGGTTGTATGTTTGCGGTTGTGAGAACTGGTGGGAAGCAATATTGTGTTAAGCCAGGTGATGTTTTGAAGGTGGAGAAAGTGGACGCGGAGCCAGCGACTACAGTAACATTGGATGATGTTTTGATGACTTCTTCCGATGATAGTGGCGGCGTTGCGATTGGTCTTCAGACTAAAGGCACTATTGTTAGCGCCGAAATTTTAAGACATGTTAGAAACAAAAAAATTGTGATCTTCAAAAAGAAGCGTCGACACAACTATAGGAGGAAAAACGGACATCGCCAATGGATGACCGTTTTGAAGGTAATTGATATCTCTTTAGCTAAGTAGGGAGAAAGAAATGGCGACAAAAAAAGCTGGTGGTAGTTCAAGAAATGGCAGAGATTCGATTGGTAGAAGGCTCGGTGTGAAAAGATTTGGAGGACAGTACGTTCAGGCCGGAACGATTATTATTCGGCAAAGGGGAACAAAATATAGGACGTGCGATAACGTGGGCCTTGGAAAGGATCACACCATATATTCCCTCGTCGATGGAACTGTTTTTTTTAGGACCGGCAGAAATAATCGGACTTACGTCGGGGTTTCTGCATTAGTTTGAGGTTGCCGCATTTGTTTATGCAGCTGAGTTCTGCTATTTCATGGTGTTTGCTTCTTGGAGCTTTGATGTTTTGCGGAGGAAATGTGGTGCATGCTGATTCTAAGTATCCCGTAACATGGAGCCTCGACTGTTTATACGATTCAGTGTGTTCCGAAGGTATAGATAACGATAAAAATGAAATATCGAAGATGATAGATATTTTTACCAAAAAATACAAAGGGAACCTTTCTATTGAAAGTTTAGCCAATGCTGTTTGTGAGTACGACGCAATAGTTCGTGATTCCTTAAAACCTTATGTGTACCTTAACTTGAGTCATAAAAAAAATATCAAAGATGTTGAAACGTCCGCTGCTTACCAAAAAATTTGCGAATGGTGGGCCGACAGTTTTGCGAAGTTGAGTTGGTTTGTCGGTGAAATTCAAAAACTTGACTACAACAATGTAAAAGAGCTTCTCGGTAAAATTCGGGAATTTACTGAATATGCAGCTTTTATTGAAGAAGTATTTAAATTCAAAGATTACACGTTGTCTCCTTCAGAGGAGTTTGTTCTTACGAAATTGAGTTTAGTGACTGGACAAACTTGGTACAAGCTGCATGAGGATATTCTTTCTAGAATTGAAATCTTCATTGGCCGTAAAAAATATGGTATTTCTGGGGCTGTAGAACTTGCCAATCATGGAAAAACCGAATCAATTAGGAAGAGGGCGACTGAGGCTTTGTCACGCGAGTTAGCTAAAAATTCAATTACCTTATTAGCGGTAATCAATAACGTAGCCCTCTCGCATAAGGTGGTGTACTCCGACCTCAGAAGATATAACACACCAGAAGCCAATAGATTCTTGGAAGATAAAGTTTTAGATGCGGCGGTTAATGCAATGATTGCAGCCATCGCAAGCAAATGTGCTGCGATTTGCCACAGATATTACAAAATAAAAGCTAAGCTTCTTGGTAGGAAAAAGATACAATACTGGGATCGTTGCTCAGTTGTAAAAATTTCTGGAAAAAGAGATCATAAGTTTACTTATGATGAAGCTGTAGGTATTGTATTACGCATCTTTGGGGATTTTTCGGAAAAATTTCACGATATAGCTATGCGCATGGTAAGTGACGGTTGGGTTGACGTCTATCCAGCAGATGGAAAAGTCTCCGGTGCATTCGCTTGTCCAACGAATGTGAATGGACACCCATTTATACTTTTGAACTTTTATGGAACTACTAGAGATGTTTTAACTATGGCACACGAATTTGGCCACGGAATACATCAGACGTTATCTGCCAAAAACAAGCAACTAGTAACTGATCCTGGATTAAATATATCAGAGACGGCGTCACTATTTTCGGAAAAACTCGTAAATAAATACCTCTTGTCGAAGGAAAAGGATCAAAAAATGAAAATAGAGATCATGTGTTCGGCGCTTGATGATGTTATGAGCACCGTTTTTCGACAGGTTGCATTTTTTAAATTTGAGCAAAGGATCCACAGATTGAGAGTGGAGAAGGAGTTATCCTGCGATATTGTGAATAAGGTTTGGCGTGAAGTATTGTCTGAATCCATGGGTGATTCCGTTGAATTAGATCCTTCGATTGATAACCTTTGGGGATATATCACACACTTTACCAGTTGTCCGTTTTACGTGTATTCGTATGCATTTGGATATCTTTTTGTCCAGAAACTCTACCTGGAGTATGAGAAAAACGGAAAAGAGTTTGTGAAAAAATACGAAGAAGTTTTGTCTTCTGGCGGAACGATGGATTATCGTCAAATAGCACAGTTTTTTAATTTAGATGCTGATTCTGAGGATTTTTGGAGCACTGCTTTGGAGGTTATTGAAAAGGAAGTTGATGAACTAGAGGCATTATGTGATCGTACGTTACGCAATTAGAAAATTTCTAAAAATCTCTTGCGTTGTCGCAATTATTTTTATGTCAATTTTTGCGATTCTGCAAAGTTCTGTTATTCAAAATAAGATAGTTAATTTACTTGGAGGAGGGCATGTTAAGGTCGAATTTCGAACTATAAAAGGACTGTTCCCATTTAGTTTTTTTGTTAAAGATCTCTCAATCTCTAGCGATGAGTTTGACATGAGTCTTGATACAATGCATGTAAAAATTGCGAAAAACTTGTTCCGTATTAAAACATTACATGTTGATAAATTGAATATCACGACAAAAATCGATGGTGGGCTTAGTACTTCTGACTTAAAAGTCATGATGCCAATTTTGGTGCAAAAAATTATTAAGACAGCTTCGGTCGATAGTTTGAATGTTGATGGGTATTTAGTGAAAAACCTATCATTTATTTACGATAAACACACAAGTGTAAGGTGTTTGAGATTAAATGCGAATGATGACGCATTTATGGCATCTTGGCAATTTAAGGAAAATAACATTCTTGCTAATGTTATTTTCAGGAATTTAGCGGCTCACATTACATATAAGTCTGGAAATCGCCACTTAAACGTGGCAGCAAAATACCAATCAAAGGAATTCACATTTGATGGTAAATGTGGTGACAATTTTTTAACCGGAATGTTAACTGTCCCGTTTAATGATATGAAATTTATGAGCAAAATTTCGTTGAAAAATGGGCAACTCGAGTCAGAGTTATTGTCCAAAGTATGGAATGTATCTGGAAGACTATCGTACGATTTAAGTAAAAAATTTTTGCTGGTAGACAATGTTTTTTTCGGAAATGGAGCAATTGTAGAACCGTTTTCCGTGAATGATGATGGTACTGTATCAACTATCACAATCGTGTTAAAAGACGGGAAAATTTTTCTTAAAGATATAAATTTATCTGAAGATGATTTTTCCCTTGGTTCTGTGAAATTCATAGGCGTTGATGTATCGCAATTTTGTAAAGCTGATATAACTGGAACTTTAAGTGGAAGTGGTGAATACAGTAACAACGTGGAAAAACTAAAATTGAAATTAAGTAATTTCACCTTCAATTCAGTCAAGATTCCAAATATCGATGTAGATGCAAGTTATTCTAAAGATAAAATCAACTTAAAAGTTTTTTTTGACTTTTTAAAACGAAAAAACCGATTGGAATCTGAAATTTTAATTGATAATTGGCTCATTTCAACTACGAGCAAGATAAAAGCAACTCTTTCTGGTACATTCGACGTTGCGAAATACGAGTTGAATCAAAGCAATATTATTTCTGGAAAATTGTCGTACGACGTGAGGAGTGATGGTGATGTTTCAGATCCGAAAATTTATGGTAAGCTTATCCTGAGCGATGGTATTTATATCAACCAAATTAGTGGAACGTATATTCGTGATATAATCTTTGATTGCTCATTAAAGAATAACGAAATTAACTTGAAAAAAATATATGCAAGGGATGATTCGAAAAGTCCTGGACAATTGAATGGAACCGGAAACATTGTATTTACGAAAGATGGAATTAACATGGATGTTTCCATTAAATTCGACAATTTGAAGGCTGTTGAACAAAATTGGCTTAGTGCTAGGTTTGATGGGGATATACGTCTGAAAGGGCTCCTACTTAAAGATTTAAAACTTTTTGGAAACGTAAGTGCAAATAATTCTGAAATTGATATTTCAAGTTTAGTGATTTTATCCTCAAGGGCCATTGATCTCATAAAACCAATTAATGCCGAATACAGCTCGTCAGAGAATCATTTCATTTTACCACTAGAATGTCTAGTTGACATAAAATTCACTATAAAACAAGGTTTAAAAATTACTGGATATGGAGTTGACAGTCTTTGGAACGGAGGTGCAACAATTTGTGGAAATATTAATGATTTGCAATGCAATGCTAAGGCAGTTCTCGAAAAAGGCAAAATTGTCGTTTCAGACAATAAATTTAAACTTAAAAATGGAGAAATCTTGTTTGATTCAACAGGATTAAATGTAAATGTTTCCGCTGAAAAAAAACTAACAAACAAAGTTGTCGGTGCAAGATTTTTTCAAAATGAAAAAGGAACAAAAGTTAAATTCTTTTCTTCACCATACATGTCAAAGAAGGATATTTTGTCATATATGCTTTTCGATAAAAGTTCTGCGGATATATCAACTGGTGAGGGGTTAACTCTTTTTTCAGTTATGAACCAGGTCTCAGGTGGTAATAGTGGTGATATTGTGACGAAATTTAAAACAACGTTATGTCTTGATTCAATCGCAATCAGAAAAAATACCAACAACAAAAATGGAGAATATGATGCTGTTAGTATAGGAAAAAAGATAGGCAAACTGAGGGTTTCAGTGGATCAAGGTGCTGCAAAAGCGACGACAAGTGTCGTCGTTGAAACAAATGTCGCCAAGAACACAAAGATCTCAGTTGATTTGTCTGGTAAGGAATCAGTTGGGGCAGGAATTTCTTGGAGCAAGAGGTATTGAACTACAACATTGCGGTTTTGAAGGAGCTCGACTGGTTGTATACCTATTTCTTCGATGATGTGCTGGACTTTGGGCAGCTAGTCGTTGTGGATTTTAGAAACAAGGAAAGTGTCGGTATCGTAATTAATAATGAAACAGTTCCCAACTTTTCTGGAAAGATAAAAACGATTAAGGCGATTTTACCTTATAAAATATCCGAAAAGTATGTGGAATTTGCCGACTTTGTTGCTAAGTATAATTTGGTAAAATTGGGAAGCGTTTTAAAATTGCTTGTTCCCTTTTCGGTGGATTCGATTTTATCGGGACAAAGAAAGAGCGGGAAGAATGAATGCAAACAAATTTTAGAACATGTGGAGTTAAATCAAGATCAAAGAACTGCTGTCTCGCACATGTTAAAGTACAAAGACACATTCAAAACAATTCTCCTTCATGGAATAACCGGGTCCGGAAAAACAGAGGTTTTTCTCGAATTCATTGCAAATGTGATAAATGACTGCTTTTCAAGTAAAAATAATAAGGAAGATAAAGGAACTACAGCGCAACAGTCGGGAAAACAAGTGTTGATCCTCGTTCCTGAAATCGCACTGTTAGGTGAGCTCACCAAGAAGGTTTCTCAACGGCTCGGCATTAATGTTTTTACGTGGCACAACTCCGTTTCTAGAGCAAAAAAATTAGAAATTTGGAAAAAAGCTGTGGACGGAGATGATGTGGTAGTTGTTGGCACTAGGTCAGCTATTTTCATACCACTTAGGAACTTATCTGTCATTGTTGTGGACGAAGAGCACGATCAATCCTTCAAACAAAGTGAAACAACAACATATCATGCGAGAGATATGGCGATTTATCTTGGATGTCTCCTTGGTATTCCAGTTGTTCTTTCCTCTGCAACTCCTTCTGTAGAATCTTACAACAACACACTAAACGGAAGGTATGAATACGTTGAATTAGTTTCAAGATATTTTCCCAATGCGATACTTCCAACGGTTTTAATTGATGATTTGAGGAAGGAAAAGCAATCCGGAATACTGAGCAAATTTTCAATTCAAGAGATAAAAAATTGTCTGAAATCAGAGAAACAAGTTTTAATATTTGTTAACAGAAGAGGACACACTCCAAAAATTTTTTGCAAAACCTGCGGTTGGAAAATGACATGTCCTGCTTGCTCTTCGTGGCTTTGTTATCACCTTGCCACAAATGAATTATTGTGTCATTACTGTGGATTCACGACCTTTGTAAGGAGCAAATGTGAGAAATGTGGAAGCAGTAATTTAACCGGAATTGGAATCGGCGTTGAAAAAATGGAAGAGGAATGTAAAGAGCTATTTCCTGAAGCGAAAATTTTCGTGCTTTCGAGTGATACAGTCGATACTCCAAATAAAATTTTGAATGCAGTTGAAAAAATAAAAAATAATGAGGTGGATATCATTATTGGTACGCAAATCATCGCGAAGGGGCACAATTTCAACGACCTCAACCTCGTTGTAATAGTTTGTGTTGATGCAATGTTGTATGGAGAGGATTTTCGTTCAATTGAGAGGACATTTCAGACGATTTTTCAGGTCGCTGGAAGAGCTGGGCGGACAGGGGAAGATGTCTCTAAAGTTGTTATTCAGACGTATAATCCAGATGATTGCATAATCGAGATTTTAAGAAACAACGATATAAAACAATTGTATAGCAATGAAATTAGAAATCGTAAAATTACAGGAATGCCACCTTTTGGGAAAATGGCTACAATTGTGGTGTCTGCTCTGTCGGAAAGCATTGTTGCAAATGTTGCAAAAAATTTGGTAAAAATCGCGCCATACGACCGAGATTTAAAAATAATTGGCCCAATACAACCGGTGGTATACAAAATTCGGTCAAGATACCGTTTAAAGATCGTCGTTTTATCTGCAAAGAGGCTACAAAATTACATAAAAAATTGGCTTGCTAATTATAAAAAATCAAACAAAGTGAGGATATTGATTGATATAGATCCACAGGATTGCCATTAAAGAGCGGCTGCCAGCGCAAAGTTCATCATGAAAAATGATTTGGGTACAACGGAGATTTTCAATTCATTCAATTTTGTAGCCATTAGCTTTTCCATAATTTTAGTTCTTCAACGAACTAACTGTGAATTGAGCAGATATTACAATAGACGTGGTGACATTTTCACTAATTCCTCTTTTAATGTATAGCTTCTGTTTTTCGAATGTTCTGAGTTACTCTCATCCTTCTTTTTATTGCTATCCGGAATCTGTTATATTGTTCTGGTTTGTGAAAATGCCTCAACCTTGGAAGTATGTCTCAGTCCTAGGTGGAGGCAACTAATTCTGCTCCGCATTCATCATCCGATATGTAATTTTCCGGATTTTTGCCCCCATATTCATGTAGGGCCATTTCCCTCCATTACAGATCGTGGCCCCTTCGTGTGGTCTTCGGTGTATTCAGACCTTACGTCCGTCTTCCTGACATCTCGATGTTTATGGCTTCATTTGGACTCCCACTGGAGCGGTACGACGGAGCTAGCTTATCGGCCCCCTCTCATCGAAAGGTATGCCATCCATCTCTCCTGCCCCCATATTCGCGTAGGGCCATCTCCCTCCATTACAGATCGTGGCCCCTTCGTATGGTCTTCGGTGTATTCAGACCTCACGTCCGTCTTCCTGGCATCTCGATGTTTATGGCTTCGTTTGGCCCCTCTCATGAGTCATAATTCAACTCTGAACTTCGCCATACATTTCAGGCGTCTTACGGCGCCGCCGTGCCGATTGGTTTTACCTTGCTTCCGAGGAGCCGATTAGTTTTACCTTTCCACGAATTTGCAGTAAGCTGCCTTTATTCATGGTAAATTTACCCACAACTGTCAGCTCTGAATCCTTTGGGATATCCAAACGAGACTCCAATGAGGCTCCGCTATAACAAGTTGCAACCTTTGGAGCTGCAAGGAGGTTATTAAAATGAACTTTACAATGAAACCGCGCTTCGCTAAGGAAGGAGTTATTTCCACTAAGTGTTACTGTATACGTTTCCTCCGAATCGTTATTAAATTCCATTCTACTTGTTGGCTCATCACCTATGTTGTGCATTGAGTATTCTATCGTTCCATCTCTGTCCACTTCAGCCATTCGCGTATCATCGCTATCAGTTAGTCTGAGGGCCTTCTGCTCTCCATCGCCATTGGTAAGCAGTTTGTATAGCTTGGTGGCCACCTCTCTGCCTTGCTCACATATTACCCCGTACGAGTCCAGTGTATCCTTTATGCTTTGTGGCGTTGGTTGTTCTAACGTTTCCAATGCTCGAAACAGGGAAGGGGCATCGGCTTTTGTTACATCCGGAATGATGTTATTCAATTTTGCTACAATCTCATCTTGTGACGGCGTGGAGGATGCAATCATCATAGATTTATTAGGAAAAAACACTGGATTCAATCTCATGTGGAAGCAATCGTTTTCATGAAGATTGCATCCACGATGGTAGCGCATGAGTGTCAAAATTTATCCACTTTGTTGCTTATTCTCATTTACCTACTCTTCTGGCTCCACTATTGGTAATGTATCTGTTAATCTCACTTTTCCACTAACCCTAAGTGTAGTGCCTGGCTTCATCGCAAAATTGCCCACAATGGTCAAATCTGAAGAATTCGGGATATTCAAGCAGGCTTCCAATGAGGCTCCACTACAACAAGTCGCGATATTTGGAGCTGCAAGGAGGTTATTAAATTTAATTCCACATCTAAATACTGCTTTGCTAAGGTAGGAGTTATTCCCGCTAAGTGTTACTGTATGCATTCCCGCCGAATCGTTCAATATAAGCATGCCGTCAGTATGTTCTATGTTGTGCATTGAGTACTCTATCGTTCCATCACTGTCCACCTCAGCCAATTTCGTTCCCTCTTGATCGGCTAATAAGAGAGCCTTCTTTTTGCCTGCGGGAAGTATGAGTAGATGGTACAAGTCGAAGTATGAGTTGATGCACTCTTGTGTCTCAATTACTACCCCAAAATCATCTAGGGTCTGCCTCAATGTCTCTAATGTAATGGAGCTGCTCGTTAACGCCGTCTTCAACGTACTGCCGTTTCGCTTCACATCTGGAATAATATCCCATAACTCATCTCCGATAGTCGCTATTGTGAAGGGGTTAATCTTATCGCGCTTACCATCATCATTAAATCCGTTATTCGTCGTTACAGTGCCAACTGTAGTCTCCTCGTACACTCGTCCATCATAGGTAAACTCTTCTTTCACAACAGCTGAAGAAGATGAATACTCGGTATCATCCACTTCGACGTTTCCGGTATTACTTACATTCAGATATATTGGGGCATCCATGATGCGAACTTCTGGTCCTCTGTGTACAAATTCCTGCATTAGACGGTGTATTTGCCACTTATTTACTGTATCTGATTCTCTATATAGATCAAGTCTATCTGCTGTTATAGCTCCGTTTGCTGAGGCATAAATCAAGTAAACTGGGTTCTCGTTTGTTGATATAGGATTAGATCCAGGAAAACCTGTGATTTCTCCGTCTAACGTATCATCCATTGCTGCTATCATGCCTCCATCGATTACTCTGGTGTAACCATTTTTTTTGGTCATTAAGCGATACAGATAAAACGGTTTCCCTTCCTCCGCGATTGTCAGCGTAACAGATTTTTTCGCGACAAGTTCACTTGTTCCACTCTGTTCTATCATGGATAGTGCCGAGGGGAGTGTACTTACATATTTGTCTGTACCATCAGGCCTATACGGATGGACAAGAACTTGACCTGCATTCGTTAAAACTACCTTACCTCCGCTTTCAGGTCCTTTCACAATAGCCTTTGGATACACGGTGATTTCCCTATCTTCTCCCAATGTAAGATCCTTTTCGAATCGGAGAATACCCTGCCCAAAAGCCCTTATATCAACTTGAAGTTCATCTTTATCTACACTTACAAATCCGGTATTGACTTCTACGATCACGGCTGGACGTGAAGCAGCCACGAGTGCATCTTTGTTTTCTGGTGTGATATGTGTAACACCAGTCGCCATAGCAGTTGGCATCGCCACCGCCGCAATGAAACCACAAAGCGAAATCCTCTGAAGTATCTTTCTATTAAAATTCATTGTTCAATTCCTCCCCAATAAAAAACTATTCCGATAATATGCTCTAATGTGTCTTGAGTATAACTCGTGATATATTGCACGCATATTCATCTTTGTTTTTATAATAAAAGAAAAAGATTAATAAAGAGTTAACGATATTTATTA
>JAITDA010000016.1 GCA_031282805.1 Holosporales bacterium
ACACAAAAGGAAAACACAAAAGGAAAACACAAAAGGAAAACACAAAAGGAAAACACAAAAGGAAAACACAAAAGGAAAACACAAAAGGAAAACAAAATAGTGTTTTGCTGAATGATATGACTATCACTTAAATAACTGAGATTGTTAAAGTAATCATAACACTGTTAATGCTCGCCTCAATGAAAACATGTACAACCTTTTCAGGTAATGCGTAGATGAACCTAATGCAGAACTTGGTAAGTTTGAACTTGATGAATGATACTTTTGAGCTAAGAGAATTAGAAGAGAAGGCACAAAACAGCCAGATACATTCGGATTTGGCTTACTTAAAAAAGGCGGCAATGTGTACGCATTGCTTCAAAGAAATTTGGGTTGCTGTAATTCAACGAGTGAGATTATTAGAAGTAGCGAATATACGCACAGAAAGAAGTAATAGCCGGAGTGTATTAATAACGAATATTACTATAATGTGTTACAATTCATGAAATGAGTTCTCCGGAAGGAAGTGCTGTGTAAATAACATGGAGAACTCATTCTGTAAAAAATGGGGAATGGTAAAGTATCAGGACACATGGCGGATAATTGCGTATTGTTTCTTAAGGGGGCGGAGTAAAGGTGTGGCCACAGAGGTGATAACTCGTCACTTTTGATTAAAAATTTGTTTTTTTTTGATTTTGCTACTTCAAACCTAATTCAATTTCGCTTTTACAATATATTTTTTTGATTTATCGCTCGTTACTTCCTTTGGATCTGTTTCCAAAATTTCTGTATCTTCACCGGCAACTTCTTTCATTTTTGCGATTAATAACACTACTTGTTTCCCATTTAATGATGGATTTCCGTTGTTAGAAATTCTCAATTTAACGACCCCATCTTCAGATACGATGTCGTATATGCCACCAATTTTGGGTGTTTTGTAACGTTCTGAATTAATGAGACCTGCGGCATAAAGGTGCGAAAATACCTTTTTCGCATCATCGACAGATGTGGATACTGATCCTGAACCATCTGTCACTTTGCTTCCAAATTTTGCTGTCGCCGCTTTGTCGTTTCCTGGTAACGCATTGTACAAACTCGTATAATTTGCATAAGCAAGCTGTAAATTTTGAATATCGCCAATCAAGGATTTCAGCTGAGCTATCTCCACCAGATCTTGGCCTTTCATCACTCCACCTGCGATTATCCCCATGATCAACAGAACCATAGAAATCTCTATTAACGAAAATCCTTCGAAATTCTTACAAAAATAGGTTTTCCATAAATGTTTTATCGTAGTGCGCATATCCAATCACAGTACCTAACCCAATTATTCCTGTTTTTCAATTTCGTTGACGAGTTTTTCTGCTTCGGCAATACTTTCTCTGGTATCTTCTCCTTCGATATCAGTTTTTCCCACATCAGATATTGACTCATTTTCAGCAATATTTTTTTGAGCATCTTCAGCATTTTTCACGTCTTTGGAATTTTCTTCCGTAATACTTTCTTGAGTAACTTCCGTGATTGCAATGTCTCCAGTGTCATTCACTTTATCAATATCTGTTTTTTCCGTAGTACCTCTCTGTGTAACGTCAGCGATTGCGCTACTTCCAGAGTTATCCACTCCAGTTTCAGTTTTCCCGTTCAGGCCAAATTGCGATTCGTCTGTTTCGCTCGATGCTTCTATAGCACTGCCAGTATCAACGTTGTCAGTGCTGTTTTTCCCTTCGAGTTGTTTCTCAATTCTTTTCAATCTTGCATCAAATGCGTCGAATTTCTTTGCAATCTCCTTGGTGGTAAGTTGCTCTTCATGTACATCGGATTTTTTAATTGGCTTCTGCTTGCTCGTATTGTTTTTTGCATCTTTATCGCCGGAAAAGGCATTCACCGAACCCATTAACGTCTCAACCTTAGCACCTGCTGAATTCAGATCGTCATTGATGTCAGATATTTCCATTCGAAGTCCATTTGCTTCTTCTTTTTTTTCTCTTGAAGATGATGAGGCATTCAATGGATCAAGACTGCATAACCGCTCGAACTCAACAAGTTTCGCCCTTAATTTGGATGCTCTAATGGATGCTTCGGAAAGTACCTTATGTAATTCAGGAAGTTCCTCGGTAGGATCAAAGTCAGCTGCATAAACAAACGACAAACACAAGAAACAAAGCGTCGAAAACTTTAGACTTTTCATTCGATACCACTCCTCCAGACGGTATCCCACAATATCAACAGTTTAACTCGTATTCTTAAGATTGTCAATATTATTTATGCGTGTTTGAAGACATTGACTTTATTGAAGTAATATTTATTAATTTGTTTTTAACACTAGCCTTTAGGTTTGTACATTATATGGCGTTCCTCACTATTATCTTTTCATTTAGCTCATAGCTCATTTAGCACGTAGTTAATTAGAACTATTTTCATGATTTTGCCAGGATAAATTCCCAACTGTTATGGTTGATGAAATAAGATGGGTGGTCGCACTTCTCATCTCATCTCTACTTATCGCAATAGTTGGGACAGGTAATAGTGACGAGCGTTACAAACTTTATAGGCAGTGAATAGTATTGATGCATCTATAGTTAAGATGAGAAATAGAAATTGCTACAATGTATTCTATTAGCCAAATCCTATAACAAAAACAGTTGAATTCTACCTTTACTAGGCAACGACACTCTACGTAATTACATTGAAACTACAAAATTGATATTGCATAATTTGCTGATACATAATCTTTGGAGGCCAAAATGTCACGTTTTATCTTTATAACTGGTGGAGTCATGTCCTCTCTTGGAAAAGGAATTGCAGCAGCCAGTGTAGGAGCGCTACTTCAAACACGTGGATATTCGATTAAAATGAAGAAATTGGATCCATATATAAATGTTGATTCAGGGACAATGAGTCCTTACAAGCATGGGGAAGTTTTTGTTATGGAAGATGGGTGTGAAGCTGATCTTGATTTTGGACATTATGAACGTTTCACGGATACTCAATGTTCCGCCAAGGATTCTTTAACGACTGGAAAAATTTACGAATCAGTGTTAAAAAAAGAGCGTCGTGGAGAGTATCTTGGATCCGATATACAAGTTATTCCGCACATAGTAAATGAAATCAAGGACTTTATAATTGATGGGAGTGAAGGCGTTGATTTTACGATATGTGAGATAGGAGGAACCGTTGGAGATATCGAAGGTCTACCATATATTGAAGCATTACGTCAAATATCGATCAGTCTCGGCAAAACGAAGTGTCTCTGTATTCATTTAACATATTTACCATATGTCAAAGCCGCGGAAGAATTGAAAACAAAACCGACTCAACATTCTGTAAAGCAGCTACAAAGTATGGGGATACAACCTGACATTATACTATGTCGTAGCGAAATAGAATTGATCGATGAAATAAAAGCAAAATTGTCGATGTTTTGCAATGTTAAGCGAGAAAATGTAATTTCTGCTTTGGATGCGGATAATATCTACCTTATTCCTAATCAATACCACATTGCTGGTCTTGATAAGCAGATTCTACGGCATTTTAATTTAGAGAAAAGTGCAATAACTGAAGCAGCAGAACACGCCATACAGAAGAAATGGGGTTCTTTTGAAAAATTGATCCGATCACCAACACAAAGCGTGAAAATTGCGGTTATAGGAAAGTACATCAAATTAAAAGATGCTTATCTTTCGTTAACACAAGCAATAATACATGGTGGTTTTGCGAATGATGCTGAAGTGCAAATAGAATGGATCGACGCAGAGTTAAATCATGCTGAAATCGCTGAAAGATTGAAAACCGTTAGTGGAATACTCGTATCTGGTGGTTTTAGTTTTCGCGGAACTGAGGGGAAAATTTTTTCCATAAAATATACCAGAGAGAACAATGTTCCCTTCTTGGGAATTTGTCTTGGGTTGCAATTGGCGGTCATCGAGTCCTGCCGTAATGTCGTTGGATTAAAGGATGCAACGAGCCGTGAGTTTAGCGATCATGGAGAGTTTGTAATAGATTTTATGACTG
>JAITDA010000034.1 GCA_031282805.1 Holosporales bacterium
CTCTGGAAATGTTATCTTTCTCTTAACTCGTTCTCCGTGAAACATTCTCCTTATAACACTGAGCACCGAATCTCCCTTGTTTACTTCATACTCTCCTGTTGATATTCTTTGTTTTAAAAATGGGAAACTTTCGATTAAGAAGAAGGCAATAGAAAATGCCAAGTCTTGCTCAATTTTTGCTGTTTCGTACAAACTTTCACCCTTTATATAAAAGATTGAATGATTTTCGCGCGAATTTTCATGAAGGGAAAAAGTTACGACAAATGCGAACACAATTGCTGACAAAATTACAAAAATTTTGTTCATAACTAACGACACGGAAAATGGTGGTCACAACAGGGATCGAACCTGTGACCACTACGATGTCAACGTAGTGCTCTACCGCTGAGCTATGTGACCACTAAACACAACAGATTGTATTGACAAATCTGGTTATTGGCAAGCAAATTTCATCTGATTTTCCAGATCCTTACAATGTAATTATTATTCTGGTTGAGAGAACAGAGGCACATCCTAAAATAGTAAAGGGGCTGCTCCCTAAAATCATCATAAATACTCTTTATAAGAAGTATTTTTTGTTAATCTCATGTGTATTTTTCTTGATTCAAAAAATTTTCTATACCATTTATACCGATTCACAAGCGATTTTGAATGATTGATTTTTAATGTTTATTAAATTCCGAAACACTTGGCACATCTTCGATTATTTGTGTATATACCACCCACATTTAGCAACCAAAATACCTGCATTCTCCCAACTGCGCCTTTTCCTCTCTCACCATGATAAGATCATCAAAACAGCTTTCATCAATCTCGATTTTCTCAAGCAATTTATGAAAAAATTCTATGACTGTGTTGCAATGGAGCCACGCTAACTTTGCACCAGTTCTCGCTGTTTGCGCCAGCTACGAAAAACTCTAACAGCTTTACCTGACCTACCTACAAATACGGTGTAAATTCCTAAATAGAAAGCTTGTGAATTCTTGAACAGTCAACAGTAATCCATTTTTGTTGGCATACCATCCACGTCCACGACGCATGTGTGCGTTGAGTCCAACTTTCAAAAACGCCAAATTAATAACTAGTATTTTGTTGATGGTATGGAAAACAAATTGGAATACTGATTTTTGATGTATATTGCAATGTACCTGTATTCAAAACGAACGTTAGCACAGTGTGCTTTCGTCTGAAATATGGGGCATATGGATGGATTTAAGATTCAAAACCATAAGTAGCTAAACTTCACAATTTTTGTGTAGAATGATTTGGTGGATCGGCAGTCAAATGGAAAAAAATGACACATTGGCTGTTACGAAGAGATTGGAGCTGACAAATGCATGTACCAAAATTAGCGTCTCTCGCTATAACTAAGCTTGTGTACAGCAACAAGCAAGGCACAAAACAGGTGCATTCAAATATTTCACATTACACCTACACACCATTTCGCACTTTATTCGTTCCTTTTGAACTTCCATATGTCAAATGTTATACTTTCACCACGTTTTTACCATTGTTGCATCCATGAAATTTTCTGGTGTTGGAGCGCTTGTTAACAAGGAATTACTGAGTTTACTCAGAGATCCAAAAAGTGCCTTTATGATTTTTTTTCCGATTGTGCTGTTCTTAACGCTGTTTGTTTTTGCCTCCACAAAGGATGTGGAAAATTCATCAATTGTTGTTTTTAATCAAGACAGTGGTGCGCATAGCGTTAACCTCCTCGATAAAATTGTTAATACAAAAATATTTTCAAAGGCAGTATACGTTAATAACAATGTAGCTCTTGATAATGCAATAAATGTTGAAGATGCTTTTATAGGAATGGTTTTTCCAGAAAATTTTTCGAAGAACATCGACAAAAAAAAGAGGGCTGATGTTCAGATACTTGTGGATGGAAGACGTACAAACTCCGCCACGATAGTATATGGGTATTTATCTCAGATACTCGCAAGGTACCAGCAGCGGCTTCTCGGAAGTGTGGCAAGCAGTACACTACCAAGCGTAACTACAAGAACATGGTATAACCCCAATAAAGAACAAAAATGGTTTGCAGTAACGAACCTGATCTGCATTATTATAGTCAGTCAGGCAATAAGCTTGACGGCACTTTCTATAGCAAGGGAGAAGGAACAAGGAACATTTGATCAGTTACTTGTTTCACCAATTAATCCACTTGGAATGTTGATTGGAAAAACGATTCCGAGCATCGTCATTAGTCTCTTCATGGGAGCATGCGTAATGTTTTTGGGACACATGTTGTACGGAGTTCCAATAAACGGAAGCCTGTTATTAATGCTTTTTTCTATGACGATATACGTAATTTCAGTTGTTGGAATAGGGGTTTGTATCGCTGCATTTGCGAATACTCAGCAACAAGCAATGCTCGGGACATTTTTGCTACAAATGCCTATGACATCTCTCTCTGGGTTATTGTCCCCGGTAGAAAGTATAGAAAACCCAATAATGAAACTTTTCGTGATTTGCAATCCTGTCGCGTATGGTAATAAACTTGTTAAGGGAATTATGCTGAAAAACATGGGAATACTCGATACAATCGAGAATGTCATGCCAATCGTATTTATCGGATTTTTTGTTACTGGTATTGCGGCATTCACATTTGCCAAAAAGCATAGAATAAAAATGTTTTAATTCTCAGTGGGTCGTGTTCTACTCTTTTTTTTGGCTTTTGCAGCACGGGTCAAGCAACCATTGCGAGGACGAATACTTCATGTGGCGTGTTTTTCGTTTTATCATAACGTATATGTGTCGTTCAATTGCCATTTTGTGAAGTTTATTGAGATAATTTATTGATCTCAGCAGTTTTCAACGAATTACTTCGTTTATTTCCTGTATTTCTGAAAAAAGTAAGATGGCGATGTGGTATTTCTATTCATGAAACGAGAAAGGCACGAAATACGAGATTAAAAACGGTGATTAACGAGTGCCTTTGGAGCGTTTTATTAGGCCTCTTTTCAAACCTTACATTGCGAAATCGTAATCATAAATTCCTGCAATTGGACTAAATTGAATGGCAAAAATTTTTTCGTTTATTACTACATTTATTTACGATAATTATTATACTTCATTAAGATCACCTCCACTTGAGAGGTGATTGGTTTCTTGTTTGTCAACTGTACTTAATGAACTCTTTTCAAAAGTTTAGCTATTTGAGTAGCTCATGTGTATTTCCCGATATCCTGTGCAAACAGTCGAAAATCACTGCGTTTCTCATTACTAAAATTTGCACATATTAGCGTAGTTTTTTCTCTAAAAAGCAACTTTTTTTGCAATTCTGGATAAAAAAATAATCTATAGGATTGAGAGAAGACAAAAAAGAAATCTGAAAGAGTATTTTGCAGTAAGAGCAACAACAAGAAGCACTACCGCAATACTTAACAATCGGATTTTTCTTGAGAAATAGATGGAAATACATCGTAGTTTAAATGTTTATCCAACAACACACAAATAAAGATTCGTGTATTTGACATTATCGAAGATAGGGATATGTGGTATAGCTCGCCACTTTAAGTGAAACATTTAAAAGAGAAAGTTATGCCAATATGATCCAAGCTGTTTGTAGGTAAAGTATGATCATATTAATGAGATAAAAAGACCCCCTGTGGTAAAAAAAGACATATTAGGAAAATTAATGACACGCCGGAGGAGCATTTTATCTACCAAGGAATGTGAACAGAGGGTTAACATCATTTTTAGACATGAAAGGATTGCTTTTTCGGTGAATTGAGGTGATTTTTAGTTGTTATTTAGGACAGCAACAAAGACTTTTAAGATATCTAAGTTCTAATATTTACACGTTTGATCTGCCTTTAATGATTATACAGTACTCCCGGCTTCAACCGAGAGGAAATTCATGTGAACGTGAATTATTCATTAACCAAATATGAAGTTTGAGTAAAATTACATGATCACTGACAATCAGCTTTTTTGGCCATTGCGCCAATATGCGAGTCATCACCACTTTTCGTTTACTTACACTCAGGA
Organism: Holosporales bacterium; assembly: GCA_031282805.1. GTDB lineage: Bacteria > Pseudomonadota > Alphaproteobacteria > RUG11792 > RUG11792 > JAITDA01. Next base: position 4,000 of record JAITDA010000034.1, read on the forward strand.
ATGGTTTGAATACGTCCATACTATACTTGTGTTGCATCACGCAGTACCCCATGTCGTAATGATGCATCCATTCGTGGTAATACCTGTCTCATATAATTGTTGCTACTCTTATTCGATGTTGAAAAGAATAATACGGCTGAGTTTTCATGCTGCGCTTTCTTTATTTTCGATTACTGCCGGTTTTGATTGTCCCTGAACTGTTTCCTTGTCGATTACAACTGTCTTCGCCTTCGGGTTATCGGGAATCTCGAACATAACATCCAGCAATAAATTCTCTATGATGGACCTGAGGCCACGTGCTCCGGTTTTCTTTTCAATTGCCTGTTTAACGATAATCTTCAATGCGTCCTTTTTTACGTCTAGCTTGACACCATTCATACTGAGTAATCCTGTATATTGTTTCAACACAGCATCTTTTGGTTCTGTCAATACCCTGATTAGCTCGTCTTCAGATAAGTCGTTTAACGTAGCAATAACCGGAAGTCTACCGATAAACTCTGGTATCATCCCAAATTTCAGTAGGTCCTCCGTTTCAACACTTTTGAATAGTTCTCCAGAGCTTTTTTCAGCGCCCTTTACGATATCCGCACCAAAACCAATACCTGTCTTTTGTCCACGAGAAGAAATGATTTTCTCCAAACCACAAAACGCCCCACCGCATATAAATAGTATATTTGTTGTATCAACCTGTAAAAATTCTTGTTGAGGATGCTTTCTACCACCTTGCGGTGGGACGAAGGCGACGGTTCCCTCTATTATCTTCAATAATGCCTGTTGGACACCTTCACCAGACACGTCACGCGTTATCGAAGGATTTTCCGACTTTCTTGTTATTTTATCGACTTCATCTATATACACTATACCACGTTGAGCACGTTCGACATCATAATCTGCCGCCTGCAATAATTTCAAAATTATATTTTCGACATCCTCTCCGACGTACCCCGCTTCAGTCAACGAAGTTGCATCAGCAATCGTGAATGGCACATCTACGATCTTGGCAAGAGTTCTAGCCAGTAAGGTTTTTCCGGAGCCAGTCGGTCCTATCAAGAGGACATTGGATTTTGACATCTCAACATCTGCATATTCCTCGGACTTACAATTCAAGATTTTGTAGTGGTTGTACACCGCAACTGACAAAACTCTTTTTGCACGTTCCTGTCCAATAATGTATTCATCAAGTCTTTTCAAGATTTGTGAAGGAGTTGGAAAATCGCTGTAGCAAAACTTCGCTCCATCAACAATTTCTTTTTTCATAACGTCTGAACACAGCACAATACACTCATCGCAAATAAATGCGGTTGCCCCTGCTATCAGTTTTTTCACGTCATTCTGGGATTTACCACAAAACGAACAATACATCACTTCGTCTTTGTCTGAACTACTCATCACTCAAAAATTGAACACCCCCCGTCATTTAAGTACAATTATATTCCAAATACATAAAAAAACTGTTAATAATCAACGTCTTATCTACTATTTACAATTTTGTCCACCAACCCGAACTTCATTGCTTCTTTCGCGGACATGAAGTTATCACGTTCCATTGAACTGTTTATAACCTCTATCGGTTGTCCGGTGTTTTCAGAATATATGATATTCAATTTTTCTCTCATATTCAAAATTTCCTTGGCATGAATCTCGATGTCTGTTGCTTGTCCTTGAGCGCCACCAGATGGCTGATGAATTAAAACACGCGCATTTGGTAGTATACACCTCTTTCCCTTGGCCCCGGAGGATAGTAATAGTGAGCCAGCAGAACAAGCCTGTCCTATGCATAAAGTAGATACGTCGCATTTAACGTACCTCATTGTATCAAGAATTGCAAGAGCTGCAGTTACGACTCCACCAGGTGAATTAATGTACAGATTAACATCCTTTTTACAATCCTCCGATTCAAGGAATAATATTTGCGCACACACAAGGGCCGCCATCTCATCGTAAATTTGGCCAGTCAAAAACACGATGCGCTCCTTTAAAAGTCGTGAGTATATATCATACGCCCTCTCGCCATGACTCGTTTGTTCAACAACTATTGGAATGGTATATGACATTTTTATTAACTCCTATGAAAAATTTTTAGTCATCAAGTAACTTTTTGACGATTGCATCAACTTCTTTTTTTGTCTTTTCAACCTGCGTAACACGCGCCTTTGATATCAAAAATGATATGACTTTATGTTCTATGATCTCCGCTTTTTTATAGCTTACGGCTTCTCTATCATTCGAGTAACGATCAATCAGCGCCTTCGCAATTTGTTGATTGCGATTGATCTCAGCAGCAATGACATTTTGTAACTCTTTTTCAGACACCGTGATCTTCTCTTTAAGCGCGATTTTATTCAAGACATAGCCAAGTAGCACCCTCTTTTTCGCTATATCAAGGCACTCTTTTTCAAATTTTTCATCAACTACAGGCTTCTCTTTTTTACTACGCTTCCCACCTTTACTTTCGCCACCCACCTTTCTCTCAAGCTCCTTCTTAGCAGTTGCAATAACATTTCTCTGTTCTTGTTCAACAACACTCTGTGGTAATTCAAAAGAGTAGAGCTTCCCCAACGCTTCGAGGATTTGATTTTTATGGTAAAGAAATGCTGAGAAATTTATATCTTGCTCAAGTTTTTCTCTAACAGCTGCACTTAAAGCCTTTGAATTCTCGAGGCCACGTTTTTTTGCATAAATCTCCGGAGTAACATTCAATGCTTTTTCGATGGACGTAATCGTTATGCGGTAAGAGAGATTCTCGTTAGTTGCAGGAACAAAGTTAAAGCTCTCACCAATCTTCTTCCCTATAAAACTCTTCAAAAACTCCGCATCTTCCGGAACGGTAGCTGGAATGAGTATTTCGCTACTAAAACTTTTTTTTCTGCTCTCAACACCTTTATTAAAGCACGCTGCTTTATAAAATACCTTATCCCTCAATTGGATTTTATGATTTTTGTCGGCTTTTTCATGTATTGGTGACTCCTCCACAAGCCTCTTTACAGCATCAGCAACTTCCTTATCACCTACCTTAGGAACAATTTTTGTTATCTCAATTTCATATGGCTGAATATCAAAGGACGGGGCAATCTCAATGTTAAAAAGCAGATTAACATCCCCCCCCTTTTTATATGTGTTCTCAAATCGGTATGTCGGCTTTGTTGCCAAGTTTCCTAAATTGTTTTTTTTTACAAGCTGGTCACATGCCGCTGATATCATGGTATCGAAAACTTCTTTTACCACAGTATCCTCAGTATTTTTTCTGACTATCTCAAGAGGAACATGACCGGGCCTAAATCCCTGCATCCTAAAATTCTTCGCCCTTGCTTTAACAGCAATTATAATTTCATTTTCAATTTCTTCACCGGATAGGATCACTCTGTATTCACGTCGCATTCCGTCTAGCTTAGTATTTTCGAATTTCATCGCGAAAAAATGCTCCCTTCTCAGTCAAACAAGTTGAACGATCAAACCGCGCCCCACCAGCAAAGAATAGCAGATAACGTGCGCATGATCAACATGTGAAAAATGCAAAAAAAGCGATAAAGATGTAGCATGATGCGATGTGTTGTATTATGTACTAAACATTGTCATCAAGAAATAGAATTAGCAAAATCTCAAATAACATGATTGTAAAATCGTAATGTCTGCAACGGGTAACGTGAGATATAGCATAAAGACTGTTTTTGTTGCTGTATTATCTAGTCAACTCCTTTTTTGCGGATCGTTAGCGATATAACACGATGGTGTATCAATGTTTCATTCATTACCGATGCTGGACAGTGGTTGGACCGTTGCTATTGTTAGTGAATTTTTTTTTTTGCTTTGCAAAATAAAATTACACTAAGGCATTGAACATGCAGATGTGTGTCATGATCAAAAAAAATTTTTTTTGATATGTGCAAGTTTGGCAATTTCCAATAACAACATCCTTCTAGATACAAAATAACGTCAGTAATTTTCCATGGATACATTGCGTAGGTACCTCTACTTTTCCTCATAACCTATTGTCGTATCACTACCACAATGTTTTCACCTCGTTAAATTAATGTGCCGTATTGCACATTTGTTGGATAGTACCTTGTGATTAAAAACTAAATTGAATAAGCGGTATTTTGATGAGATAATTGATATATATTTCAAGGAAAGATTTATGCGTTGTAAAGTTAGATTTGCTCCGAGTCCAACCGGATTTATGCACTTAGGAAATGCCAGAATTGCAATAGCTAATTATCTATTTTGTAGAAAAAACAATGGAAAATTCCTCCTTAGAATAGATGATACAGATATAGCTAGGTCTCAAAGGGAGTATGAAGACGCGATTTACGAGGATCTTAAATGGCTTGGAATAAATTATGATGAAACATTCAAACAGTCAGAACGTATTTGTCGATACCAAGAAACGATGCAGAAGCTTCTTGAAAATGGTGATGTGTACAAGTGCTATGAAACCCAGGAAGAACTCGAGTACAAGCGACGATTATTAATTTCAAAGAGACAGCCACCAATTTATGACAGGGCCGCTCTGTCACTGACTGACCTTGAAAAACAAAAATTGGAAAGTGGTGGTACTCCATGCTATTGGAGGTTTAAGCTTCCCGATAAAACTGTGTCATGGAACGATCTAGTATTAGGTAAAATTTCATACAATTTGTGTAATGTTAGCGATCCTGTAATAGCAAAGGCAGGTGAAGTATTTTTGTATA
>JAITDA010000094.1 GCA_031282805.1 Holosporales bacterium
CTGCGACTTTATCGTTTAATTTTTGTATAGCCTGTATTACACGTGCAAAATGCGTGCTCCCCAAATCTTCAAGGTCGTCGCGCGTAACTGACGTTATCACGACATACTCTATTTTAAGGTCTTGTATGGCTTTAGCGACATTTTCGGGTTCGCCTACATCCAGTCGTTTTGGTATACCGGCGGTTATATTACAAAATCTGCATCTCCTCGTGCAGATATCACCCATTATAAGGAATGTTGCAGTTTTATTTTTCCAACACTCACTTATGTTAGGGCACAGCGAAGCCTCGCAAATGGTATGAACATTACGAGTTTTAACTACATTCAACGTATTCGTAAAACCAGAAGAATGTTGTGACTTTACCTTTATCCAATCAGGGCGGGTTAATTTTTCCTCCTCTATCATGTGTTACTTTGCTCTGCAAGTTGCTTTATTACGTTCAAGCACTCATCAAATGCAGTCGGCGAGAAACCGCCAAACTGCACCAAGTCACGACGTCCTCCAAATTTCACTTTTGTCTCCAGTTTTTCCTGTATGCGAGACATAACCTTTTCAGCATCGAATTTTGTAAGCAACTTTTGCGAAATGAAAATACAAACGAATATCTTTCCATCTCCAGGATTCTCACTGCCAACTATGACGCATCGCTCATCGTTCGCTTTTTTTTCACCGTCAATGATATTGAAAACCTCTGTATGTGATATATCTCTGACAATTGTATGTTTGATTGTGATGCCATTGATTTTTTCGCTGGTAGCATTGAGGGTATGCAATATGTCATTAATCTTCATCGTTTGAATTTTCTTTTCAAGCATTCTAATTGTGTTCTTTTGGAAAGCAATTTGGCCAAAAAGTTCTGTGACGACTGACTCTAAGTTGGCTCTCACAGCTCTTCCAGTAATTGCCTCAATTCTCTTTATGCCTGAACCAATCGATGAACAAGATAGTATCTTAAAACTCGAAATTTGCGATGTATTTGTAACGTGCCTTCCTCCACAAAGTTCTTTAGAAAAATGCTCTCCAATTGTGACAACACGGACTTTTTCTGGGTATTTCTCTCCAAACAAGGCTAAGGCACCGAATTCTTTCGCGTCCTGGATAGGCATTATTTTTGTTGAAACATCAAGTGATTGCTCTATCACATCCAACACCGCTTCTTCTATGTTTACTACTTGACTTTTGTCGATTGTTCCAGTGTGTATGAAATCAAATCTCAGTCTTGCATCCGTTACAAGTGATCCTTTCTGCAAAACGTGGTTTCCTAAGATGTTTCGTAGTACTGCATGCAGGATATGGGTTGCTGTATGATTTTTCGCGCAAGCTTCGGCACGTCCACTATCTATTGATAAAATTACATCATCCCCTGTCTTTAAAGTGCCTGTTTCAAGTGTACACTTGTGTGCGATCACATCGATTATCTTCTTGGTATCGAGGACTCTTGCGATACCGTTGTTTGCGCTGATACGCCCAAAGTCACCTATTTGCCCCCCCGCCTCTGCATAAAACGGTGTCCTGTTAGTGACGATGTAGAATTCATCGGAATCTTTGACGTGGTCTACAATACCTTGATTCTTCACAATAGCGATGATTTTTGAACTCAATGATGTAACATCTCGAACAAAATCAGTATCTTTGTTTTTGCGCGAAATTTCGTACCAAACTTTATCTATAGAAGAATCACCAGTTCCGCTCCAGGCTTTCTTCGATAAAGCACGCTGTTCTTTAACAACTTTTTCGAAATCATTATCGTTTACTTTTTTTCCCTCATTTTTCAAAATATCCTGTGTCAAATCAAAAGGGAACCCGTATGTATCGTAAAGTTTGTAGGCAATGTCAGCCGGAAATATGTTTTTTGAACCGAGCTTATTTATCTCGCCCTTCAATATTGCCATGCCGTTATCTATTGTCTTCATAAAGACTTCTTCTTCACCTAACAGAATTTGCTTTATAGTATCCTCGTTTGCGATGAGTTCATCGTAATGGGCTCCCATTGCATTTTTGACACTCCCAACCAATTTATACAAAAATGGTTCTTTAAGGCCAATGGCGTACCCATGTCGTAAAGCTCTTCTTATAATCCTCCTTAGTACGTAACCACGGCCATCGTTTGATGGGACTATACCATCCGAAATTATGAACGAAATTGCTCTGATATGATCTGCAATTACGTTATAGTGAGTTGAAAAAATCAATTCATCTCTTCCAGAAATTTTCTTAATATCATCTATCAGGCATTTAAACAAATCTATTTCGTAGTTACTATGTACTCCCTGCAGGATGGTCGCGATCCTTTCAAGCCCCATTCCAGTGTCAATTGAGGGCCGCGGAAGTACGAACCTTTTTCCCTCGTCTCTCGTCTCGAATTGCATAAAAACAATATTCCAAATTTCTATAAATCTATCGCCATCTTGCTTTTCGGAACCAGGGGGGCCTCCGGCTATGTCTTCTCCATGATCGTAAAATATTTCTGTACATGGGCCACAAGGGCCCGTATCTCCCATTGACCAGAAGTTATCGTTTGTTGGGATTTTGATAATCTTCGTATCGCACAAATTAGCTATCTTTTTCCACAAAGCAGCGGCTTCTTCATCGGATGAGTGTACTGTAACGAGCAACCTATCCATTTGCAGAGCGAGCGTCTTTGTAACGAATGTCCAGGCAAATTCTATCGCCTTTTCTTTAAAATAATCTCCGAAGGAAAAATTGCCGAGCATTTCAAAAAATGTATGATGCCTTGCAGTGTACCCGACGTTTTCTAAATCATTATGTTTACCACCAGCTCTCAAACACTTTTGTGAAGTTGTTGCCCTTTTACATGACTGGATATTTTTTCCGGTAAAAATGTCCTTAAACTGTACCATTCCCGCATTCGTAAACATCAATGACGGATCATTATCTGGAATGAGGGAACTTGACGGAATGTGTGCATGACCAAGTTCAACAAAGTATTTGATAAATTCAGCCCTTATATCATTCACAGACAGTGGCATAATGTCTCTTTTTGTGCGAAAACTGAAGCTCAGTGTATCATTTTTCAGATTTTTTGTAATTTAAAAATGACCGGCCAAATATCAAAAAATACTCGGCCGGAATTCTCCCCACAACTGTTGTGATCGACTTTCGTCGGCTCACGTTGCACAGAATACCAAAGTGAAATTAAAAATGTATTAATATAATAACTTGCGTCGATAATTAAGATTTTGTTGTGATATGAAATTTAAAAATGCCGATTGGCCGTGAAAAAGTGGACTCTGTCAAGTTGTTATAATTGTAAACAGTAGTAATTTGTTCTTAGTTATAGAATATGTTTTTGCTTGCAGAATATTAAAAAATAGTTAACATGTATATGGTATGCAGTGTTTATTTTTCACTAGAGGTCATTATGTTACTTTGTTCTGTAGGAGAAGATGAGATACGTAGTTTGCTAAAAAGGGAGGCTCAACTGAAAAGTGAGTTGGAGGAATTATCTCAAAGAGGCTCTGCAAAAAATGTTTGTGATTTTAAATCTATCATGCTGAAGAGCGAGATGAGCAAAGTACAAAATAAACTGAGGGCGCTTTCGTTTGAAAGCCATATAAACGGAAATGATATCGCTTAGGTAAGTCTGTACTCGATGGAGCGGTTTTGTTGATGAGGTTTTACTGTTAAACTTGAGGGTGGTTACATTGTGGCTGATTGCTGTAAAACCAAGTAGTACAACTGGGGTTCGTGCCACTATTGCTCAGAAGCCGCTTGTTTCCGGCAAGTTTGATAAGCTGGTGTGTGTTATCGATTTACGCTAGAGATTTCTGTGGCGAATTTCTTATCGTCGATCTTAGTTGTGCAAATTAATTCAATTTTCAACGTTTGTGTTTCGTTGTTGACAGATATTGTTTTCACTTCGACATCTGAAAGCCTCGGCTCGAAATTCAGTATCGCCTTTCTATAATGTGTCTTAAGTTTTTCCAGTTTCTCGTTTGACGTTTCTATCGATTGAATATCACGGACACCGTAAGAAAACGGAGTACTTTCGAATGCTATTTCCGTAAAATCCCCTGGTATTTTTAATTTTGAGGAAAGTATATTTCCAATTTCTTCTGTAATAGATAGATATAATTCATCTTTAGATTGAATATACGTAGATTTCTCGTTGAATTTATACAAAAATGGTACATCTATTTTATTTTTTGCCATGTTCTTCGCGTGAATTGGCGAACAAAATATATGAAACGCTGTTGTACCAAAACAAAAATGCTGAGCATAGAAACGCCAATAAAGTGGAAGATAACCCAAATATTTTCCAGTTAACTTTATCACAATGAACCTTTTCGTTGTCCGTGAATACGTGCTCCATAACGTTGCTCAAAGTTGGTAATTCTGATGTACAACTTTGTGGTCCATGCCACCAGTGATTTTCCACGCCAAGGTGGTAAAAAGTGAAAATAAGTGCAAGAGCGATGAAAATGAGAGGAGCCGTTTTGATTTTTTCAAACTTAGCTGCAATCCCTGATGATATGGCAACAACAATGTAAATATATCTGGAAATCAAACATAATTGACAAGGAGTTTTATGTAAGGCAATTTCCGAAAAAACGGAAGAAGAGACAATCAGCACTGAAAAAACGAAAATTACCAAGTGTGCGTTACCGAGTTTGAAAACAGGCGTTAATTGCATTGCGTACTTACAAATGTTTCAAGATCGTAATACTCACGGAGATCAGGTTTGAACAGATGTATTTCAATTCCAGCAGCCTCTATTAAAACCCAGCCACATTTTGCATTTCCCTCGATAATTGGGTGAAGCTTGCACGATTTTAAAAATTTAAAAACGTGATCAGCGACGGACTGCATATGACGAGAAGATGTTCCAGATGCAATTATGCAAGAATCTGACGATCTTGCCTTTGACGCGGATGTATCAAATTCGATGATACGCTCAGATTTTTTTTCGTCCAGAATCCTCAAAATTTCTTCTTTTATCGGTTCTGTATTGATCACTTTTCCTCCGATTTTTTCTTGTCTCCACCCAATGCAAAATTATTGATGAGTTTTTCAAGGTTAACTGATGACCTTGTGGATTCTATTTCATCACCGGGAGCGAATTTTTGTTCGGAATAACCAGCAGCGATGGCAATAAACTTGTTTCCCATTATTCCATCAGTCGTGATTGCAGCCGAACTGTCGTCCGGCACCTTTACATCACTTCTAATGAGCAAGGTAGCCCGTGCTTGATAGCTTTCATCAAGAGCTAAACTTTTAACTATTCCAACCTTGATACCATTCAGCTTGATATCTGAACCAACAGAAATTCCACTAGCGTCATCAAATCTTGCTGTTAAAATATACCCATCTTTTACCTTTTCACCGCTCGAAACGTAAGCGAAGTACACGAAGAAAGAGGCGACAACTAGGACAACCGCCCCGATTACAGCCTCGAGTATGTTGCCTTTCATCTAACTACGCAAAAACACTATGCACAACTTCAGTCTAACACAACTCATAAATCTTCTCCAGTGTTCCCCTCAAAATAATGCTTTCGACAAAGTGCAACGTATTTTTCATTACCGCCAATATCAATCTGCTCCCCTGTTCTTATAATCTTCTTGTTAGCATCAAATTTAGCGTTCATGATCGCTTTCCTCCCACAACGACATATGGTCTTTACCTCTATCAACTCATCTGCCAAAAGCAACAAGTATTGGCTACCCTCAAACGGTTCTCCAAGAAAATCCGTTCTAAGGCCGTATGTCAAAACCGGAATATTCAATTCATCGACAATCCTACACAAGTCGAGAACCTGTTTTTTTGTCAGAAATTGTGCCTCATCGAACAATACACAGGCAACCCTCTTTTGCAATCTCATAGAAACATCGTCAAAAACATCAAGCTCATTATCAAATGTGAAGGCTTTTGCAGAAATTCCTATTCTGGAGGCCACTTTTGCATCGCCAAACCGATTGTCAAATTTAAATGTGTAGAGTAAAGTATCCATACCCCTTTCTTTATAATTGAAACTACTCTGAAGTAACCTTGTAGTCTTTCCTGCGTTCATTGCTGAATAGTAGAAATATAATTTTGCCATTATTTGACTCGGCTGATATTTACCGCCGGCACATAGTAACACACTTTCATTTAATGTGCCAATCACGAATATGCAGAACCGTTGGCTACGCGTTAACTAACTTGTGCCTGGAAAAATTATATTTTCCAATTTCTGACTGTTTAAAAAATTCAAAACGTTATTTAAATCCTCTTTGGTATCAACCGAGATTGCCGTTCCATTTACTGGAACAGCCCAAACATTCAAATCGTGTTGAATTGCCCTGAGTTGCTCGAGTTTTTCTGTATTTTCCAAAAATGATGGGGACAGTGCAACGAGTTTTTTGAGCGCATCGTAGCGATAAGCGTAAATACCAACATGCGAATAGCAGAAGGTGATTCCATGTGGAATAAATGACCTCGAAAAGTAAAGGGCCTTGCCTGGTTGATTCTTCTCCATATTATTAAAGACAACCTTAACAACGTTGCTACTTCTAACTGAATCAGCCGATTTATCAAGAATTACTGGGGTTGTTATATCTATTGAATTATTGGCACGCAGAACGTCTAGGATTGTGGGGAGAATATTTTCGTCAAAAATTGCCATATCTCCCTGTAAGTTTACGATGAATTCCGGTCTATCTGCATCATCAAACGTTTCAAGAGCTGCGAAAACTCTATCAGTCCCAGAGGGCAAATTTGGGTCAGTAAGTATTGCATTACCACCATGTTGCTCAACAACTTGTTTCAACTCTTCGCCGCAACAGGCTACGTAACATTTATACAAATTTAGACGATTTGCACGATCCAGCACGCGGAGAAGCAAAGGCTTTCCATCTATTGGTTCTAGCATCTTTCTCGGGAATCTCGAAGAATTTAGCCTAGCCGGAATAAAAATGGCTGCTGTATTTTCGCGCACTTTTGTGTAGGATTTAAACTAAGCTCGGACAGTCTACAGAAATAATGCCAAAAACAAAAGTTAATTTTCAAGGATTTTCCTTGATTGAAGTGTCGATAGCGCTCATTGTTATTGGAATAATAGCAAGTACTGAAATGGCGCAGTTTAATATGTTTAAAAAGATGTATGCAGTACAAAAAACTCAGGTCAATATTGAATTTGTGCTTAGAGCAATTGCTGCATACTGCATAAATAGCGATGGCAAGCTCCCATTCCCATCAAATCAAGCGTCCAACATTGGCATTCAAGACGAAAGCATGAAAAATGCATTTGGATTTATTCCATTCAAATCACTCGGAATTATGGAGAAATTTGCTAAAAACGGCAGAGGCCAGTGGCTGTTATATAAGATGAATCCGTTCTTTGGACATGTCGCATCGTCACCACAATACAAAAACCTCGGTGTTGCAGATTTTTTCTCAGAAATTCCTGGTGATAAGGTTGCCATTCTCATAAAGGAACAAAATGATGGTGATAATAAGGGGGGAATTATAGTATGGTATGGAGAAAAAAGCTTCATTGCTAATTTCATGAATAATAAGATTATTCGTGAACCAGATAGCACAACCGGCATATCAACCGGCGCATTTTAATATTTCACACGAAAAATTACTGTCACTACATCAGGCGAAGTCAGGGGGCAACTCACAATATCGAGTGATTAACTATACGGAGACGTACTGTTCTGCGTGAATTTTATTGGACTGGTGACAAAATGTAATGTAGAGTATACGGGATGTAAATTGAAGTAAATACGAAGAGTTTCAGTGTGAATGTCGGAATGTGAGTATACGACAACTACGCTCGTTGAAGATAACGTGATGTGGCGAAAGGTGATGGCAACGATTGGAAGGTGTGTCTTATGTTTCATTGTAGCGTCTTGCGCTTTATACTCCAATGTTGCATGGGGATATACAGTTGATGAGAATTCCAATTTTACAGCTTATGTTATTTCACAGGCGGGTGGCGGCGCCTCGGTTGCGCAACAATGGCTAAAAGATGCTCGTGATGGACTGAAAACTCCTTGCGTTACATCGCTACGTGTTATTGGCGGTATATTGCAACATGTTGAGTCAAATTTACTGGATAAACCCGACTCACTGAAGCCACCCCCAACGATAAATTTTTATGCCTACGATCTCCGGGATAATCCGGTTGGTAAGTTAGCTCATCTAATGATGCGAGGACTTGTTTTTAGACTTTATGTTAATGTGTGCCGGCTAGGATATGATCCATATTTTGAATTTTCTCCTGAAGTTGTTGAGCAGACGATGGCCAATGTATTGGGTAATGCGTACGGAAAAGAGAGGCTTAGTGGATATATTCAATCGGCAGTTGAAGTCGTACGGTTTTACTTTTATGGCGTCCGCCTTGATCGCTATATAGTCGATCAAGCGATGAGGTACATTGCTTGTCGGGCCGCCTTGGAAAATAGCCATTTGGCAGATTACAACCCAAATTTTTTGCAATTCATCATTGGACAAGGGAATAAATGCCTTTCGCATGTAAAACAAGCAGCGGGAGATATGTGTGATGGACGCAAAACTCCTGGCGTTACGTCATTACGAGTGATTGGTGACCTACTTCAATTTACTGAGCAAAACTTACTGAAGCCGCCCCCAATGATAAATTTTTATGCCTATGATCTCCGTGATAATCCGGTTGGTAAATTAGCGCGCCTGATAATGCAAGGACTTGTGTTGAGGCTTTATGCTTTTGCGCGGGCCCAGTTAATGTTTAATCATTTTTTCGAATTTACATCTGAAGTTGTCGAGCAGATGATGGGCGATGTATTAAATAATACGTGCGGAAAAGAGAGGCTTAGTGGATATATTCAATCGGCAGTTGAAGTCGTACGGTTTTACTTTTATGGCGCCCGTCTTGATCGCTATATACTCAATCAAGTAAGGAATTACAAGCTGCTTATCGGTTTGGAATCCCCCTCTTTCATTGGACTAGTTTTAGCATTACGCAACACGGATATATTGCCACCAGAAGATTGGCTCATAGAAAAATTGCGTAAGTTTGAGCAACACGAGTCGCCTGTGTCATCTCAGTTACCGGGTATTCCGAACTTTCTTCAGGCCTCATTATCGCAAAATGACGATTTTAGTGTTCCGAATTGTGGGGGATTGGATGGTTATTCACATGAAGGAACACTTGTTCCTTTTACTAACCAATTTGATAGAGAGTCCAATGTATATAGATGTTGTGAATGTATCTTTTTAACGCAGATACCGATCAAATTTCCTTCAGACAAGATGGGATGTGTTTTTTTTCCAACGAACAATTTTAGTACGCTCCCAACAAGTTTTGAAATTTCCATACATATTCTAGTAGAGCGAATAGAGCAAACAGGTGCCGGACTACATAGCCTCTTAGGCAAACCCTATCCTGAATCGCAACGTAAAGATGTAGCAATGATCGATGCAACTGTGTTCATAAGACAGTTTGAAGTACGTGGCCAACACTTAACTCATAAGTCTGGTCCAAATACGGGAAATGTGGAAATGCTTTTAGAGGTCGGTAGGAGGATTTCTGCCAGTCGGAAGGAAGAACCAGTATATCAGTCATTGTATCCTGAACTGTTTCGTGGACCAGCTGCTTTTGAGTATGCGAGGTTAGAGAGTGGCAGCTACGATGAAAAGTATGCTGCTTTAGCTGCTCAACTAGCACAATCTACGAGTAGATGTCCCAGAAGCCAAGATGCACATGTTTACACTGACGCATACGGAAGACTGCGTCTACTCCTTAGTCCATACCTGGATGCAGCCAAAGCTAGGGCAAATGGCTTGCGGTTTATATATCCAACTTGTTTTTGTGACAATGCATTTTTTTATACTACCGATATCAACGAGATACACGGTAGTGTTCCTGGTCTGGCACCATCGCAAATTCGTATGGGATTGGCCCTTGCCATTTCAGATTATGAATATGCAAAATGGCCCAAAATCCCATCTTATGAAACTGTAGCTTCTACATCAGCATTGCTACTCAACAAATCGTTATCGCTCATAACACGCTATCCACGTTTAATGCGTTCAATAATGGAGAAATACAGAGTACGATTAGCAGACGCATTATCTGAAATTGGTGTTGGGCCAGAAATTTTCTCAGAAATACAAAAAGCTGAAGGGTTTAGATTTTTATAAATTTTTAAGAAATACTTATCGTTTTTCTAGGTTTAAATCCGGCGATGTATGTGTATACAACTGGGACTATGAATATAGTAAAGATTGTTCCAACCGTCATTCCGCCGGCAATGACTGCTCCCAATGGTATTCGTATTTCACAGCCAGCGCCCCGCGCGAGTGCGAGTGGAATCGCGCCGAGTACCATTGCGAAAGTTGTCATCAGAATTGGACGTAGTCTGCGAGTTGCAGCTTCTTTTATTGCTTGCTCGTAAGTTTTCCCGCTACTAACAAGTTTGTTTGCAAAATCTACGATTAGTATTCCGTGTTTGGTTATAAGACCGATGAGCGTCAGGAATCCAACATTGGAAAACATATTAATTGTTCCATTTATACAGGCGAGGGTTATGACTCCACCGACGAGAGTGAGGGGGACTGTGAGCATTATTATAAAGGGATCCCTCCAACTCTCAAATTGTGCTGCCATTACAAGATAAATAAAACTCAAAGCCAAAATGAACACCATAGCCATTGTGTTAGACTCTGTCAAAAAGCGCTTCGTTTCACCGATAAATTCAATGAAGACGTCATCTGGTAGCGTCTTGTGCGCCAAGTCGTTAATAACTTTTACAGCATCACCAAGCGATGTTGTGTTATTCAAAATCGGCAATATAGTGTTGGCACGAGTCCTGTTGTAGCGGTGAATGGAAACAGGGCCAGATCTTGCGTACACATTAATTAATTCGGCAATAGGAATTAACAAATCTCCATGATCAGTGTATGTTTTCACGTATATGTCGGTTAATTGATCTGGTGATCTCTTATAATTTTCGTCTATTTCAACCTTCACATCGTAAATTTTGTTATCCTTTTTGAATTTTGTTGCGACACTTCCCTGAATAAGGCCGGCTATTGTTTCTGAAATGCTCTTCGGATCAACATTTAATACTAATGCTTTATCCCTAAAAACTTCGATTGTGTAGTCTTCCGCCTCGTTTCTTGCGGACGATCTTACTCCACGAACAATTCCACTTGCGTACAATTCAGTCACTAGATTATTTGAAATTTCCCTTAATTCTCTGTGTGACTTGTTTCCTCTTACAACAAAGGAAACCATCCTTGAACTGTCATCTCCCCCCCCTCTACCAGAACTAAATCTAACATCTGTTCCAGATATTTCATCGCATTTTTTTGAGACATGACTCATTATTTCTTCCGTTGGTTTTGTGCAGTTATTTCGCATTATTGCAACGCCTTCAAATGAGGGATTAGTAATGACGTATTGCCTTGATTCAACTTCGGCAAATTCACCAATAACTTTATCGATGGCGTCAACGTACCTTTGTGTAAATTTCAACGTAGATGTTTGAGGTGCGTGTCCTTCGTAACTAAACATGCCGACATCTTGGTATGGCTTTTGTTCTGTCGGCATGAAGCAGTATATAAAATACCCAAAAGCTGAAAATATCGAAGCTATCAAAATTGTTTTCTTTCGGTTTTTTAGGGCTTTTTCTAAAAGCAATTCGTAGCCTTGTTCTGTTTTGCTAATTAGTTCTGAAGCGTCTAATTTCGCAATTATTCTCCTTAGCAAAACAGCGATAGTCTTTGTTGATAGTGTTTTGTCTTTCTCGACTAATGTTCTCGAACACATCATTGGAGAGAGTGTCAATGCGACGAAGCCAGACAAAAGCACTGCACCAGCCAGCGTTATCGAAAACTCTTTTAAATATTTTCCTGTTTCTCCCTGTGCGAGTGCGACAGGAGCATAAACGGCACAGAGCGTCAATGTCATTGCAATAACAGCAAAACTGACTTCTTTAGTTCCATTTATTGCGGCTTTTATAGGGTTTTCACCATTTTCTATATGTTTATATATGTTTTCCAATACGACAATGGCATCGTCTACTACGAGTCCGATGGCAAGCACCATGCTCATTAAGGTCATACTGTTAATTGTAAAATTACAGATGTACATGATAAATAGAGCGCCAATTAAAGAAATTGGAACCGTAATGAGCGGAATGAGTGCCGCTCTAAATGAACGCAGGAATATAAAAACAACGAAGACGACAAGCCATATAGATTCAAATATTGTATGATAAACCTCGTCAAGAGATCTTTCTATGAAAGTCGTGCTGTCATAGGCAATGCTGAACTTTATATCACTTGGAACTTGCTTTTGAATTTCTTCGTATTTTGCTTTTATTCCGCGTGCTACTTGAATCGGATTAGCGGAAGTTTGGGATATAACAGAAAGAGTAACGACCTTTTCGCCATTAAACCTAGTTAGGACCTTTTTATTACTTTTGTCCAATTTCGTCGTACCAACGTCTTTCAGTTTTACGAGGCTATTCTTTTTATTAACAATTGGAATTTCCTGAAACTCTTCTGGGCTTTGAAGATCGGCTACGGTTGTAACAACATATTCCCTATCATTGTTTATAATTTTTCCAGCTGGGCTTTCGATATTTTGCTTCCTCAATGCGTTGATAACATCGATGACAGTCAAGTTGTAAAAAGCCATCCTTTGTGGATTGAGAGTTACAGACATCTGATAATCACCAGCCCCGTAGACGTCAACCCTGGCAACGCCGGGGACAGCCTCTAAAGTGTGGCTTATTTCATTTTGAGCGTATACATATAGCTCACTTTCAGTTAGTTTGTTGCTTATTAGAGCTAAGGACACAATGGATTTCTCGTTAGATCCCGCTTTTGTTAAAATTGCTTCCTGGGCCGCATCAGGAAAGCGATCTCGCCACTTGCTGAGCCTATCTCTTATATCATTAGTTGCCGAATCTAGATCACGTCCCTCTGCAATTTCAATTGCGACTTCACTGGTTTCGCTGTCACTTTTTGACTCTATTGTTTCAATTCCTTCGATTCCAGCGACTGCCTCTTCAATGACTCTCGTTATTTGATTTTCAATGATTTCAGGTCCAGCACCATAATAAGTCATCTTGATTGTTACGTGATTTTTTTCTATTTTGGGGTATTGCCTTACTGGCAGCCTGTCTCCTGTCACGATACCAAGCAGAACGACGATTAATGTTAAAACCCACGCGAAAACAGGGCGTTTTATACAAATTTCAGATAAAACCATTACTCAGCATGCCCCTCTTTTTTGTCGGAAGTATGACCGACAATTTTGCTAAAAAAATTCTTAAGTTTATCGAACAGTGATTTTTTATTTTTCTGTAATTCAGCGTTTGGTTCGGAAATATCGGCATTACTGTCATCCTCTTCTTGTTTTTCCTTCTCTTCTTCATTCTTATTAACTGTTTCTTCCTCACTTCCATCATTGTCAGTTTGTTCTTCATCCTCTTTTGATTTTTCCTCTACTTCATTTGTATCAGGTGATTTTTTATCGTCTTTATCAGCATCAGCTGATTTTCCATTTTCATCTTTATTTGAAGAGTTCTCATCATTCTCCCCATCTGCTTTTTCTTCTACGGATCTCTCATCGGAAGACTGCGAAGATTCAGCATCTTTTTCTCGCTCACCTCTTTCCTCTGCTTCATTTGTATCAGGTGATTTTTTATCGTCTTTATCAGCATCAGCTGATTTTCCATCTTCATCTTTATTTGAAGAGTTCTCATCGCGCGCCCCATCTGCTTTTTCTTCTACGGATTTCTCATCGGAAGAATTTGTGCTGTGTGATTCTTCGTCGCCGTTACCACTATCATCTCCATCAGATTTGTTCTCATCTTCTTGAGTTGTATCTTCAGTTTCTTCTGAACTATCTCCATCGTGCTCCTTATTAAGGATTTTTGTTTTAGCGCCATCTGTTAGTTTGTGTTGGCCAGAAATTACAACCACATCCCCTTCCTTCAGGCCTGCGAGTATCTCAACACCGCTTGCATCTTTCGCTCCCGTTAATACCCTTTTTCTATAGGCACGACCTTTCTCATCCACAACCCATACAAACTCCACTGCTCCTTCCCGACCAAGTGCATCTTCATCTATCAAGATAACGTCAGTTTTTTCGCCGGTGACTAACGTAATCGTCGCAAACATACCGTGCTTCAAATTTCCATTTCGATTTGGAATCACTGCTCTGACCAAAATGCTATTGTTTTTGGTGTCTACCTCAGAGTCAATCGCATCAAGTGAGCCGTTGAACACGCGATCTTTAAAGGCATCAACAACAATTTCGACGCTTTGTCCAACGGCAATTTCGCTTATGTACTTGACTGGAACTGAAAACTCAGCACGCACATACGAGTTATCCACTATGTCGACTAACTCGGTATGTTGCTGCACTATATTTCCAGGTGAAACAGAACCCTTCATGATGCCTATTGTTCCATTGAATGGTGCCCTTATGACTGTTTTTGATAGCTGGAACGTACTGCTATCTAATTGAGCTTTTGCCTCATTCATTTGCGCCAATGCCTCATCGTAGTTTTTCTGGGATCCAACTTTTTGATTGTATAGCTTTTCTACCCTTTCAAATTCAGCTTTACGTAAGGTGTACATCGCTTGATTTTTTTCTCGTTCGGATTTATAGAGGTCACTCTCGAATCTTATTAGTTCATCGCCTTCCTGTACATCGCTCCCTTCAGTAAACAGTATTTCAGCAATTTTTCCTGGTATTTCGGCTTTAATTACGACTTCCGCATTTGCCTTCAAAGTTCCGATTGATTTCACCTCTCTCAAGGTTGTTCCTCGTACCGCTTTTCTCGCCTCTACTCCAATAATCATGTTCTGCACTTTTGAATTGGTATCGTCGTCCTCTGATTGCAAAACAATCCTACATACTCCCTTTATTGCTGGATTTACAGCTCTACAAACAACAAAGACGGCAAGTACTGATGCTGACAAAATCACTGCTTGATTTCTCAAATCGCTCAAGTTTTTTCTGATTAGCTCTTTCCTGTTCTCCTCTAGGACAAGGTCTCTCCAAAATAACAAGCTTGATTTCAGTAGCTGTACGATCTTTTTAAACATTACAAATTTTAGTTGGGAGAGAATACCTTCAGCATGAATTTTAACATAAAGGTGAATAAATTACTACATCGGTAGCGGATAGAATTTACGCACTATTATCCAGTAAAATGATTAGTTCACGAAGTTTGGAATATACGTGGTACTGTAGCTTTATAGTATAAAACTTAAAGAAGGGTATGCAATCGGCGTATTTAATAAATAGCGCGGGCTCTCCTTTGGTATATCACAGAAACAACTCTGTTCTTCCATTACGCAACCATTTTTTATGGTAACCTTGCCAACACAATGTTTATGTACAATTTTCCTTCTCCATATATTCACCAAATCCCTTGTGAATCTGATGATACGATCTAAAAGCTGCGTCTAAAAATACAAAATTTTGCGCTAATTGAATATTCATAATTAATTTGATGACGCGCTTTAAGATTTAACATTTTATTGCTCGTTTTTTGTTTCACATTGCATATCAGTATCATACATGTTGCTGTGACAAGTAATTTTTGTTTTTACATTATAGGATGCTCAAATAACCTTAAAAATTGAAGGTAGAGCCATAATTATTTTGATCATCAATTAGTTTTAATTTAAATTTTATTTGTTTACAAAATTTTGATTTTTTCGTACGATTAGAGGTGTTTTAGCCATTGTGCAGTGCGAATATGACAAAAAAATCTCATCATTATTTAACTGATGAGCAATTGGAGTATTTTAGAAGTAAGCTACTTAACTGGAAAGCTGAGTTATTAAGCGGCAGTCGTCAGGTAAAAGAACGATTAGGGGAAAAACATTTCGAACCAGATCCGATTGATTCTGCTTGCAATATTGCGAATCAAACGCTGGAGTTACGCACAAAAGATAGAGCCAGAAAGCTTATCCATAAAATAGATCAAGCCATTGCAAAGATTGATGATGGGACATATGGATATTGCGAAGAGACAGGTGAGCCGATAGGTTTAAAGCGTCTAGAGGCACGTCCTATAGCAACATTGTGCATAAAAGCTCAGGAAAGACACGAAAAAATTGAAAAGGATTATAGAGACGACGTCCTTGACAACCAATAGTAAATGTTCTTTTGTTACCGTTATTGGGGAGCCCAACGCCGGCAAGTCGACCCTGATTAACAAAATCGTTGGGGAAAAAATATCTATAGTTTCCAACAAGGTGCAAACAACGAGACGACCAGTCAGGGGGATAGTTAATCTTGGCATGACACAAATAGTTTTTGTTGATACCCCGGGTTTTTGTAGGGCAGGTACTCCACTTGAAAAGGTGATATTTTCCAATTTCAAAGCGTCTTATAAAAGCGCTGATATGACGCTCCTCGTGATTGATGCAGCGTCAAAAACAAATAGGCAAGCGTTGAGTTTCATAGAAAATCAAAAACGTGATGAGTCCAAATTTTCTGTAGTTATCAATAAAATCGATGCCGTTAAAAAAGCTACATTACTCCCCCTTGCAGACAAGATGATGAAATACGATTTTGTAGGACAAGTATTCATGATTTCCGCTTTGAATGGAGATGGCATCGAAGAGCTAAAAATTTTTTTACGGGATTCCGCACCTGATGGACATTGGTTATACGAACAAAATCAATCGACAGATTTGTCGTTAAAAATTAAATTATCCGAAATTACAAGGGAAAAATTGTTTAATAAACTTGATAAGGAATTGCCATATAGTCTTTACGTTGAAACAGAGCTTTTACGCGAATTCGATACGAAGACGGAAGTTTGTCAAGCCATAGTAGTCATCAAAAATTCCCAAAAGGGAATAATCCTCGGAAAGAACGGTAGAATGATCAAGGGGATAAGAGAAGAAGCAACCTTCGAGATGAAAAAACTGTTACACAAAAAGATTGAGCTAAAACTATTTGTAAAGGTTAGGGAAAAATGGCCTGAAAAGAAGGAGCATCTGCAAAATGCCGGCATTATCGACTAATCACTGCCTTGGAGAAGTAATATTCACTTTATTTTCGATGGCTATGATGCTCTTCTCTTTACTTTCAATTGTTGGACGAGGCGTAAGACTGGCAGTTATCAATTTTCTCTTTTTTTCAATGAGTATGGTGGGTTTCATATTTTTATTCTGTGAAACAATGGTTGCAATCATTGTTGGAATAGTGGGTACAAGTACGTGTGCATTGCTATTGCTGATGACGAAAATTTTAACGAAACCAACGAACGCACACAGGAAATACGGTGCAATTTCCGCAATTTTTCTATTTATCCCTGCAATATTGAGCGTCACAAATAAAGATGAATGGAGCAGCTTACCCCAAAAGATAACCGAAATATATTGTGGTGAGTTCCAGGAGGTAACTTCGTTAATTTCTCTGATTTTTATCGTCGTCCTCGCAGGACTAATATTCCTATTGCCGAAAAAAAAATCAAAAACTCTCACTAATCATGTTTAGAAAGTACCATTTATGGTATGAACGTGGAAGCCAACATGCACCTCAGTGTGTCTTTTGAATTCAGAAAAAAAAAAAGTTTCTTCTAGCACATATTGTTGTAATATACGGTTGTGTGTGTTGGGCGTATGAGAAATGTTGGCAAAGATTGGAGTAAACCAAGAGCAGGTCTTGCCAAATTTTACAAATGTCCCCCCCCCTATTTTTAGGAGATTATATGGCAGATGGAGCCGTTCCTAACTTAAAAATAGCAGTTTGTTTCTTTGGACATTTGCGTACTTATGAGAAATGTGCCGTTTCGTTACGTGAAAACTTGTTAAATGGATACGATTGCGATTTATTTATGCACACTTGGACGACCTTAGATAGCCCTACACAAGCGTGGCATGGTGGTTACTATGAAAAAGTGCCAGGGCAAACGAATAAAGACGATATTATAAACGTCTATGGGGAGTTCAAAGGATTGGAAACAGAAGAGCAAATTCCGGTAGATAAGGGGGAGGTCAAAACAAAAGTATGCGAGCAGTCTTGTTTTTCTATATCGATTTGGGGACTTGAAGCCTCGTTTCACAGCATGCATCGATCAAACAAACTGCGCGAAAAGTATCAAATTGAGAACAATATCAAATATGATTTTATTCTATTCGTTCGACCAGACATTCTACTTAAAACCAGGTTTATTATCCAAAGATTCACGGAAGTATTACCGCAAGCGAAAATAGAGCGAGGTTTTTTTACTGCAGTGAATGCCTTCTTACCAATAATGACAGGCCCGGAATCTTTCGGCTCGTTCGATATATTGTTTTTTGGAACGCCTATTGTTATCTCAGATATAATGAAGAATATCACGGAATGCTGGCGGCGTTTTAAGCAGAATACGATTATTGAATACTGCCAAGAATACGAAATGATCAATATGATTATAGAATGCGGTTGGCAGCCATACTATATGATTGGATACCGACAAGAGTACGAGTGGTGTGTTTTGCGATATACAAGCGATGAAATTTGCGCAACACCGATAGTTGACACACGCAGTTGCGGGCGAGCTATTCGTAGACGTGTTATAAAATTGCGTATTAGAAGTCGTTTTTTGCTCTGGTTATTTCCAGCAACCAGATATAACGTGATCAGCCTGCAGTGCAGCCTGTTCGGTGTTTACACGATTGATGTAGCTATCGGCAATCCGGGACGAGAAAATTAGAGGAGCGTAAAATGTTGAACATAGTGTTACCAATGGCTGGACGTGGGAGTCGTTTTGTTAACTGTGGATATTCTGTGCCAAAGCCCCTAATTTCGATTCACGGTGTTCCAATGATAAAGGTTGTAGTGGACAACCTTGCTCCGAAGCAAGAGCATCGGTTTGTGTTTATTGCACAAAAAGAGCACATAGACAAGTATAATTTGCTGAGCAAGTTGAGATCCTATGCCAAAAATGTTGAGATTATCGGAATTAACGGCATCACGGAAGGGCAGGTGTGCACAACTTTGTTGGCCAAAAAGTTTTTCGATGATGATGAACCACTTATGAATGCGAATAGTGATCAGTATATTGATTTCGACATAAATGAGTATTTGGATGCTATACAATTCCGTAATTTGGATGGGATGATCATGACAATGAAATCACAAAACCCAAAATGGTCTTACGCAAGGACAGATAAAAGCGGTATAGTCGTAGAAACAGCGGAGAAGAAAGTTATTTCGCAGGACGCAACGGTTGGCATATTCAACTTCAAGCGTGGCTCCGATTTCGTTCGCTCTGCCGAGCAGATGATAAAAGATAACATCCGAGTCAATAATGAGTTTTATACGTGTCCATGTTATAATTACCTCGTTCGAGAAGGCAAAAAGATCGGCATTTACCCGGTTGGTGAAGAATACGACGGAATGTATGGTCTCGGTCTTCCAAGCGATTTGGATTTTTTCATCAATCATCCGATTTCGCAAAAAATTAAGCAAGGAAACGGAAAGTAAGATGATTATTTTGTCGCATCGTGGTTATTGGAAAAATACCCTGGAACGCAATCAACGCCTTGCATTTGAGCGCTCCTTTAAAGCAGGGTTTGGTACAGAAACTGATTTACGCGATATGTCCGGCAAAATTGTTATTTCTCACGGTATGCCGCATGGTGGTGAAATTTTGTTTGATGAAGTTTTGCAAATAATGGACGGACGAAACCTCCCTCTGGCACTGAATATAAAGGCAGACGGACAAGCGGACGCGATTTTGGAGTTGCTCACTAAATACAACCACACAAACTATTTCACGTTTGATATGTCCATTCCGGATTTGATTTTTCAAATAAAGCGTGGCGTACGCGTATTTACCGGGTTTTCCGACGTACTGCCGACGCCGGTGCTTTTAGATTCTGCGGCAGGTGTTTGGCTGGATTGCTTTTATAGCGACTGGTATGATGCTGAAATGATAGACAATTTGATTAATGGTGGCAAATTTGTTTGCGTAGTTTCAAGTGATTTGCACAAACGTGCAACAGATAAACAGTGGGGAATAATTAAACATTGTGAAAATTTTAATTCCGAGAAATTTTTGCTTTGTACGGATTATCCAGAGAAAGCAAAGGAATATTTTTATGGCAAAGATTAAAGCCGTCCTATTTGATATGGATGGCGTTTTGATAGAGGCAAAGGATTGGCATTACGAAGCGTTGAATCGTGCACTGAATTTGTTCGGCTACGAGATAACGAAGAATGAACATTTGTCCAGTTATGACGGACTGCCAACAAAGGTAAAATTGAAAAGACTCACGATGGAGAAGGGTTTACCGGAGCAGTTACACTCATTTATAAACCACATGAAGCAGCAGTATACGATAGAAATCATCCACAATCGGTGTCGCCCGCGCTTTAACCATGAGTTTGCATTGTCAAAGTTAAAAGCGGAAGGATACCGTCTTGCTTGTTGTTCCAATTCAATTCGCGTGACGATTGAAATGATGATGAATTATGCAAAATTATCGCAATATTTGGAATTTATCGTATCAAACCAAGACGTAAAAAATGCAAAGCCCGATCCCGAAATATATTTAATGGCAATGCAAAAAATGGGATTAAAGCCGGAAGAATGTTTGATCTGCGAAGATAACGAAAATGGAATAAAGGCGGCATTGGCCAGTGGTGGGCATTTATTGACGATCAGTGATGTCAGTGATGTAAATTATGACAATATAAAAAACTGTCTTACAAAAATTGAAGAGGGCGCATTATGAATATAATGTTTTTGATGGGCGGAATGCATCCAGACATCAACAAAGAACAATATCCATTATATATGACAGAAATCAACGAAAAAACGATTTTGGAACAGCAGGTAGAATATGTCCAAAAGATGCAGCCACAGCAGTTGTTATTCTGCGTTCGCGAATCCGAAATAAAAAAATTCCATACAGATTCCATGGTAAAGCAAATTGATCCATTCGCCATAATAATTCCGATAATGGCGCAAACCAAAGGTGCTATCTGTACAGCTCTGCTTGGTGCGAAACACATAGATACCGATGTGGAGCTGATACTTATGGCGATTGACGACTTTATGGACGAGGACTGTCTTGCCATTGTTAATGAATTCCGTGTAGCTGGCGCAGATGCCGGCATTGTATCGTTTAATTCTATCCATCCCCGCTATTCATTTGTGAAAATCAACACAAATGGTATACCGTTGGAATTTGCAGAAAAAATACCAATTAGCAAAAATGCGCTGGTATCTTTTTATTATTTTAAACATGGTAGAAATTTTGTAGAGTGCGCGGAGGAGGTTATCCGCAAGGATAGTTTGGTGGATGGCTGTTTTTATATCAGCCAAGCTATGAATGAAATGATTTTGAAACAAAAAGCGATTGTTCTGCATAAGATTCAAAACGATAAGTTCCACCCATTAAAAACTGAGGCACTGATGGCTGAATATTTATCAGAGTTGAATGAAACAAGGTGTTCAAAATGAAAATAGATAAATTATCAAATATGAAAGGTGGCTGGTTTATCGGGAATTTTAGCCCGTCCATGCTGAAAACTAAAGATTGTGAAATTGCGGTGAAATCGTATCAGAAAGGCGATTATGAAGAATCACACTATCATAAGGTAGCAACGGAATACACGACAATAGTTTCTGGCAGTATCAAAATGAACGGCATAGAATACCACGTGGGCGTTATTATTGTCATGGAACCAAATGAGAGCACAGATTTTGAGTGTTTGGAAGACGGCACAATGAGTGTGGTCGTGAAAATACCGAGCGCGGATAATGATAAGTATTTTAACAAAGAAAAACGTGGGATACGTGGAAGGTAAAAATATGAAAATATGAAAAAACGAGTAGCAGTCCAATTTGTTGGGCACCTTCGCAGTTTTAAAAAGACTTTTAAGACTTTCAGGGCAAATATTATTGATCAGAACGAAAAATGCGGTATTTCCATAGATGTTTTCATTCATACATGGGACGAGCTAGAACATACGGATACGCCAGGACATTATAAAATAGACAAGAGTCGTGTTGGTAAGCCACTTACCGATAAAGACTTGAAATGGGTGCAGAATAATTATAAACCGAAATCAATCATGATTGGAAAGCAGCAGGCGCTTACCACTAAAGAAACAGAAATTGCGGCAAAACACAATATTCATGGCAAGGTATCAAAAAATATGTGTTTGACTTTTTATCAGAGCAACGTCCTGCGTGAAAAATACGAGCAGGAACACTGCTTTAA
>JAITDA010000020.1 GCA_031282805.1 Holosporales bacterium
CAAAGTTTTCTATAGCTCAATTTTTTCGCCTGCACGCGCGGCAGAATCGGCCAAGGATATTTTTTGCTGGCCAAAATGACTGCGCCTCAGGCAATATCCCCTATGACGACAAAGCAAAAACTTTCCACTCCCCTGTTTTTGCTTCAACACATGATGCTCTGCTTTTTCTCGACGGGATTGCCGCAAAAAATGACTGGACCATCTTTTACAAACCGCATCCAGCGACGATCGTAAACAATCCTAAGGTCACTTTTACGTTGAAAGCGACAGTTGTTATTAACCAATGTGATGTGCATGAGATAATTAATCTGACTGATGTAACGGTAACTATTTTGTCTCAGACAGCATATGTAGCGCTGATCATGCGCAAACCCGTTGTCATGCTCGGCTACACTCAACTAAGATACTCCAGTTCTACCTATAATGCCTTTGAACAAGACGATATAGAAGACACTATCAAACAGGCCGTGGCTCAAGGCTTCACTTCGGAACAGCAAGCTCATTTTATCAAGCATGTCGCACTGCTGTCGAAATATTATCTTGTAGATGATTTGCAAAAAAAGGATTTCTCTTATCGCTCCATTGACAAGGCGACTGACATGCTTTCGATGAGGAACCCAGCATGGCTCGCCGTTACGTAGATTGCAAAGCAGGAGATTGAGTGATGGAAAAAGAAAAAAACCCATATTCCCGGCAGCCCGGCAAAGCGTTCTGGGCTTCTGCCGTCGCAGGGCGTCATCCCTTCGAATTGACTGAGATGTACACGAAAAAATTTGAAATCGGGGATGCGCCCATCGCCACAGCTGGCAGTTGTTTTGCTCAACATGTAGGAAGGTATATAAAAGAGCGCAACTTCAATTTTCTGGATGAGGAACTTGCGCCCCCGCACCTGCCTTTACAGCTGCACTCCAGCTATGGCTATGGACTTTATTCTGCTCGCTACGGCAACGTGTATACAGTTCGACAGTTGCTGCAACTTTTTCAAAGAGCCTTCGGAGAGTATACGCCGGTTGAAAATTACTGGTCAGCGAAAAATGGGTATGTCGATCCTTTTCGGCCCTCCATTGAACCAACCCCCTTCGTTTCAGTGGAGGAAGCATTGGAACTCCAAACTTTTCACTTGAATAGAGTGCAGAAAGTCTTTGAGGATTGTCGTGTTTTCATTTTCACCCTTGGGCTAACCGAAGCATGGATAAACAGGGAGGATGGGGCTGTTTATCCAGTAGTGCCCGGTTCCAGAGCAGGCGGTATTTTTGACGCATCTCGGTATGTTTTCCATAATTTTACCTATCCGGAAATCATGACAGATCTGGAGCGATTCCATCGTTGCTTGCATACTATTAATCCAGAATGTAAAATAATTCTAACTGTATCTCCTGTATCTTTGGCTGCAACTGGTACAGCAAATCATATCGTTAGCGCTGCCATGTATTCTAAATCTGTTCTACGCGCTGTAGCTGGAGATTTTGCCACCGTTCATCAGGATGTTGATTATTTTCCCTCTTACGATATCATCACTTCACCAGCTTCTTTAAGTTATCACTTTATGCCCGATAGACGAACAATAGCCGCTGTTGGCATTGACATGGTTATGGAATTTTTTTTTCGTGAACACTTTTCGAATGAATTTTGCGCTGCTGAAACGGAAATAGTGTCCCCTCTTCCATCTTTGCATGTTATCTTTCCGCAAGCTGATGAAGAAGAAATATGTGATGAAAAATTTTTTGCTGAACTTATGAATGAAACAATAAAATAAATAATATTACGTTGTATAAGTATTATCCATGAAAGATAAAATAAAAGAATCTTCAAAATCAGAATTACTTGCTCTTTTGCAGAGTTATGATTTTTTCTATAGTGACATCTTGTCTCTGTATAATAATGAAAAAAAATCACGGATGATTCTCCAGAAAAAATTGGAAGAAAATACTCAAGTATTAGAAGAAGATAATGAATTACAGTTAACAAAACACGAACAGGAAGTACAAGTGCTGGACCGACAGAAAGAAGAAAAAGGCAGTTTGGAATTGCGGGAAAAGAGCCGGCAAGTCACTGCACTGCACACCTTTCCGCAACGAGTCCAGCGTAAATTGATCGCTGTTTATGCGCCATTTGTAAAACTTTTTGCAGCACCTGAATTTTACACAAAATTCAAGGAAGATCCTTCTGATTTTTTCGCAGCCAGCAAAAATCCCTTGAACAAGGCGTACGGAAAGTTTTTGTCTTGGTTCGGCCCGGAACCGGTGAAAACACAGTACGTGATAAGAAAGGTGAAAGGGTAGAACCCCATGAAGACGCATATCGTACTATTTGGGCATTGCTATTCGGTTTTTCTTTTTTTGGAATTGAAAAGAATTTTATCAAACAAACCCGAATATAAGATAGGATGTTGGGCTATGGGTGCAGATCTGTTTATGCATGACTTTTTCTTTACAAATCAGCATGATGATGTTATCTTATTTTGCAAGTTTAAACGCGTCGGCAGCAATCAGAGCTATGAAAAAAGATTTTATGCTGATCCAAATATGTTCAATTTTAAGCATCCTCCTGATGTGTACACATCTCATTCCGGATCTCCACGGATTATCTTTCCATTGCATGAGAAGAAAAATATCCGATACTTATATATTTTTGCTTCACCAATTTATGAATATGAGGTTATATACAGGCAATTGTTATTCATGGCGCAAAATTATAGAAGCTGCTCAATAGCTCTATTTAAGGATTTTATCCATGCCTATCTGTCAAGAATAATGCAATTTATAACAGCGCTAAAAAACACAGGCAGTAATCTCCTCGTGCTTGAAGGGAATTATCGTCTTGATGATGGAAAGCTTTTGGAATGTCAGAAGCTCCATTACAAGAAATATGTTGATGCTTACCGAAAAATTATGATTGATGAAATTGAAAACTTAGGAATTCCTGTGATCAGGCTGCCGACGGGATTAAGCAATGCGTATGGCTTTACCAAAGAAGAATACCGGCGTGACCAATCACTCTCTCATGTCAATGCCGAGTATGCGCAAACTGTCAGCCGCCACTTGCTGTCTTTTCTGGAGAAAAACTCTCTCACGTTTTCCGGGCCGCAGCCAACTGTTGCTGGATTCTCCCTGCATCAAGGAGAAAAAAGAAACATTACATGGGTACCGGAAAATCCACTTTTGCGAAAAACAATGCCGGATTATTCTCAACAGGGACTGCTTGCTCTTTTGGAAAGCCGTGCCCAAGCCTATGGCGACATCGTGAAACGATATGAGGCGGAGAAGGAAATGCGTATGATGCTTCAGGAAATATTAAAGAAACGGAATGAAGCGTTATCCCCCACTTCCAATAAAAATAAAAGTGAATACTCCACCTGCTAAAGCAGATGGCTTCAATTAACAGCTAAAGCTGGCGGTTGCGGCTAAAGCCACTCGTTGTGTTGAGGTAACATTGAACTTATCCTTCTTCTTCAACTTTGAATTCTCCATCGTCATAGCTTTGTTGTTCAATGTAGCCTTTGATTATGTCATCGGTAACGTTACCACTACTACAACAGAAATAGCCTCGTGCCCAGAGATGGCGTCCCCAATACTGACGGCGTAACGACTCAAAGGCATGTAGTAGTTTATACGAACTTTTACCTTTCAATTTTTGTACCAAGCGACTGATTGCTATTTGTGGGGGGATGGAGACAAACAGATGAATATGATCTTTGGATATATGCCCTTTTATGATCTCGACAGATTCCGTTCGGCAAATCTCGCAGATCAATTCCCTTGTTTTGTACGCCACATCACCGACCAGTACAGGCTTGCGGTATTTAGTAATCCAGACCAAATGCAGGTGGATGGCAAAAACTGTGTGTGTCCCATGCCGATAGTCGCTCATGGCCGGAGTGTAAATAAGAAATGCTAAAGCTGCCACCTAAAAGGTGGGGGTTTTGACCCTCCCAAAGTGTGACAATAAATAATTACACAATGTTATTTATTAACTTCCGTTACAGCTTTCCCCAATGGCATTTAGCGTCGGCGCATTCAGATATATTTCCCTTGCGCCAACCTCGTCTTTCTCTCTTTGGCATAAAAAACTCCTCGCAGACTCCTCCGATTTTTTCGCAGCCATCCTGCATCCGGTCAACAAGTTTATGCGGAGCTTTCTTTCCTTCCTCGATCAGCTCTGGTAAAAACAAATTTCTTCATGAAAAATTCCTGTAGGGGGTTAGTATCATGGAATTGAATAACTATCTAACAACATCGATGCAATTAAAAACTTATTATTTGTTACGTATTTTGCAGAGCGCACAAGCCCATCAATTTTTTTTTCCAAAAGGGGTCCACTATTATGGCCGTGGCTTATGGGAAGAGGATGTCAAGTCAATGTTGCGTTTTATCAAGCCAATGAAAGCTGTTGGCGAAAATAAAGTCCGCATGGGTTGGGATAAGGACGGTGGATATGTAATGCTGGATCCTGGGTCCCCAGCTGATGGTGGAATTGTTTATAGTTTTGGAGTATCTTCTTATGACCCTTGGTCTTCTGATATGGCTCATAGAGGTTTTAGCGTATATCAGTACGACGGGACCATTGAATCTCCACCTGAAACTGGACACAATATGTATTTTTTCAAATATAATATTACTGGTGACATTGTACCTCAACCGGGACATAAAAATATTAAGACTATTTTTTCTGACCTCGGACATGATAAAAATAATGATATAATCCTAAATGTTGATATAGAAGGTGCTGAATGGGATTTTTTTAAAAATATAAGTACGCTAGAAATACTAAAATTCAGGCAAATTATTGTTGAGTTTCATAAGTGTATGATTTTTAATATCGATGATAT
>JAITDA010000062.1 GCA_031282805.1 Holosporales bacterium
GGTATTAACGAACTCCAGGGAATCATTGATGGAAAATACGAAGTTTCAGAAATTTGGTATGTTTTGTGTTCCGAAGGTCGTTGATTAAGTAGAGGTGTCATAGGTGATTATAACTCTAAAGGGTGATCGCGAGAATTGCGAAGTCGATGATGGCACGTCTGCGTTTGATTTGGCCGTAAAGCTGGGCTGTAAGAATGATGCTATCGCCGCTGAAATTAACGGGGTTAAATCAGATCTTTCGATAGAACTTAAAGAAAATGATTCAGTATCGTTTATAAATTATTCCGATTGTGATGGTTTATCAATATTGAGGCACAGTACAGCCCATGTTCTGGCAAAGGCGTTATTAGAGATCGATGGGACAGCAAAATTAGCGATCGGTCCGTCGATAAGTGATGGATTTTATTATGATGTTTTAAGTGCTCGAGTTTTCTCGACGGATGATCTCGAGATAATAGAAGACAAGATGCGTCACGTGATCGATTCCAAGTTAAAGTTTGAAAAATCGATGATGAAAAAATCAGATGCAATTGAGTTATTCAAAAAGATGGGGCAACCTTTTAAGGTAGAATTAATTGAAGATATTGCTGATGAATTTGTCGGAATTTATAAATTAGGGGATTTTATTGATTTGTGCAGAGGACCGCACGTCCCGAGTACGTCGTATATTCCAGGGGATGCGCTGAGGCTGACATCTGTGGCCGGAGCGTATTGGCGAGGGGATAGCTCGAAGGCAGTTTTACAGCGGATTTATGGAACTGTATTTCCGACTCGCAAGGAGATGGAGTCTCATTTTGCATTTTTATCGGATGCCAAGGCGAGAGATCACAGAAAAATTGGTCAGGAGCTTGGGATATTTCATATAGATGATCATGCTCCAGGCAACATTTTTTGGCTGAAAAACGGGATGATTCTTTTCAATCTCGTAAAGGACAAAGTGGCTGCGATGGCAGAAAAATACGGTTATTTTTTCGTACAAACTCCCCAGTTACTGGATAAGTCTTTGTGGGAAATCTCTGGTCACTGGGAGAAATTCAGAGAAAATATGTATGTTGTCGATGATGATTGCGACAACACGACGATGGCGATTAAGCCGATGAATTGCCCTGGTCACATCATAATTTACAAAAATGGGCCAGTAAAAAGTTATAGAGATTTACCAATCAGGATGGCCGAATTCGGTTTATGTCACAGAAATGAGCCATCCGGATCTCTTCATGGTCTTATGAGGATTAGGGCTTTTACACAGGATGATGGTCATATTTTTTGCTCACCTGAGCAGGTTGTGACCGAGACGCAAAGATTCTGCGAGGCCTTAAGAGAGGTATACAGCATTTTTGGTTTTAATGATATAGCTGTTAAGTTTTCTGATCGCCCACAGAAGAGGGCTGGATCGGATGCAATTTGGGATCTTGCTGAGCAATCTCTTAAAGAGGCTGCTGATGCTGCTGGCCTGGATTATACAGTAAATCACGGAGAAGGGGCATTTTACGGGCCGAAATTAGAATTTGTATTAAAAGATAATTTAGGAAGAGAGTGGCAATGCGGTACGTTACAAGTGGATTTTGTTTTGCCGGCTAGATTTAACACGTACTACATAGATCGTGATGGAAAGAAGCAGATTCCGGTTATGTTACACAGAGCTGTCGTTGGTTCGTTAGAGCGTTTTATAGGTATTTTGATAGAACATTATGCTGGAAAGTTCCCGTGTTGGCTTGCTCCGGTTCAGGTTATTGTTGCCAGCGTTACGGATGAATCCGCCGAGTATGCGAATGATGTTTTTGATAGATTAAAGAGTCGTGGATTCAGGGTAGCTCTGGATACGGAAAATGAAAAAATCACGTATAAAATAAGGGAGCATTTTGTCCAGAAGGTTCCATTTATTGTTGTCGTCGGGAAAAGTGAATCACAAAATAAGACTGTGAGCGTGCGTGCATTGGGATCAAACAAGACGGAAGAAATGAGCATTTCCGGTATGTTTTCGTATTTTGATTCTGCCTTTAGTGTTGCGTGAATTGTAATGAAAATTGGAGGCCTTTTAAGATTTTCTGCTTTAGATTATCCTGGCAAGTTGTCGTGCGTTGTTTTTTGTCAGGGATGCTCTCTTAGGTGTGTCTATTGTCATAATCCGGAGTTTCAGCCTTATGAGGTAAGCACTGGAGTTGATTTTCAGGAATTTGTGGATTTTTTGAGATCACGCTCTGGATGTCTTGATGCAGTTGTATTCAGTGGCGGAGAGCCGTTGCTGCAAAGTGATTTAGTTCAAGTCATTGAATTTGTGAAGGATCTTGGTTTTTTGGTTGGCATTCATACTTCAGGCGTTGTGCCAGATATGTTTGAGAAAATTATATCTTTGGTGGATTGGGTTGGTTTTGACATTAAGACAGTATTTCGAAAATATGACAGCATTACCAAGTCGCAAGATTCAGGTTTGCTTGCGGAGGCAAGTCTAAGAATTCTGTTAGACTCTAAGGTCAGCTATGAAATTAGGACAACATACGATCCGCGGTTTATTTCTCAAGATGATATCTTTGAAATTGCTGAAATATTGCAAAAGGCTAGGATACGGGAGTGGATAATTCAAGAATGTGTTATTCGCGAAACCGAAGAAGTATTATTATTGCCGGATCAAGATGTAATGGAAAAAGCATCTAAGTTGATTAAAATTAGTTTGAGGCGCCAATGATTTTGTCATGTTTTATCAGAGAGAGCGCATTCCACGTGGAACACTCGCAATTTTCTGGTATATATGAGGTTAAAAACAAAAATGATCTTGGTGATAATATTGTATGTTTTTTGAATGATGCGTTGTGTAATTGTAATTATGGCGACATTGCCGAGTTAATGTTACAGCTTAATTCATTGCCATTTACTTGTTCTAGGACGATTTGTTCGATAGCGAAGGGGGTTCGATTGTCGAATAAAAAAGTGAAAATTACATTTGTTTCTAATTTTTTAACATATTTTGGCGTTATTTCTCGGTGTGTGGATTCTGGAGTTATGGCAATTCCATTTATGAATGGAAAATTTTTTACGTGTAGATACAATAATAATGAGTTAATGGATGTAATTATACAATGTTCTGATAGTATTGATGATGCGGTTTATGTGGACGATTATATTTCTTCTGATGTTAATTTAGCAAAAAAGCAAATGGAAGCGCTCAGTGTTAATATTGTTTATGATCGTTTGTCTCATGTAAGAGTTATATGAGATGCGCGGCATTCATAATTAATGAAGATTAGTATTAGGCAATTATCTATTGAAGGGTTGCGTGCTTTAAAAATATTTCACACGAAGCATGCATGTTCTTACAGAATATCAGACACATCTTTTGTTAATTATCTTACGTTTCCGCAATATGTTGTTGTAGTTGCCATGAATGTAAATGGAATCATTTTGGGGTATACCATATGTTTAGTGGCGATTGATGAAGCTGATGTGATATACCTGTATGTTGATGCTAAATATAGATGTCGTGGGATTGCAACTCAAATTTTCAAATATTTTATGAGCAGTATTTCTGGTTTAAAGAGGATGCATTTAGAAGTAGATGTAAATAACGCTGAGGCTATAAATTTTTATAAAAAAAATGAATTTAAAATTATTCGTATTCGTAAAGCGTATTCAAATAACAGCGACTCCTGCGAAATGATATGGTGTAAAGTGGAGCACACGGTTTGATATGGCATTTTAGATTTTTTCATATTGTGAGAATCTAAAAAGTCTGTTACCATACATTACGTGTGTGTTCCAATAGACGGGGCAGGATGTGGATCGGAATTCTGCTATAGATGAGTATGTTCGTTTGTTGAATAGCTGGAATTCGAAAATAAATTTCGTTCAATCTAATAGTATGCCCCGCATTGTGGATAGACACATTAGAGATAGCCAGCAAATTTGTAATTACATTGATTTTCGGAGTACTGTTTTAGATGTTGGAAGCGGAGCCGGATTTCCGGGAATAATCTTATCTATCTATGGCTTTGAGAGAGTGATTTTGTGTGAGAATAATTTTAAAAAATCAACATTTCTAAAAGAAGCAAGAGAAAAGCTTAAGCTCAAATTTGAGGTGTTTGACAACAGCGTGCACAAATTTCGTATTGATAATTGTGTTTCACGTGGAATGTTATCGAGCGTCACAATGGTGTCTAGAGCTTTCGGCTCTTTAATGAAGTTGATGGCTGTAATGGATAGGCTTCAAATAAGAAATGGAGTCTTTCACAAAGGTAGGAGCTATGCAGCAGAAATTCGGGATGCAGGTAGGAAGTTTGAATTCAATTTGCAAATAAAGAGAAGTACAACGAGCAGCGAAGGAGTTATCATATTAGTGTCTGGGCTCGAGAGAAAGTAATGGCGATTGTTGTGTCTGTCGCCAATCAAAAAGGTGGAGTAGGAAAGACTACGACAGCTGTTAATTTGGCAACTGCTCTGGCAGCAATTGGCAAGCGAGCATTACTAATAGATTTGGATCCACAAGGTAATGCTACAACTGGGTTGGGTGTGTATTCAAGTGCGATAAATACGAGTTATGACCTACTTGTTAGAGGTATTACGCTATCAGAATCAATAATTTGCACTAAAATTCCTGGATTGTCATTGATTCCAGCAAGCATCGATTTGATTGGTGCGGAAATAGAATTGGTCCAGATCAATGATCGTGAGAACATATTGCGGAATTCCATTGAACCATATGTATCAATGTTCGATTATATAATAATGGATTCTCCGCCATCTATGGGAATTTTGACTCTTAATGCGTTGGTGGCGGCGGATGGAGTTCTGATTCCATTGCAATGTGAGTATTATGCGCTTGAGGGATTAAGTTATTTGTTGAGCTCGATTGCTCGTGTTAAATCAACGAGCAACCCCAAATTGCAAATTTTTGGAGTTGTACTAACAATGTTTGACAAGAGAAGTGCGCTGTGCTTGTCGGTTGTAAATGATGCGAAGCAACATCTGAAGAAAATTGTATTTGATAGTATCATTCCGAGAAATGTGAAAATTTCGGAGGCGCCGTCGCATGGTAAACCAGTTTTGTTGCATGATGTTAGGAGCTCAGGATCGAAGGCATACATGATGTTGGCAAGGGAGTTTTTAGCAAGGGAGAGGAATGGAATATGGAACAAAAATTAGGTCGTGGACTATCTGCATTATTGGGAGATGGAGTGCTGAATGAAACGTTGTCGAATTCTCCATTGCCAAGAAGTTTAAATATTGACCTTATAGAATCAAATGAAAACCAACCACGTAAATTTTTCGGTGAAGGAGCAATAGTTGAATTGGCCGAATCAATTAAAAAGAACGGTCTACTGCAGCCGATAATTGTCAGAAAGCAAGAGAAAAACGGAGAAAAATATAAAATAGTAGCTGGCGAAAGAAGATGGAGAGCGGCGAAATTGGCTGGATTATCAGAGCTGCCAGTTCAGATAATTGAGTGCGACGATACAAATGTGGTGGCGTTGGCGCTTATAGAGAACATACAGAGGGAGGATTTAAATCCCATCGAAGAAGCAGAGGCTTTAAAAGAATTGATGGATAGTTGCGGATGCCGCCAAGAAGATCTAGGGACGATGATAAGCAAAAGCCGTAGTTACGTAGCAAATGCTCTCAGATTGTTAGTTTTGCCGATCAGAGTTCAAAGATTGATCAGAGAGGGGCGAATTTCCGCTGGGCACGGAAAATGTCTTATCGGTTTATCACAGGCTGAAAGATTAGCAGAAGATGCCGCTCAATACGGATGGAGTGTAAGATATCTTGAAAAGATAGTACAGTGTATCAAAAATGAAGATTCAACAGGTTTTGGCGGATTGGATGGTAATTATGAAGGAATGGCGAATACTGATGACGGTATGGGGAGTCATCAAGATCTTGAGGCCGTAGAGCTTTCAGTTAGAATAGCTGAGGCCCTGGGAGTCGAAGCCAAAATACAGATCAACAGAAGAGGGGGGAATATTACACTGATATGTAAGTCATACCAACAACTAGAAGAGGTGATCAATAGATTGGTACAAAGCAGCCAACCTGAGTAGTGATGCGGTAGCCTGCGGAAAAAGCACCGAACCTCATATATT
>JAITDA010000096.1 GCA_031282805.1 Holosporales bacterium
GATGTGTTCAACCGATTAAATGCGGTTAAAACAGCATTACAACAAGCAAAATATACCATAGAAAAGTTTTAAACTGGTACAATTATGACCAATAGCGATACTTGATTTTCGAGAACTTAAAAGCATTTTTCCTTTCGGTGATTTTATTGTTTAATACCTTGATTTTATTGTGAATACCCACAAAGTTCACGAATGAATGGACTGTGCTCTTCTATATTATGTCAATAACAAAGTAAAGAAAATTTTAATCAGAATACTGTGCGGATTTATACCATCGAAAAGGATCAGAAACAGAATCCGAAGTAAAATTCTAAATATACATCCTCAATTCCTTAATAATCGAAACAATGAACTTCATTCCAACAATGGCCGTGAAAATAATTATGTTACAGGCGACTGGCATGCACCTGCACCTCTAGTTTGTGTATCGCAGCTTTGCAATCAAGAATTCTTCAATCTACCCCTATATCAATATTGGGTAGAAATGATAAAAGAATCTCCTAGAATGCATCGCAAGCAATGGGAATTTGTCTATATTGCACAGGCCCTCTATGAAAATGGCATGCTTGCATCCGGCAAAAGAGGTTTGGGGTTCGGGTGCGGGACGGAACCTCTGCCAGCGTTATTTGCAAGCATGGGATGTGAGATAGTTGCAACTGATCTTGATATAAATGATCCTAATTCAATCGGCTGGGCAGAGAACAATCAAAACACCATGAACAAGGTCGAAAATTTAAACACTCTGGGCATTCTGCAGCCAGATGAATTCAAAAAACTTGTTCAATTTATGCCATTGAATATGAATGAAATTCCAAAAGATTTGCATGGCGAATTCGATTTTAACTG
Organism: Holosporales bacterium; assembly: GCA_031282805.1. Classification (GTDB taxonomy): domain Bacteria; phylum Pseudomonadota; class Alphaproteobacteria; order RUG11792; family RUG11792; genus JAITDA01. Next base: position 847 of record JAITDA010000096.1, read on the forward strand.
GTCCGCATGTGCGGTTGAGCATATCGGAGGAATGGATAAAAGTATGGCGTTTCTCATTGAAAATCTAAAAACTTTGAAAAGTGGAGGCATTGCTGTGCATACTTCGGAATTCAATTTGTCATCGGATGTGGATACGTGTTTTGACCCAGAATGTTTTATATTTCGTAGGCGAGATGTGGAAAGTGTAGCCAATGATTTACGCAAGCTTGGCCATGAAGTGTTTCCTCTGAATTTCAAGATTGGGACATATTTAGCAGACAAATACATCGATACACCTCCATACTATCGGAACAAAATACACCTACGGCTGCAGATTGATCAATTTGTGTCAACTTCCTTTGGACTTATTGTCAGGAAGCGTTAGTATCCATCGTATACGATGTTGAGGAGCATATATTTGATTCGATATATTACACGTAGAAATTTATTCCGGATAGATTTGACATGAAGATTTATCAAAATTGAATGCCCTGAATAGGGTTATGTCAAATTTGATCAAATGTTCGTTTTGTGGAAGATCTCAACTGGAAGTGGAAAAATTGATTGCGGGGCCCAATGGAATATTCATATGCAGTAGTTGCGTTGCCAAGTGTGCTCAAGCACTCGGTAAAGGTTTTTTTCTATCTACGGCGACCGACGTTTCTTCCAAATCTAATTTTCAAAGTTTCAATGGGCAATGCGAAGAGAGCAATTTGTCCATTGTGGCACAAGAAGATAGGCTATTCAACTTTAACATGGTTTCTCCTTCGAGACTAATGGAAGTTTTGAACGAAAATGTTGTTGGGCAAAACCACGCCAAAAAGACACTATCCGTTGCGGTATATAATCACTATAAAAGATTGCTTTGCGATGGCGTCTTTACCCAAGATAACATATCCCACAAAGAAGCAATCACTGAAGATCTAAAGGATGTCGAAATTGAAAAAAGCAACATTTTGCTAATTGGTCCTACCGGTTGCGGAAAGACTTTGTTGGCAAAAATATTGGCCAAAGCACTGGATGTACCATTTGCCATAGCCGATGCTACCACATTGACGGAGGCTGGGTATGTGGGAGAGGACGTTGAAAATATCGTGCTGCGCCTCTTACAGGCAGCGGATTACAACCTCAAGAAGGCCGAGTGTGGAATCATATACATCGACGAAATTGATAAAATTGGTCGCAAAACGGAAAATGTGTCCATATCGCGGGATGTTTCCGGTGAAGGTGTCCAGCAAGCCCTATTAAAAATTCTTGAAGGAACAACTTGCAATGTACCCCCAAGGGGTGGACGCAAACATCCCGAACAAGAGTACATAACGGTAAACACAAAAAACATTCTATTCATCTGTGGAGGAGCATTTGCAGACCTAGACAAAATCATCAAGGAGCGAATTGGTAAAACCGTCCTAGGATTCAAGGTACTGCCTAGTAACAACGAATCCGAAAAGGCTGAAGAGATGACAAAAAATGTCCAGCCGGAAGATTTAGTAAAATTTGGACTTATTCCCGAGTTCATCGGTAGATTGCCGGCCATATCGGTACTCGATGAACTGACGGAAGAAGATTTGTGTCACATTCTTTTGAGTACGAAAAATGCACTTATAAAGCAGTATAAAAAATTGTTGGCGTTGGATGGTGTTCGCCTGACTATTGCCGACGATGTAATTCCCGAGATCGCTAGGCAGGCCGTTAAAATGAAAACGGGGGCCCGTGCACTGCGTTCGCTTCTAGAAAACATGATGCTCGATATTATGTACAAGGTCCCTCAAAATGACAAAATTTCCGAAGTGATAATCTCAAAGGA
>JAITDA010000003.1 GCA_031282805.1 Holosporales bacterium
ATTATCAAGCCTGAAATTTTTGTACACTGTATCCAAAAAATCGTGAACAAAACTTACAGGAAGCAGTGATGGGGTTCCCCCACCAAAATACACACTCGTTATCGATTCACCTTCATAAAACTCATCTCTAAACTTCAACAATACATTTTGGTACAACTCTGCCCACAATCCATAATCTAGCCTCTCGTTACACACGACACTATTAAAGTTACAGTAGCTGCATTTTGAGACACAAAACGGCCAGTGTATGTAAATTGTACTCACAGCATCTTTGCTATTTGAATGGCATTTAAAGCGGCTCCTTTTCTGAGATTATCTGCAACGCACCAAAAACTTAAAGCGTTTTCAATTGTCGGATGCTTTCTTAGTCTGCTTACAAAAACATCATTTTTCGATGTTACATCCACCGGAGTGGCATATTCGTAAGAATTCGCATCATCTACAACCTGCACACCTTTAAAAGTCTTTAAAACCTCGACAACCTCACTTAAAAACACATTCCTTTCAAACTTCGCAAAAACAGATACGGCATGCCCAATAACAACCGGAACCCTAACGCAAGTCGCTGTTATATCAATATCATATAGATCGAGAATTTTCTTTGTTTCATTCATCATTTTGAGCTCTTCCTTGGTATATAAATTATCGGTAAAAACGTCAATTTGCGGAATAACATTAAATGCTATTTGTTTCTTAAAACACTCGGGCTTCACGCTATTTCCACTAACAATCTCGCTGGTTTGAAACATTAATTCATTCACTCCATCTTTTCCGGCCCCAGAGGTCGATTGGTACGTAGATACAACGAGTTCCCTCAAACCGAAGGCATCATGAAGTGGCTTCAGCGGAACAACCATCTGTATCGTTGAACAATTCGGATTTGCTATCACTTTTTTATTTTTGAATTTTCTTGCTTCTGCAATGTTTACCTCCGGTACCACCAGTGGGATGTCATCGTTCATCCTGAAGTAAGATGTGTTGTCAATAACTAAGCACCCTGCATCCGCCGCGATTGGAGCGTAAATACGTGAAACATCGCTCCCAGCGGAAAAAAACGCAGTATCATAATCTTCAAAACTAATGTCACTTAGATCAAAAATTTCAAGCTTGGAATTGCCATAATCAAGCAATCCTCCCTTTGATTTTTGCGACGCTATAGCCATCACGTTTGAAAGTGGAACTCCTTCTTCACACAAAATCCTTAACATTTCTCGCCCTACAAGGCCAGTTGCTCCAACAACCACTATCTTTTCACCCAACACGTTGTTTATATCGCAATTTATGCTCAAAACTCCGTAGAATTATATTGCAAAAACCCCGAGTATTCAAAGTGTTAATATTTTCTCGTGGAACGTTGATACCTAAGCTTTTTAAGCTCCTTCAGGGGTTTGACTGAATTGATAAAGATGAGATTTCAAACCAAATATTTCCAGTATTTTTTCATAAAAAAATGGCTCATGAGTGTCGTCTCAATGAACATAATTCGACAAATTTAGCCTGCAGAATAGAAACGAAATTGTGCTTAGCTGAATGCTTTAACTAGCACGTCAATAACGGAGCTCGCTAAAGTAAGTAGTGACACTGTTGATGCCAACTTCAAGTAAATCATGTACGGCACCAGCAAGTAATATACAGAGGAGTTTAATATAGGATTGAATACGTCTTAACTCGATAAATCATACTTTGGAGCTTAGAAAATTATAGAGAAAAGAAGACGCTAAGCAACATAGATACACCAGTATATGAATTATCGAAAAAAAAGGTGTGAAGATATATGCAATCATAGTCGATAATTGCCACAGAGAAGAGTTGCCTCATATAATTCAGTAAAGATATTTGACGAATCAACTATATAGATTTGGATGTTTACGATGGGTTGATTAAATGGATGTAATCACCATACCTGTGTATCATTCACAGAATGAGTTGTCTAGGCGGAATTGTAAATAACATGGAGAAATTCTTGTCATTTTATAAGATGGTACGTGCAAAGTGCAACAGAGATACACAGCAGAGAATTTAGTACTGTTACCTTCAAGGAATCAGAGATATAGCCATAAAGGTTAATTTGTTACAATTTACATAAAAGGGTGATTTTTTTTGATTTGTACTAGTTAAGTAGCGTAACTTCTTCTAAATCTAAAACGCCAGGGCCTCGGCTATCTCAAAGTATCTCTTATGCATCAAATAATTCATCAAATAATTCATTGGTATGGAATCAGATGGTCTCGCCTCTTACAAAAAACTCACAGTCATACTTGTAATTCCAAAACAAATCGTGTAACCACATTAACAGAAGTTCAGTTCTCAATCATACATACAATATTAGTGCTACTCACATATTTTTTGATAAAATGTCTTTCCACATACTTTCGACCATTTTCAAGAAGTTTATACCCCCATTTACGTCAAATTTACCCTTCATCTTTGTTTCGAAAACTTGCATGTATTTTTTCATCGAATTATCAAGCTCATCGCACAACTTTAATCCCTTTTGAGATACCTTTAAGTAAACAGATCTCTTATCGTAACTTGATTGTGATTGGTTAATGTATCCATTCTTAATCAATTTCTTTATGTTGTACGAAACATTTGATCCGATGTAGTAGCCTCTCGATATAACCTCTCCAACGGTTACTGTGTTCTCATTAATATTCATCAAAATAAATGATTGAACAGCATTTATATCCGCAAATTTCATTGAATCAAGTCCCTTTTTTATAATATCCAAAAAGAGTCGATAGTTTTTTTCTCCATAAATAGCAATTTCTATATAACTACTCCTCATAATATTCACATAAAATATAGCCATCTGTATATTATAATACGATAGTTTTATTAAATATTTCTTAATAAAGTACGACTTTTTAAAAAGTTTTGTAAGTTATTCTAAACACTACTAGATTGAAAACAAACTTGATCATCGAAAGGTTTAATGATAAAATAGAGATATAATGATGCAAAGTGACTTCTTTTAGCATGTCGTCATGAGATAGGCGTATTTCTACACAGCAGCAAGTGGCATCCTACATAGAGAAGAGCAATATTCTTGCAATACCTCTTTGCTATTACACTCCATTGCTTCATCTTCGGAAAAGTATTCTCTACTTTTATTTCCCCTTGTATAGCCTGGTTGTGCAATCAGCTGTGACGCCGCATAAATAGTGACTGTTTTAATGTTAGGTGTAACTTATATCGATTGTCCTTTTGAGACGTCAGTTTCTTGGAGATGTCCCATTGCTCTCGCCGTATGTTAATGTATAACATAACAAATGTAGCAGCATCTACCATTGACAATGTATAAATTACGCCTCTATCTCTCCATCTGCAAAATCTTCTACGTATGTTCTTATCATAAACCGGTAGTAACTCTTTCCAAGAAGCGCATGTCTTGAATTACAAAAATGACCTCAACCATATGGTATCATCGTAACGCGGAATGTACTTCAAGGCTAAGTTCAAGTTAGTCATTTTGTATAAAATTTGAACTTAAACGACAATAAATGTTTGTTGCAATGAGGAACGATAACAGTAGCATCCCCAAACAAACTGATTAATACTTATGGTAATGACATATGACTCAGCCATAATATCCTTTGAAAAATAAAAAGCTTCACTTTTGGGATAACTTTGTATTTTTTTCCGTTACACTCTATCCATTTACTCAAGAAATTTAACATCCAGAAAAATCCTTTTTACGAAATCATCGCGGTAGCCTTGCTCCTTTTGTTCCCAATTTCAGGAATGAAATTAACTCCATTAACAAGCTTTTTCAGAATTTTTGTACAGCGTCAGTTCATTTGTATGAAATTCAGGGTAACTGTGAGTTATGCAGATGTAGAAGTTTGTGGTTTTCTCTCCTGACACATTCTTCCAAGAACGCTGCTTGCTCTCGGCTACAACTATAATTCTTTTTTTCGGTGTATCAAAACATGAAACTTTGAATGAATAACTGGACGAGAAGTTTGAACGTTCAAGTGAATTTGTGTCTAAAATAAACACCAATCCTTGCAATGCCCTATTTTTCAATTTTTCAAAATGTTACAATGAGTGGTGCTTTTCGGTTGCTCACTTAGCGTCATGTCAGATATAAAAATTTATAATGAACATGATTTGGAAAAAATGAGGAAAGCGTGTAGTTTGGCGAAAAGGGTTTTAGATTTTATAGGTAATCATGTATCTGAGGGAATCACGACTTCTCAATTAGATACACTATGTCACAATTTTATCACTACACACAATGCCATTCCGGCAACGCTAAATTATAAAGGATTTCCTAAATCAATTTGTACTTCAGTAAATAATGTCATCTGCCACGGCATTCCTTGTGAATACAAATTAAGAGCTGGTGACATTATAAATATAGATGTTACTGTAGCTTTAGACGGGTGGTATGGTGATACAAGCCGAACTTTTATGGTTGGTAAATGTACAAAATTGGCCAGAAATTTGGTCGAAATCGCCGAAAAAGCCATGCACGTTGGAATTGATGCAGTTAAACCATATGGATATTTCAGTGATATCGGAAATGCAATACAAAACTTTGTTGATGAGTTTGGTTTTTCAATTGTGAGGGATTATTGTGGGCATGGAATTGGAGATGTTTTCCATTCCGCTCCGAGCGTTGCACACTATAAAACCTCTGAAAAAAGTCAGCAAATTTTACCTGGAATGTTCTTTACTGTAGAACCGATGATCAATGCAGGCTCGTATAAATCGAAAGTTTTGAACGATGGATGGACTGCAGTTACGATTGACAAATCGCTTTCTGCGCAATTTGAGCATACGATTGCTGTAACGGAACGTGGTGTTGAAATTTTGACAACGTAACAATTTGTAATAATTCAATAGATTTGTTTTGTTAAAACTTAATGTAGCATTTCGATGTATGGAATTACTTCGTTGCTTTTATGTTTTTTGATTTACGGCGTGAGGCCACTTTAGGAGCCATTGTGGAGTTTCACGGGGTAGGCGTTCATAGCGGAAGTCCTGTTGCCATGAAAGTTATTCCGACAAATGAGGGGCATGGGGTAATTTTTAAAAGAACTGATGTTGCGGTCAAAAATCGTTTCATAAAATTATCACCTGAGGCCGTGGTTGATCCTACGTTGTGTACACGTGTTGCGAATAAATCCGGTGTTTCGGTTTCTGTTATCGAGCATTTCCTCGCTGCCTTGAGAATTTGTGGTATTACGAACGTGCTTGTCGAATTGAATTCCGCTGAGGTTCCGATTATGGATGGCTCTGCACTCATGTTTATTAATGAATTTAAAAAGGTCGGGATAGTACCGCAAGATGCGTTCATTCCGGCCGTCCTAATTAAAAAGCCAATTACAGTAAAATCAGGAAATGGTGAGATATCCATAACCCCATCCAATGGATGTAATGTATCAATCAGCGTTTCCTACGATAGAATAAACAGTGTCGTTGGTGCGAATAACGAGTACTCATTTTGCATGAATGACAATTTGAGCGACGACATAGCACAAGCGAGAACTTTTGGATGGCTGGATGATTATGAGCGAATTAAGGCAAACGGCTTTGCTAATGGAGCATCTGAAGAGAATACAGTTGTCATATTACATGATCATTCTATCAAGAATACCGGTGGCTTACGAAATCCCAAGGAACTTGTAATGCATAAATGTTTGGATTTTATCGGTGACATTTCAGTACTGGGGTATGACATTGTCGGCGAGATTAGGGGAGTAAACACATCGCATTTGTTAAATAATTTGTTGATGAAAGCCTTGCTGAAAAAGATTCATTTGCATGAAATCATGGCTGAAAATGCCGTGAAAAACACGGCTAGAGCACTGGAATTTGCTTGAAACGTCGCCTTGTTTGTAGGATAATTTGCAAGGCGGGAAGTAGCGCAGCCTGGTAGCGCAACTGCTTTGGGAGCAGTGGGTCGGAGGTTCAAATCCTCTCTTCCCGACCAGTCTTGGTGTGTTCATTACGGAGCGGGCGTACCTTCATTCAACTACAGAAGGCCTGGGCACGTATGTGCACCTTTTCATCAATGACTTTATCTTTATCATGTTCCAGTGAGGACGTGAGCTCACATTTCATTGCATATTAGTGGAACTGTAAATACATTGAGCGTCCTCAAAAATCACTATGCTAGCACAATTAAACTACAGATTACCTGTGATATTTTAACATGTCTTGTATTGCGCAATTCTTTGATTTGACATAGGTTGATGTTTGCTATCTTCCTAGTAACTGATTCATCATTGGCGCTTGGCAACAGAAATTAGAGGTATGCTTGAATAAATGTGATAATGTGGGTCGATAATTGGAAAAAGAATGAGGACAAACAGTACAAAAAGCCAACATCCGCTCTGCGTCCTTGCATATCTATTTCAGAGTCTCCAAATCCCTGTCGTACTGGTTTTGGAATGACCCCTCTCAGCTTTATACCTGTTTCCCAAAACCTTGCGAGATAGTGGTCTATCGGCATTACTATCGGTAAAGCTTTTTTTAATAACTTAATAGCCGTTTCTCTTGAAATTAAGTAACAACTAGTGTTTCCGACACGCGTTCTGAATTTAACCAATAAAAATTCACTGCTACCCAATTTCTTATCGATCCTTGGATTTCCAGGACGATTTACATCTATATTTACAAGATCCCAATCCGTATTACACGCCTTTAAATTTTCAATCAACAACTTCAATTTTACTGGATTGAAAACTACATCATCCTCAAAAACCAATGCGTAAGAGTGAGTAGATTTCAGGAAAGTTTGCCATGTCTTGATGTGGCTAAGGTAACAACCTATCGTTCCATCCCCAATTTCACTGCGCATGAGAAACCTGTATTTTGCTCTATCCACAAACTTTTCTTTTTGTATAAACGGCATTTTTTTTCCGTATACAGCCGAAATCCTCGTAAATTCGTAACCTAAATTATCCAATTGAGGTACTACATGCTTCAGCCTGTCAATTGACTTGTCAAGATTAATAAAATAGACGTGAAGAGAACCATCACCATCAACTTTGTATGAATTTACCGCCGCATCGTCATCGTGTAGGACATTGGTACAACAGGCAATTATTGCGACAAAGAAGACGCATGGTATCACTAATAAACTTTTTATTTTCATATCGTTAAAAAGCTAACATTTCACCAATCGTGGTAATTACGGATGTCCCAATTAGATATGTAAATTCTTGACTACAACCAATGCTTACATGTTCGCCATTCACCGGATCTTGCGTTCCTACCAAATCCGTTTTCTGCATTCTTTCGGACCAATATGATGCTAATTTCACGTATGCAAGTGGACTCATTGTATCGGCAAAAAAGCCGAGTTTTGGAGCAAAGACCCTTGCACAAAAATCGTAATTCACCCCAACTTCATAGTGAGTATCTGCTGTCAAAATGAACGACGTATACCCTATATTTTGTAAAATATCCATATTTGGACTTAGTTTAAACAACTTCTTTGGACTACGCATTTCAACAATTAAATCACCTTCGCTTTCAGAAATCGATACAACTATTTCTCTGTTTAGCGCTGAAGCAATATTTGGAGGCACCGATGCCTTATTTAACTTCGCAGTCTGGAAACGAATTCTAACACTTTTGTCCTCAAGTACATTGACAACAAAAACCTCAGCTCCGTGTACAATACTAAAATTTGTAATTTTCGGATCGTTTAATTTTATAATTTCGGCGGCTGCAAATAAGCCATTACCTAAATTAAGGCCGGCGCTATTGGGCGAAAAGAATCGAGATTCAAATTTGCCATCCTGTAGATTCTTTATAAAGATCGTCTCTGGAGTTTTGATCTCCATTGCGACATTTTGCAGTAATTTTTCATCACCAAAATCATCGAGCAAAAATACGGCTGACGGGTTGCCACCGAACGCTTTTCTACTAAATGTATCAACTATCCAAAATTTTGTAGCCACTAAACCCTCCAGCTCCACATAATGGTGAAATTCTCTCAAAATTTCCCACTGATATCAATGAAATTCGCCCCATATTTTCCAGAATACCAACTTTACTCATCATAAATATGAAAACAGGTGGAGTAGTCTTTGCTTAAATGTTTTTTTTCTTATTAATCATGCTGATGAGAAAAGAGAAGAGTAGGCCAACTATGACCGTGACGGACAGCACCATAACAACTGAGGTTGTATCGAAATTACCGTCCATTATCACGTCAGCTATTGTATAACCGAAAAAACAACAAACAAAGGCCCAACACAGTCCAGACAAAACGTTAAAGACAACAAATCTAGACGGACAGATTTGAGCTGTACCTATTATAAGGGGGCTAATTGTTCTTATGCCATATATAAATCTGAAGGCGAAAATAAACAATATGTCCATCCTATTCAAAAGTGAAAAAACACGAATTTTTGCCCTTTCTAATTTAGGGTATTTATTTACGATCCACGATATTCCGACCTTATACCCAATGAGAAACAAAATTTGATCAGTGATAACTGTTGTTATAAAAGCGACGAAAAAAATTTTGTATATGGAAAGATGGCCAAAAGCCGCAAATGCGCTCGCCGTTAAAAGGATAACTTCACCCTCTATTATTGACCCCATGAAAACTGCGACATATCCCCACTCTTTAATAAAATCAGCTACTGCTCCAGATGTGAACATTACTTAAATGGTCACCCCTTCTCTCAAGACTCCCATTTTAACGGAAAGGTCGGAAAGAATAGTTTCTCCCGCTACCATCGTTTGTCCCTTTATAACCTGCGGAACCGCACCAACGGGTAGCCAAATGTCACAACGACTTCCAAACCTTATCAAGCCAAAAATATCTCCCTTGTTTACTTCTTGTCCCTCGTGAATATCACACACTATTCTCCTTGCTATCATCCCAGCAACCTGAGTAAACGCCATCAAATTTTCTTGGTCCTCCCCTATTGCTAAAACAATGGTGTTACGTTCATTGAAGACACTTGCTTTATCCAGTGCCGCATTCAAAAAAGAGCCTGGATGATAGATAATGCTTTTCACCTTACCAGACATTGGTAGCCTGTTTATATGTACATTAAATATGCTCAAAAATATACTAACCTTATACCTCTTCTTATCTCCGAGTCCAAGTTCGGCGGTTGGTATCTCAAAATCAATACCGCACACTGTGCCATCCGCTGGACTTACGAGCAAATTTAAATCAGCTGGAATCACCCTCGGAGGATTTCTGAAGAAAAAAGCGCAAAACACGGTAAGAACTAGGCAAATCCATGCCCACACTGGGGAAAACAACATGAATACCAAGGAAACTAAGAGACCTACTCCAATGAACTTAAACCCCTCCTTGTGAACCGTAAAATTAATACCAACTAAGCTCATAACACCACGTGGGAAAGCCAAATTACGCGTAAATTCTATCACACTTTTTTCGCAATTCTATAAATTTATCTCCCACTTTCTACCGTTGAAGGATATTATAGCCATTATCATGATAGTTACCAAAATTACCAGTGTGAGTTAAAACCAAGGTGAAAGTGGATGATCTTTTTGGTACGGTAACTCTCCGGGTAGTAAATCAGGCGAAGGAGCTGGAGATCTACCGTCTCCTGCACGAAAGAGATCTGGATGCGGTGACCCACCACCATCTTCACCCTTAGCTTCCTCCTCCTCCTCCTCCTCATATCCACCATCTTGCGAGTCACTGGAGTCAGTTCTAAGAGGAGGAGGGAGAGAATCACGGCTAATGACGGAACTCGCCGCTCCATCATCTTCAAGAGCAGAGGCACCGATAGGCTCTTCTTAACCAGTATCTGGGGGAGGTGGAGGTTTAGGTAAACCTCCAGGGGGAAGCGAACCGATCTTGTCTTCACATCCTGAACCAAAAATGTACAAATATCTGTAGACGTCATCTCGTCTGCCAAGTTCTTTATCAAGATCTATAACCTCGTCTAGAGGATTGGCAACTAGACTGTTACCGGCCACACTTCCGCCTCCTTCGGGAATTGGTGGTAAGCCGCTTGCCGTACATTTCGATAAGTTAAAATTGGCCGCTGTTATCAACAAACATGCGAAACATGTTAGAAGGTTTTTCATAAATTTCATGAAACCAACATATCTAGCAATATACATGTTTTTTATACCATATAAAGGTAATTAAATGTTATTTCTTTGGAAGAAAAATTTTTTACTCTTCGCGTTTTGTGTAAAAAGCATCAAAAATGCGATACCAACGACGCAGGTAGAATCGAACTCCTAGCACGAATAATTTTCAATTACCGGTAGATTATTCAGGATTAGGGATTAAAGGCAAAACGCTAGGTGGCGTTGTTCCTCTGCTCAAATTGTCTCCAATCAATCTATCGCGTTCATTGCCCTCTCTAGCAATTGGAGAGCCAGGTTGACTAGTATCAGTAGTAGTAGCACCAGTATCACTAGTATTACCAGTTCTGTTGTTCATTTCACGAAGTACTTCGTCCACTTCTGGATCATTACTCTCATATATAGGACTATTAGGCCCACTACTATAATCTGAATAGTCACCAAAAGCTTTCGGCAACATGGAAGCACTTGAATTAAACGAGCTAAAACAAACCATTACAATTAACATGCCTACTGAACGCACCAAAAACTTTGCTATAAATTTCATGAAAGTCGCTCATTCTGGACATTACTTCGAGTTCGAACGTACAAAGAAAAGCGAAAATTTGCAACAAAAATTTATCAAAATTACAAACAATATTTCAAGTTGCCCTTGTAATTTGTGTAAAAACTCCAATTGATATTGCTATTGATGCAAACTAATGCCTGATAAAGAGCATAACATTCGTCTATTTTCGATGGAAAGATTTTTTTTATAATTTGTCTCGATTTCGACCTTTTTTCCATTGGATTTTGAAACTACGAATGAAATCGAATTGTTTCCGTCTTCCATGTGTTCCAGTACATTATGCAGTTCATCGGTATTCACATTTTCCGAAAGGTACAAATATAATTTTTGAAAACCAATTATTGATTCTATGTTTTTCAGTGATATACCAACAAGTTTTGTATTATCTGCCTCCATTTTAATGTTTGCCTCAACTATTAGTGGAGCTCCGATTATTAATTGATCTTTAACCTTGGAGTAGACCTCGGAAAATACTGTGACTTCAAAGACGTTATCTTGATCTGAAATGTGTAAAAAAGCGTATTTTTGATTATTTTTGGATAATTTCTCCTGCTTTGATAACAAGATTCCTGCAACCGTTACAACATCACTGTTGGAGTTGAAATCTCGACTTCTTGTGATATTGAATTTTTGCAGAAACTCCGAATATATATCCATTGGATGTGCACTTATGTAAAAGCCTATGGCCCTCCTTTCAAAGTCAAGCTTTTCAATCGCTGTCCACTCAGTAACATCTGCCAATTGCAATGTGGTAGTTGTATGGGAAGCGAACAAAGATCTCTGCTCTGTATATCCAGTAGATTTTGCTTTTAAAAGGTTATCAAGAGATTCTAAAATTTGCCTTCTATTTGGATGAATAGAATCAAATGCTCCGGAAAAAACCATGGCTTCAAATTGCCTCGCCGAGTTTTTCGCGAAGTCGACTCTTTTGAAAAAATCAAAAATATCTTTAAAGGGCCCATTTTTCCTCCGTTCTTCCACGATGTATTTCGTAGTAGCAACGCTACACCCTTTTAAACTGCCAAGTGAGTATCTTATTACATTTTCTCCTTCCCCAATAAAACATTCCTCAGATTTGTTAATGTCTGGAGGTAATATCTTTATTCCAGAATTTTTCGCATCTTGAATGAATGAAGAAAGTTTATCAGTATTGGCCAGCTCGGTGTTCATCGATGCTAGATAAAATTCTCGCCTGTAATTTGCCTTTAAATATGCTGTTTGATAAGAAATTACTGCGTATGCAGCGGCATGAGAGCGGTTGAATCCGTATCCGGCAAATTTTTCAATGAGCGCAAAAACTTGTTTAGCGATATTTTCTTTAATTCCATTTTTACGTGCTCCTTCTAAAAAGATTGCTTTGTTTTTGCTCATTTCTTCTTTTATCTTTTTTCCCATCACACGTCTCAAGAGATCTGCTCCAGCAAGACTATATCCCCCCATTACCCGCGCCACCTGCATGACTTGCTCCTGGTAAATCATTATTCCGTATGTGTTTTTTAAAATTGGCTCAAGTAGCGGATGTGGGTATTCAACCTTTTCTTTTCCGTGTTTCCTGGCAATATACAAAGGAATATTATCCATTGGACCAGGCCGATACAGAGAAACGAGGGCCATTATGTCTTCTAGATTATCCGGTTGAAGCTTTTGAATTGCGTCCCTCATTCCGGTGCTTTCAAGTTGAAACACGCCGACTACATTGACTGAACAAAGCAAATCGAAAGTTTTTTTATCCGTTAAATCTATTTTTGATATATCTAAGTCAAGCTTGTGATATTTTTTTATATAATCGCACGTACGTTTTATTACCGTCAGCGTTTTTAAACCTAGAAAATCAAATTTAACCAATCCGGCTTTCTCGATAAATTTCATATGGAATTGCGTTATTGGAAGATCGGTTTCGTTATCAAAATACAGTGGAACTTGTTCATCTATTGGAGAATCACTGATTACCACGCCGGCAGCATGTGTTGATGCATGACGATATAACCCCTCCAATTGAAGACTTATATTCATCAAAAAAGAGATGGACTCATCCTCATTTGCCATCTGGCGCAATTGAGGTTCAATCTCAATTGCATGTGATAAATCTATAGGACTTACCTGATTTTGCGGAACAAGTTTTGAGATCTTATCGATTACACCATATGGCATTTGTATAACTCTTCCGACATCCCTTAAAACTGCTCTTGCCTGCAGTGTTCCTATTGCTATGATATGTGCAACTTTATCCGCTCCATACTTCGACTGAACGTATTTGATGACTTCATCCCTTCGATCTTGGCAGAAATCAATGTCAAAATCAGGCATCGAAATGCGTTCTGGGTTTAAAAATCTTTCAAAGGTCAAATCATAACGAATCGGATCAAGTTCTGTTATAAACGTGCACCAACCGACTAAAGAACCAGCCCCAGATCCCCTACCAGGTCCAACAGGGATTCCATTCAACTTCGCCCATTTAACAAAATCTGAAACAATGAGAAAGTAACCACTAAATCCCATTGTTTTTATAACTTTCAATTCATAATTCAATCTTTCAAAATATTCTTTTTCAACTTCCTTTTGATTGCGATTTAAGTTCGTTTTGTAGTGAAAAACCTCATTAATTAACCTTTGTATTAACCCATCCTTCGCTTGTTTATCCAAAATATCTTCTTCATTGCAGCCAGTTTCACTCGTAAATCTCGGTAAAACAGGCTCCTTTTGTTGCGGCATGAAAGAACATCTTTTCGCAATTACTGATGTATTTAGTACTGCTTCTTTTATATCGTTGAACAATGCAAACATATCTGATGTTGATTTTAAATAATGTTCCTGCGAAACGCGTCGCCGCTCTTTTACAGTCATGTAGGTTGCGTCCGCAATACACAACAGCGCATCGTGCGCGGTATGTTTCGATTTATCGAGGAAAAAAACTTCATTTGTTGCTACGAGCGGTACATTATTTTGCAGTGCAAAATCTATAAAGAATTGTTCAGTTTTTTGCTCTATTTTTTCGTTTGTTCTTGATATTTCAATATAAAAATTGTTACTCAATATTGAATGCAAGTTATGCAAAAATTCCACAGCCTTTTCTTGTTTCCCATGCAAAAACAAACTTCCTGCAGGGCCACTAGCCCCGCCACTCAATGCTATGATACCCTCCTTGTACTCAGCCAAATTTTCTGTTGTGATAAACTTTGAGCCTTCTTTTTGCTTAGTGTAAAAACACGTCATTAATTTCATTAGGTTTTTGTAGCCAAATTCATTTTTTGTGAGCAGGACTACGGGAGATAATGTATCTTCAAACATGATATCGACGAGTAAGCCTTGTATTGGTTGGATACCATTTGATGCACATTTCATCGCAAACTCAAGCGCTCCAAACATATTGTTTGTATCAGTTATAGCAACAGCAGGAATATCGGCGTCAACACACGCTGTCATGAGATCCGCAATTTTTACCGCTCCCTCACAGAGGGAATATGCAGTATGTAATCTCAAATGAACAAATGGTGCACTATTCACTTTTCAGTCTTGGAGTTTGAGAAAAACCATTCCGCAAATTGTAACACAAAATGAAGCCTCTACTGCAAGAATGCCACATGCCTGGCAACTTCCACCTGCCTCGCCACATGTGCATCCGGAACCGGAATCTTGAGTGTCTCCTGTATGACAATCCCCCTCTCTTCGCCAAAGACCATTTCATGAAAGCCCTGTATTTCCAATGCAAAAAAGGGCTTTTTTTTTTTTTTCAGGCCAATACTTTATAATGTGACGCTGTACGATATTTAGGGAATCTAGCAGTGAGGAATTTTAAATCTTTAGTTGCAGCATTTTGCTGTATGGTGTGGTGTATCTGTGCCGGAGATGCCGCAGGAAAGACAGATATAGATTATTTCAACGAGGCGCATGTCTGGTTTGATGTGCAAAAAAGTTCAGAGGGACTCACATTCGTGGGGAAAGAACTTGGTAGGGAAACGTTCAGATTGGAACTGCCAAGCTCTTCTTTCGATTCATTTACTGAACAAAGAGGAAAGAACTTCAATTTGCGAAAGCTCGAACATGCCATACTTTTTCGATATCGTGGAGGTGATTCGAGGGAAGCCCTCGATCTTCTCGTTAATCCTAGCGGCGATATAACGTTTTTACAAACGGAAGATGAATATACTGGCTGGAATGAACACAAGAGGTACGGAATCAAGACATTTGGCACGATAGAAAATCACACAAACCATGTATTTTATTTTCTCGTAGCGAGTGCAAATGCGATTCATAATTATGGAACCATTCAAACGTATAATATACAGCTTATTCAGCATTACCTGTTTAATTCCGGAGTTCTACAATTTGGAGTGACGCCAACTCAAATTGAAGATTTAACAACTGGACACCTTACAGATGGATGCGCCGTTCCAAATTATAAACGCGGTACCGTTGAAAATTATGGTACATTTATGGCGAATGGAAAGGTTAGCATCAATAGTGGTTTGAATTATCATGAGCACGGTCTTAGTGATTTTGAGGATTTAAATACGTCAGGTGGTAACGTGGATGTTCAGCAGGGACGCATGAATGTATCTGGAAATATGAGTGGAACAGTCGGAAGTTTCGGTGTTGGAAAAAACGCTAGGTTCTCGGTGAACAAACTATGGGGCCCGCAATTGAAAGATTTTTCTATAGCTGAGGGCGGTTTATTCCATTCAGCTAGTTCACTCAATTTGAATGTGAGTGGTAACTTTTCTAATGCCGGTGAAATGACGTCTGGAGCCGATTTAACTCTGCATCTTTCGAATGCTCCTGGAACAAATCAACCTGGGATAATATTTGCGAAGAATGTCTTGAATTACAGTTATGAGAGAAAGGATGGGCCGAGGGATAGTAAAAGGACGCCCGATATCACCAAAGATCCAATAGCAAGGCAGCAGTTGATGCAACATCATCCAGATCCAAACAGCCCGGAGTTCAAGCGGGTACAGGAGGAATTTTACAATAGGGTTGGGTATAATCCGGACGATGACAGAGGTGAGGAGATTTTTGATCCCGGGCAATTATTGGCCAAAACAATCAGGAGGACAATATACACAGACCACTATCTCAATACGATAACCTACCACTACACCGTGACAAAGGATCAATATGGCAGGGAGATTAGGAGGGAATTAACCGATGTGACAGAAACCGGATATATCTGGCAGAGGAGGACGCAGGAAACAAAGGAGATTACACTGGCGCTTCCCGTGGATCTTGAGCAGCTGTTGGACAAAAAGAATGGTGACATTCAGGGGTTCAGTGATTTCCTGAAGGCTCGTACTGAACTGGCAAGGAAGATTGCAAATGAACAGGCAGCTAAGCGTAGAGC
>JAITDA010000099.1 GCA_031282805.1 Holosporales bacterium
CAATACGAATCACATACAACAGTGCGTGTGCAAACTGCTCATCACCGCTTAATGTTGGTAGTGCTATATATTGTACTCCGTTACTTGGGTCAATTGCTATACCGGCAATATAATCGCCGAGATCTCGAGACTGAAACATATCTCTTCCATCTGAAAAACAACTTATTGAAATCCTTCCGGTTGCGTCCGGTAGTCCGACTCCAGCTACTGGAATGGAGTGCCCATCTCCATCATCGTGCATAACCCCCTTTCGAATTTCGATCCTGCTCCCTCCGTGCCGAAAATTTGCCAGCAAACATCGGATAATCACGTTACCAATTGGATTGGCCAACATTTGCTCAACAACTTCCCTAATTTTTGGCATATAAATCAATGCATCTCTATGCGCACAGAATAGTGGAGGCACTGGGCAAAATTCTGTAGTATGAGTATGAAAACTCTCGCTCAACAATTGTGCAGGAGAGAGTCTACCGCTATCACAAAATTCATTGTATGCATCAAAATCTGGGCCCGGAATATCGGCTGCGTCAGACACTGTCCCAAACATCACCGAAAGCGCCCCTATTGCAGATGACAACCTCAAAAAACTAAATCTACTCACTATACACCTACCTGTAAAAATTTTAATAAATGATGTATATCACAATTTAAATTGTGTTGCAAACAAATAATTCTTCGTATAAATTTGTAATATTCTATTACTGCGAAAAATGTTCTTAATAACCTAAGGTCGCTCCAAATTCAATACCTACAACATTCAACTGACAAAGTGTATATTTTTCCAATTTCCACGAATTTGTGATATGTCTCTTCAGGAGTTTCGTTGATGAACACACTACTTATTTTTCTTTATTACAAGAATGGATCTTGTTGACGGTATTTCATGAGGAATCCCATGAGGAATCCCATGAGGAATCCCATGTATTATCTCTTTGTGATGATTTTTGTTTGGCCTCTGTTTAGATTACTTAACTATTGTAATTGTGTAAAAGTTCAACTATAATGCGAATTATTGGGTATATTTTCAACTATATGGATATATTTAATCCAGATATTTTATAGTATACAGTACTCGTGTGTAAGTACTGTTGTAAGGAGGAGATGAAAAGTGGGAACTTCGAGCGTTGAGGTTCTGGTAAGGGAAAGTTTGCAAACTTCTGAGAAGTATGTTGATTATGTCCTGCCATTTGTTATTGTGTCATCATCGTCTGGTGTGTTGTTCGAATCGAGCGGATTTTGCAAGATTATCGGACGTAGGGAAGAAGTACTTAACTTCATCATCGATAACGTTTCCTTAGGTAAAACGGGCGTTTGGCAAAAATTGGGAACGAGGATTATCTGTAGTAAGATCGCAGCGACCATCGATAATGAGATGTTGTATTTCGCATATATAGATAACTCAATTATCAAGCGGGAAGATAATATCTCGAAAATTGAGAAATGTAGGCATGACATTAAGGAGCCGTTGCGTAATGTTGCGAATTTTTTGCAGCTGATAAAAATACAATCTTCAAATAATGCTGAAAAAGAAGGAAAAAATTATATCGATTTTGCCCTAAAAGGTTTGAGTACTTTGTGTAATTTCGTGGATGGCCTCTTATTGGTTGATGATGAAAAATCCGTCAGTATAGATTTGCAGTCAGTCGTAAACGACATCAAACAACTCCTCAAAAATCAGATAGATGCGAGGAGATGTGAAATTTTCGTTGAAAATGGAATCATAATAAGTGGAATATCCTCTGATGTGTTGCGTTTTTTTAAAAATCTAATCGAAAATTCACTGAAACATGCCATTGCAGATCCGCTATTTATAAATATCAACCTGATCTGTAAAAGTAACGATGGAGTTAAGATCCTGTTTCGGGACAATGGGAATATTGCAGCACAACGCAAAAACAAAATGCTCATTGAAAGTAGAGTGGCTCCACACATTACCAGCGAGTGTTGCTCTGGATTGGGTATATGCATACAAATAATCAAGAAACACGGCGGAAGTTTGCGGCTACTAAATGATGAGATTGGGTGTGCCTATGAAGTGGTGTTTCCAAATTATTGTGGAAGTAGACACGGGAATTAGGGATGAGGGAACGATTTTTAAGTGTGTCTATGATCGATAAGTTTATAGGTAAGCAGATTCGTGAAAAACGGAGAAAGAGGGGGATGACGCTTTCAGAGGTTGCCAGTAAATTAGGGCTTTCTTACCAACAAGTTCAAAAATATGAACAAGCTACCACGAAAGTGCCAGTGACAACGTTATATAAGTTATCTGTGCTTTACGGAGTAAACATCAGTCAATTTTTCGATGGAATCGACCTGCTTTCCTCGAAGTATAACGAGCAGGCTGGAGCTTCAGATGATGGCAAGGATAAAGCTGTTAACGTGCTTATGATTGAGGACAATCCGGGCGATGAGGTTATTACGAGAAGGGCGTTAAATGACTTTGAGAACTTGAATATCCTTTGCGTGCACGATGGAGTACAGATTTTGGAAGTTCTTCGCTATAAAACATTGTGTGCTGATTTTCCGCGTCCAGATCTAATTTTTTTGGATATCTACATTCCAAAACGTGATGGTATAAGCGTTTTAAAGGAAATTAAGAGAGATGAGGAGATTCAAGATATTCCGGTAGTGGTCATAACGAATAATATTAGTCATGATTTGATGATCAAGGCGTATAAAAACGGCGCTTCGGGGTACATCTGTAAATCGTTCGATTTTCTTCATTTTAAAAATAGTCTCGTTGATTGTGTTAAGTATTGGACGGAGGTCGTAGTCCTCCCATCGAGCGCTGCCAGATAGTTACGTGTAGAATGGGGTTGTATTTTAAATTGCACAGATAACAAGAGTTCGGTTTCGTAATGTCAAAATGTTTGGTTTAACTGACAGCTAGTTTTTTCTATTCATTGCGATATTTAGGCATATTCGATAGAGTTTATTTGTGTTTAATTTCAGTTTTCTCATGATAATTTTAATTATTTTCTAAAATATACAGTTCTTTGTTGGCATTTGTTATATAATGCGTTGCGTGCAGTAGCACCCAGATTTAGGGTTTGAGTGAAATGAAAAAATTATTTATCGTGACATCATGTGTCATTTTTGCGATTATTACGCTGAAGTTTGCAGCGTGCGATGCGTTTTCTCCTAAAATGTCGAGTAAGCAAATAGAGAAGTTTGAACAGAAAGAGGATTTTGTGGCAAGTACTGCTTCTCTTCGCTCTGGAATTTTTACAATTAGAAAGACGAAAGTTGTCGCAACCCTTGGGCCAGCAAGCAGCTCGGAAGACATGATAAGAAGATTGATTGCGGCAGGAGTGAACGTCTTCAGACTAAATTTTTCGCACGGAACACATGAGACGCATAAAAACAATGCATCAATAATAAGAAAAATTGAAGTGGAGATCGGCACGAAACTAACCATCATGGCAGATCTCCAAGGGCCAAAGATAAGGATTGGAGCATTTGAGAATGGGAAGATTCTGTTGAAAACCGGAGACGTGTTTACGCTTGATTTAAGTGAAGAACTTGGAAATCGTAAACGTGTCTCTCTTCCTCATCCTGAGATATTTGAGGCTTTAAATGTTGGAACAGAGTTGTTACTAGACGACGGCAGGATAAAATTGCGAGTTGTTGCAAGCAACAAAAAGGAAATTAAAACAACTGTTGTTGATGGCGGGATGTTGTCCGATAGGAAGGGTGTCAACATACCGAATGCTATATTACCGATAGCTGCACTGACTAAAAAGGATAAAGAGGATATAGATGTTATCAACGGTATGGATGTAGATTTAGTAGCAATTTCCTTCGTGCAGACTGCAGATGATTTATTGAATGCTAGAAAAATTATTAATAAAGATATTATGATAGTGGCAAAAATAGAAAAGCCATCAGCAGTTCAAAATATTGATTCCATTATTGAAGTAGCCGATGCAATTATGGTTGCACGTGGTGATTTGGGAGTTGAACTTCGATACGAACTTGTGCCAAGTACCCAAAAAATACTCATAAACAAAGCGAGATATTACAGAAAGCCAGTTATTGTTGCGACACAGATGCTTGAATCAATGGTGTCAGCTCCTGTTCCAACAAGAGCCGAAGTATCGGATGTTGCTTCAGCGGTTGTGCAGGGAGCTGATGCGGTTATGCTATCCGCAGAGACCGCTTCTGGCGCTTATCCCGAAGAGGCCGTTAAGGCAATGGTAAGGACAATTTTTCAAGCTGAAAATGATGGCATAGGAGCTATGGTTGAAAATCATGCAAACGCAACAGCAATGTCTGAGGCTATTGCAAAGATTGTGGAGAAGGAGGAAATTAAATACATAATTGTACAAACAGAATCTGAGCACATGGTAACAGATATTGCCAATAGTCGCCCGAAAGCGAAGATAATCGCGTTAACTACGGACGTTAAAGTGTTGAGGAGGCTCGGACTCGTTTGGGGAATCTGCGCAATTTGCACTGATGAGATGCGAGATTTTTTGAAGATAGAGAGGACTATTCAAGGTGTTTTGAGTAATTTTGGAATTGGAGAAGGAGAACGTATCGCAATTGTAACAGATGGACAATCAGAACAACCTGTTCAGCCCTTGCTTTCATGTAACTATGGAATTTGTGTAAGTACTGTGCGAAATTTAAAAGAAAAAACGCGAACATGAGAAACTGTATGCGTTTTTATGAACAATATCTGAAAACGAGTTATCATATTGCAACGGTTGGTATGTGCCGGAAGACGATATGCTAGATCATTACCTCGTTCTAAGCCGCAAATACAGACCGAAAAGTTTAGAAGATTTGATCGGAGAAGATGTTTTAGCGAAGTCATTAAGGTCATGTCTTGATACACGAAAAGTGCCACACGCGTTTTTATTTTATGGTATCAGGGGAGTTGGTAAAACGACAACAGCACGTATTTTATCGAGATGCTTAAATTGTCTCGGTTCCGATGGAAAAACAAATGTCACATCATCACCGTGTGGAGTATGTAGATCCTGTATCGCACTGGATAAGGATCAGCATATGGATGTAATGGAGGTTGATGCAGCGAGCAGAACAGGAGTTGATGACATTCGTGAAATTATCGAGGCAACGCAATATGCTCCAATTTTAGGGCGTTATAAAATTTTTATTATTGATGAAGTCCACATGCTTTCCAAAAGCGCCTTCAATGCCCTTTTAAAAACGCTGGAAGAACCACCAGGGCAAGCTAAGTTTATATTCGCCACAACGGAAGTCCAAAAAATTCCTGAAACTATCATGTCTCGTTGTATGACATTTCAGCTGAAATCTGTGTCATTTTGCGCGATATCAGAATATTTGGTCGAAATAGCCAAAAGAGAGCATTTAATTCTTGATAAAGATGCCGCTGATGCGATTGCAGATGAATCAGAAGGTTCAGTTAGAGACGCGCTATCGATCCTAGAGCAAGCAGTCATGTTATCAACGGAATCCAAAAACGTGACGCTTGATACAGTTTTAAGTATACTTGGTAAAGCCAGAGCAAGTGATATTAACTCACTCTTGGAATATGTGTTAACAGCACAAACAAAAAAGGCGTTGGCAAAAGCAGATTCCATGATGCAAAACGGTGCCGATCCGTTTGTTTTATACAAAAGTTTACAGGGGGCGCTCTATAAAAAAATAGTTGATCAAGTCAATGGACAATGCGCTGAGTGTTCGCTTTCCAATTTGCTTTACTTGTGGCAAATTTTTTTGAAACAAACAGAAAATATGAGGGAAACATCGTATCCAGAATATGTCCTTAATGCTGCAATTGTCGTGCTTGCACATACATCTTCATTTCCTAATATTGAAGAATTGATGATAAAAAATCCAAAAACGCCAGAATCGGATGATAACTTCGATAAAGGAGGGTTGAACGCTTCTACAACTCAAGTGAATAAATCAAAGCAGTTGATCGATGATCTTTTGACAAAATTCCCTGGAGCATCGGCAACGGATATTGAATAAAATATTTGCGTCTTTTACTGCAACCATCACCGACAGTGAGCAATCCCTTCGTAGTGGAATGGCACTAATTTGTTTCTCAGCTCCTATTTCTACTCCTCATCCAATAAATCAGAGGAAACTCCCTCCCTCTGCCTTCAACTGCTCAAAAAGCCGTGACATAGTGTCAACCTTATCATTCCATTCATCCAATAAATCGGTGGCAGTAATCTCCGTTGGAATCCCGAAGGTAACTGCGTACACAACAAAACTCGTAGCTTTATCCACCAGCTCGCAAACTTGTTCCATTTCTTCCATTAAAGCAGGGTTTTTTGCATAACCTCCTGTAAAACGATACGGCAAAACAGATGTCTTTATTCTATCTGCATAATCTAGGACGCACGACAGCATCCGTAATTCATTATCGTCACCAATGGCGATCTGAGGCATCTCTTCAGCGCGCAAATCAGCCACCATAGCTTCAAAACCAAATAACTGTTCGAGAAAATCTACCTGACGCATTTGAACGCTTACTGAAAATCCACGACTATCTAGTCCTGCATCAAATTTATCTCGTAAGGAGGATAAAAACGTGCCCAGAATACACCGATCGCCTTCTCGCGCGATCAAAACAGAGTGCGATACTATACGGTTGTACATGCGTAACTTATACCCTGTAACGCCGGCGGCTGTAAACATACGGAATAGCGGGTTTACTCGAGGCATTTGTCCAATTCTTCCGATTTTATCTTCCACGCTTCGAAACCTGTCCTCAATTTCCTCATTTACATCTACTTCGTCATGGCTTAGCTGTCCGAGTGCAATCGCAGCCGTTCTTCGTGACTGAGGGGAAACAAAGCGAAGTGGAAGAAAGTACGAACTGTCTAAAGGCGAGTTTCTTTCAATTTTCTCACCTATGTCATCACACACTTGTGTCACCGAAGTTCTCCACTCTTTAGTCAGTTCAAAAAGCTTGCCTTCCGCAGTTTCATCTGCTGCGATTGCAGCTGCAGCTGCAGCCCCGGTACCGACCATAATCATCAGTACTATACTGATAGTTTTTTTAATCACGAAACAACCTCCATATATTTGCTATACGTTGGTCATTATTGCAAACTTATTAGTATTTGTCAAATTAATATTTGACATATAAATTCATGCGTTTTGAATACAAAACCTGAGGTCTAAGAAGTCCACGACGTCTTTAATGAAAGTAAGACTTTGCAAAAAGCAACGTTAACAAACCTCTAATTTCAAAATATTGCTAGAGCCAAAAATCCAAAGAAGGGGCACCCGTTATAATCCAAACTCCATAACTAACGTTGCTTTTCTCGTTTCAAAATCCATATCAGAATTTTTTAAAGCCAGATTACGTTCTACAAATTTCTTCATGGCCTTAAACTGCGCTAGCTTTTTTCCCGGTTGCTCTTCCACTACCTTTTTTTCATATTTTTCCTTTAGATCTTCTATTTCCTGCTCATTCTGTTCTTGGTCAGTCCCGCTCTCTTCACCTTCAGATTTTGTAAGCTCATCATTTTTAAGCTGTAACTGATCCTGTGCATTCACGATTACGGAATAATAATCAATTATACCACAACAAAACAGTAGCAGTGTTGAGTAATAGGCAATGCGGTGTCTCATAAATAGTTTCCAAGGATTATTTGCAACAATGCTAACTCAAAAGAATTAATGAAATATTAACAACAAAATTTTTTTATTAATAGCCTATATTACAAAACTTGCTAGTATGTCACTCATTGATGGAAATTTTGAAATAAGCGATTAGCA
>JAITDA010000033.1 GCA_031282805.1 Holosporales bacterium
CGGCTTTTATTTCTTCAAGTTTCCCCTGCTCCTTCGTGGACAACGGTCCTGCTCCGATACCCCCAGCTCTGGCTTCGAGTACCTCGACCTTCTCGATCAACCGTGTTGTATCTTTTCCACCTATCTTGTACCTGTCGATTTTCCCGAGTAATTGTGTTGCTTCTTTCTTCAAATTTTTCAACTCCTCCGCTGTTGCCTGCGGCACTGGCTCACTCCCAACACCCGGTTCTGGAATATTCTCCACCGTCATCCTCGCTCGTTCCAATTCGTTCCAGAGTCTTTGCATTGCATCGTCCATTTTCCGATTCATCCCGAGAGTATTTACCTGCTGCTGGATGACCCTAAATTCGATCCACATATCTTCGATCTCCCTCCTGAGTGATTCCATATCCGTGGTGGACGGATCTCTAGGGAAGTTGACTGCTAATTTTTGCAATCTGCCGTCCAATTCCTGCATCCTTTGCCTGATATCCTCCTCTGATACCGGTACCCTATCTTCAGCGTCGTCAAATGGGGGGGCGGCGGAAGGGCGCAAATCAACTGGTGGAAGAACGGCATCGTCTGCAGGACGTTTTGGTCTCCCTTGAATCAATTCTTGTATTCTGGTTAAATGTTCCTCCGCTTGTTCGATCATGCCATTTAGGCGTTCATATGCTCCGCTCCCGCCGCTTTGATGAAATTTGGCTGCGTCACTCTTTATGTCGTCTAACCGACCACGTAACTCAGCTCCTTTATCCTCCTCTGGAATGAAATTAGGATCATTATCCATCATTACTACGGTCGAACCTGTTTCCTTGACTAGATTTTCTGCTTGCACTATTACTCCCTCGATCGTCGATAGTCCTCGTCCTGTTTCATCCGCTGCCTCAACGCGTCTCGACACCATATTGGCCGTCGTCCCTATTCCAAACGCCAGCACAAGGCCTAACGCCGTTGTCGCCAGTAACTTCTTCTTGTTGATTTCACACCTCATAATGTTAATTCCTTCGGACTGATTTCCCAAACTTTCTCCAGTATATCATCCTTGTTTTTAGTACGCAAGGGGTAATGGCTGAGAGGAATTTGTCGGAGAGTTTGATATGAAAGAATATTAATGGATACTTATTGATGTAGGCCATATGGAGACAAATGTACTTGGTTTATTCTGAAGATAAGATATTCACTGGCACAGTTTCCAATGAACAATGTTATGATAGAACCGTGAAAAATACTGAAAATGCACGGATGAAGATAGTCATTCATTAAAGAAAGAGGAAAAAACACGAGGAAAATGGTGAATAAGCAAAATCAGAAAGCTATCAAAAAATGTATCAATTAACGTGCAATTGTGTTGCATCTCGACCTCATAAAAATGTTGTATTACTCCAAGCATGGATACGACACATTGCTATTTAATTTGACGACATTATGTATACCTTAACAACTCTATCTTCTTCTAGACTGTTTTACCAATAATTGTTACAATATGTATTCTGGACAGGTTGCTATTAAATCTCATTCAAAAAATGGCTGGGCATTCTCAATTTCATAACATAATGTACCGCAAAGGCGCTCAGGATGCAAAAAGAGCAAAAATATTCGCCAAAATAGCTCGAGAGATAGTCGTTGCATCAAAAGCTGGCGGAGATGATCCAGGTTCTAACCCGAGGCTACGTGCTGCACTCGCACTCGCGAGAGAAAACAATATGCCAAAGGACAATATTGAAAGAGCACTCGCGAAGGCGAGTGGAGAAGTCGATAGCGCAAATTACGACGATGTTAGATATGAGGGATATGGTCCCGGTGGGGTTGCCATTATAATCGAAACACTTACGGACAACAGGAATAGAACGGCCTCTGAAATTAGGTCCGCCTTCACGAAATTTGGTGGAAATCTCGGGGAGACTGGTAGTGTCTCATTCTCATTCAACAGGATTGGACATCTTCTATACGAGACATTTCCAGGCGGACTTGAGAGAGCCTTGGAATTTGCAGTTGAAGTTGGTGCTGAAAACGTTGAAGAATTCGGAAGTTATGTCGCAATAGCAACACCAGCTGAATTTTTTGCGAAGATCAGAGATGCATTTGTTCAAAACTTCGGAGATCCGTCTGAATCTGGTCTAATTTGGCAACCAACAACATATGTTTCATGTGCTGAAGATTCAAGAATTACATTAATGAAATTGATTGATATTCTCGAGGATAACGATGACGTGCAAAAAGTTTTCCATAATTTAGAGAATATCTAGAAGATATGATCAAAATGTTGTGTTTGTTAAGGGATAATGCAGTGAGTTTAAATCTAGTGTTCAAAGGTACTTTAACCCGCCTTGTCAACACTCAGCACCATTGCCTCATCCATAAAAAATGCTGTGTTTTTACAGGGAGCTCTTTATTGAAGTACCAAGATGGCGCCACCTTATCAACTACCATACATTGAGTATTTGTCACGTAGCCGGTGAATGTCTCATTCCTCGTGGAGCTACATGATTCTGTCATTGAGTTTTTGCGCTCTTTTTTCAATGGGACAAAATTCCATTCACCTTGAGTTCGCCAGTTCTAGCTGTTTTCTTCACCCACAAAATTCGATGTAAAGTCCACATTATCTTCCATGGTTCCAGCAACATTGATTTCTACAAGTGAGCATTTTTGGAATCGGGTTGCCTCTGCGTACACAACAATGAGTTGCACTGCATCTTCTCCAACCTCGTTAATTGCCAAAACAACTTGGCACAGTTTGTCATGC
Organism: Holosporales bacterium; assembly: GCA_031282805.1. Lineage (GTDB taxonomy): Bacteria > Pseudomonadota > Alphaproteobacteria > RUG11792 > RUG11792 > JAITDA01. The sequence continues at coordinate 2,726 of JAITDA010000033.1, forward strand.
GGATACCGAGTCTATCCGTTAGATACTAAATGGAAGATATCTTTGCGACTGAAGAGTCCTCTCGATGTTTGTATTTATTCGTCTTTCCGGTGAGTGTCAGATTTTGCGCCAAGTCATAAATGCTAGGATATGGAAAAATCACGACTAGATAATTCTAGTATGAATAAAGTTCGTTCTAATTGAACATGTAACCTCTAGCATATTTAATGCATCGTAGAATCAGTAGCAAGTACGCGTTGTTGCTGGATACTCCATAAGTCCACTCATACTTCGGTAACTACCTGATTATGAAAAGACAAGCGATAACTCCAAATCTTCCGCATCGACCCACTGGTTTGTCGCTTCAATCATCATTCCGATTCCAATAGCCAAAACATCCCAATGGCAGTCATTAATAACTGTTTTATGTTCTATATTTTATATTTAGTTCGTAAAAAAAACTCTCAGCGTATTGTTTTTACCTATGACTGCCAAAAAAAATTAATCACCTCTTCGTCATGAAGCCAGCTTCTAATTTCTTTTTTTTTTTCAACCTAATGTAAATGCTCCACACTGCTATCTAAAAATATAGTTTGTTATTGTATTTTTTTTTCAAAAATCGAGCATAGCGGTATTACTTCATGTAGCCGAGTTTTTAAAATTACCTCTAATCTAATATGGGTAACAAACGGGATTGCCGTTCATTTTTACCACATACCACCTATCATGTGACATCCCCTCAACGCTGAAATTTTTCACAAATGATTCACTTTCTTGGTTGTGCTATGAAACCATTAGATTGTGTTTTTGGCGTCCCACTGAAACGTCTCAGCTGTTGCTGCGGTGCCCGTACTGGTTGTCCAGTTCTAGGCTGTAGCTGCGATGATTGCACGCGTTGCAATTGATTTGTGAAAGGCTGAGTGCGACGAACTTGTTGCGTAACATTATTTTTACCTTGTTGCGTCAACCTCTGCCAATTTCCAAACGCTTTTACGCCGCTTCGAGTGGCTGTTTTATTTTCCATACCACGCCTCATCATACTGGTCGCAGCATTTGAGATTTCACTAACCGGACTCGGTGCGGAGGAACCTGTATTATTAAATGCTGTTTTAGCTTCCATACCACTTTTCATCACATTTGTCATAGCATTGGACATTCCATTAGCTAAATTCGATGCAGAGGATCCCATATTATTCGCGACCTTACCGACGTTAGCCAATTTTGCTCCTAAATTATTGAGTTTTTGTATAATAGCAGCGTTACTGTTATTTATTGTAGATAGCAAAATCGACGCTGCAATAATAGCAAAATTTTTCACGATCAAACACTATTTGTTGCAAACTATACATCATTTTACAAACTGATTATTAACAAAATATTAATAATGTGACAACTTTACGATTTAATGCTACATTTTCGGAGAAATTGCCCCGCAAAATACAAAGAAAAAAATGCCTGCCTTATTTGGACCATAAAAACTCGCAGCGTTCTCATAGCGCAACCGCGATGTCTCGATGTTAATTGACAAATAACATCACCACAAAAACGATTGTTCTCCATATATGGACCGCTTTTGAAAGCGCCAAGAATTTGACTTTTCACCTAAAATCCTGTAGCATGGCCCCTTATTACCTCTTATTGAGAGTGATTATATGCCTCTTATAAAGCATGTATTTGCTAGAGAAATCCTAGATTCAAGAGGGTACCCTACAATTGAAACTGAGGTATTTTTGGACTCTGGAACTCACGGTAAATCCGCGATTCCATCTGGAGCTTCAACTGGCTCCTTCGAGGCCGTTGAATTGCGGGATGGCGGAACGCGCTTTTTGGGAAAAGGTGTTTTAGGAGCAGTTAAAAACGTTAACGAATTAATTTTTCCAGCACTGATCGGAAAGAATGCGGTTGATCAAGCTGCTGTTGATGGGATAATGATTGGTCTGGACGGAACCACCAATAAGGGAATACTTGGAGCAAATGCGATTTTATCTGTAAGTCTAGCTGTTTGCAAGGCGGCCGCAAATTACTATAGATTGCCGCTTTATAGATATATAGGCGGTTTGGCAAAATATAAATTACCAAGACCCATGATGAATATCTTAAATGGTGGAGTCCATGCCGATAACAGGATCGACATTCAAGAATTCATGATAGTACCGGTAAAAGAGTCATCATTTATGGATTACGTTATCATGTGTTCCACAGTATACCACAATCTAAAAAAGCACCTAAAATCGGTGGGATTGAATTCAAATGTTGGAGATGAAGGGGGAGTCGCTCCGAACCTTTCTTCAACGAAAGAAGCACTGGATTGTGTGATGAATTCAATCGAAATATCTGGATACAAACCTGGAGAGGAAGTTCAAATAGCTATCGATGTTGCTGCGTCCGAACTTCATGAGGATGGAAAATATCAAATTGATGGAGAATGTAAAACATCTTCTCAGCTGATTGAATTTTACGGTAAATTGATGGATGACTACCCAATCATCTCGTTTGAGGATCCATTTGCCGAAGAAGATTGGAGTACTTTCGCTGAGATGACGACCAAATTTGGGAAAAGGGTTCAAATCGTTGGGGATGATCTTTATGTAACAAATTCTAAGAGGTTGCAAAAAGGAATTGACATGGCAGCTTCAAATGCCATTCTTATTAAGCCAAATCAAATCGGAACTTTAACTGAAACATTGGCAACAATTAATTTGGCAAAAGCGAATGGTTATAATATCGTCATTTCTCATAGATCTGGAGAGACAAATGATACAACGATCGCCGATCTTTCGGTTGCTGTAAGTGCAGAGTATATTAAAACCGGCGCCCCAGCAAGGGGAGAGAGGGTGGCGAAATACAACCAGTTGATCAGAATAGAGGAAAGCTTTGGAAAGACCCAAAACTGCACTGTAGTACCATCACATTGATGAGTTTGGCATGCTACATGAAAATCATGTCACTATTTGTTTTACCGTTACAATTGAGTATGCAGATATTCCATCGCCTCGTCCTTCAAATCCGAGTCCTTCGGTTGTTTTTCCTTTTATGTTTACACTGGATTCGTCTATCCCGAGGCAATCTGCAACAATTTTTTTCATATCAGAGCTGTATTGACGGATGCTCGGAGACTCGCAGACTATTGTAGTATCGGTATTTACTACAGTGGCCCTCTTCCCTATCAAAAGGTTGGAGCAATATCTTAGAAAAATTTTTGAATCTGCATTTTTATATTTTGGATCATTTGTTGGGAAGTGTTCACCGATACTATTTTCTGCTATTGCACCGAGTATTGCATCAACAAGGCTATGAATTCCGACATCCGCATCGGAGACCCCAATTAGTCCACGACAATCCTGTATCTCTCTTCCCATGAGGTACAACTTCCTATTTACATCGTCAGAAAATTTATGTACGTCAAAACCAAATCCCGTTTTGAAAATTTCACGGTTAATATCAGAGGCAAACGTTATCTTTCTATTTAGTACATCACCTTCAATGATATCCACATCAATTCCATCGAGATCACAAAGGGAAGCATCATCGCTGAGTATTAGATTTTTATATTTATCATGAAGGGCATATATAGTCTCAAAGTGGAAGCCCTGAGGAGTTTGCGCAAGCTTAACAACTGATTTATCAACGTTCTTACCATTCAGTCTAACTGAATCAACTGGTTGAATTATCGGAATAACTGCTTTTGCCCCAAATTCAAGGGACTTCATGATATCAAGCACTATTGACTCTCTGCAAAAGCAGCGAACAGCATCATGGATTATGACGTAGCGCGGAGTATAAGCCGCAATCGAGCGCAGCCCATTGTATACCGATCTCTGTCTATGCTTACCACCAAAAACCGGAGGTAATAATCTACAATCAGTCACATCCAAAAAAATATCATTGTATTTCTCTTTAAATTCCTGGGGAATTACGCAAACAATTCCAGATACGAAATCAAATGAAAGGAAAAAGCGAACCGTTCTCCTGATCAGGACTTCTCCATCAACGACACAGAACTGTTTTGGTAACTCACGTGAAAATCTGTGTCCAGCCCCACCAGCGGCAATGACTACGAAAACGTCGCTATTACCCTTGTCTAGCTTTAAATTTCGGTACTTGTTTGTTGATAACATACAACCTTCCCTTACGACGTACGAGCTTGCACGCCCTATGTCTGCCACGCAACGTCTTCACTGAATTAGCTACCTTCATTGTCAATTACCAACTACCACCTAGTCACGACATTATAGCACTGCGTTTCGTAAAACTAAAGTACGTTCTTGCTAACGATAGTGGCACATTATGGATGTGACGGTTAGAAGACACAAATTTGGCGTTTAAAACACCGTTATTGTATCATTGATTCGTCCTTTTTGAGGTTGCCAAAAAATATGGACTTTGATAGAATACCGCTGTAGTTTTTGTGTTTAGCAAAAGAGCATGAATATGAGTACCTTTGAAAAAGTTAAAGGGATCATTGTTAATAATTTAAAAATTGATAGTAGCAAAGTCGTTGAAACGGCAAGCTTTAAAGATGATCTCGGTATGGATAGCCTGGAACAGGCTGAGCTTATAATGGAATTCGAAAAAGAGTTTAATTGTGAAATACCAGAAGATGCCGCAGAGAAGATTATAACAATTTCCGATGCAGTAAAATACCTGGATTCTCTTAAAAAATAGAAGTGGAATTTTGAAAAGAAGGGTAGTGGTTACCGGAATCGGTGCGGTTTCTCCAATTGGATGTGATGTCGCTTCCACATGGAAGTCGTTGATTGCGTGCAAAAGTGGAGTAAGAAGGATCGATACTTTTGATACGTCGGATCTCACAGTTAAAATAGCAGGGATGGTTACTCTTGGTAGTGATGGCGGATTCAACCCAGACATTTACATTTCTCCGGCAGAACAGCGCAAGATTGATCGTTTTATAATTTATGCCATTGGAGCCAGCGAGCAGGCTATGAATGACTCTGGTTTTTGCGATCTATCTGATGAACAAAAAGAGAGAACATCAGTAATTATAGGCTCTGGAATAGGCGGGGTTTCAAGGTTATATGACACATCGGTAACCCTTCATGATGGAGGAGCAAGAAGGGTCAATCCTTTCTTCATTCCTTCTGTTCTCGTGAATTTAGCATCCGGTCATATTGCAATAAGATACGGAATAACGGGACCGAATTATAGCATAGTCTCTGCCTGTGCATCTGGAACACATAGCATTGGGGATGCATTCAGGGCAATACGTGATGGGTATATCGATTTTGCTATTGCAGGTGGCGCTGAACATGCTGTCTGCAAACTCGGAGTGTCTGGTTTTGCCGCCGCACGGGCGTTATCCACAAAATTCAATGATACACCGACACGTGCATCGAGACCATGGGACAAAGAAAGGGATGGCTTCGTTGTTGGAGAAGGAGCGGGTATTTTGACACTTGAAACACTCGAATCAGCCAAGAAGCGAGGTGCTACCATTTATGGAGAGATTGTTGGATACGGAGCATCTTGCGATGCATATCATATAACTGCTCCATCTCAAGATGCAAAGGGGGAAGCAAACGCAATGAAGAATGCAATCCTCGATGCCAATATTGAAAAAACAGAAATAGCTTACATAAATGCGCATGGAACATCAACTCCGCAAGGTGATGTCGCTGAAATTAACGCCATCAAACAAGTTTTTGGAAATCATGCATATAAACTCAATGTATCCTCCACAAAATCCTCAATGGGACACCTCCTCGGAGCAGCTGGTGCAGTGGAGGCAATTATCAGTTTGCTTACAATTCGAGACAACGTTATTCCAGCAACTTTAAACCTCGAAGAGCCCGATGAAGATTGCGATCTCAACTTAACACCAAATACCCCACAAGAGAGGGAAGTCTCATGCGTTATGAGCAATTCCTTTGGATTTGGAGGAACAAACGCATCGATAATTTTAAAAAAAATATCTTGATAAATAGCGAGATCTTTCAAATAAAACGACCAATGAACAGTTTAGTACAGCGTCCAAATCGGTAGTCAGTGCTCCAATTTCTGGTGACTTTTGCTGTTAGGTAAAACCAAAAATAACCTGAAACTGGCCTCCTCCACTTTTCTGTTAAATTCAAAAATGGTAAAGAAGTTGTTTCAAACGTGGGCATTTTGTATTATTAACGCAATGGTCTGATGGCCGGTTTGTAAGCGAGTGATTTGTAGTCCACAGAGAAATAAAAATGAATTCTCAAGGGTAGTAAAGCTGTGCGAATTCGCTTTGGATACGAAATTTTTCACTAATGCAAGCTGTGACGAGCTTGTACATATGGCAAAACGTTTCGAAATTGAAAAAATAAAAAACTTTGAATTTGAATACATCATAACGAAAAGAGAAGATATCTGGGATGCGTACTCCCTATTTGGAAGGATAATAGCAACAGTAATAAAGTTTACCGTCGCTGAAAAAGATGAAAGCGTTGAAATAAATGAAAAATTTGATGTCATATTGCTAAGTGAGGATACTGCTCGCAACAATTACGAACAATTGCAAGATTCAGACATAGAATTATTCGATAAAAATAAAGAAATCGACATTGGAGAGATCGCAGCGCAATACCTTTCACTTTGTATCTTTATGTGAAGGAATTATATGAAATTCGTTAAGGCTCAAACCAATGGAAATGATTTCGTCATAATAAACGGTACGATTAATGAGGATGTGCATTTCTTGAAATTACTTGCAGACAGGACGATTGGTGTAGGATGCGACCAAGTCGTTTTTGTTACAAAAAACTCGAAAGATTGCTACAAATTGGCATTTTTTAATCGAGATGGTTCTGCGGCATCTATGTGCGGCAACGGAGCATGTGCCGCTGCAACGTATATCCGAAATTTCCTAGGAGAGAGAAAACATGAAATAAAAATGTTAACTCTCAGCGGCGAGTATCCTTGCATCATCAATGAGAATGATGTGAGCATCAGGTTTATGTTACCCCAAAAGCTGGATAAGTGCACCATCTTAACAGGGAATTTGCACTATATTACAAGCATGCCGGAAATCAAGAATGTAAGCAAATTAGCTAAAGAACACGGTGAGTGCAACTTGCATTTCATAGAAAGTTTGACTGGAAATTCCATAAAAATTAAGACATTTGAAAAAGGAGTCGGATGGACGATGGCATGCGGAAGTGGCGCTGTGGCCGTTGCATACTTAGTTGGAAGTAGTGGAATAACAGAAATATATCATGATGGAGGCAAGTCTTTTGTTGAAATCAAGGAACGCCACGCTACACTAACAACTAGGCCAAAGTTAGTTTTTGAAGGAGAGTTATATGGGCGCAGTACGTTATGAAGTAACAGACATTTTGAATGAAATTACGGGTTCTCCTGACGGCGTCGGCTATGATGTCTCATTGTCAAAAATTTACGATGATATACGAAATGCGAGGGTTGAAGAAGATGATTCACTTTCCCTCGGAATTTGGGAAAGAGACCTAAAAAAAGCTGACTGGGAACTCGTAGCAAGATTGTCATTTGAAGCTTTGAAAGAGCATTCGAAAGATTTTCAAATATTAGGGTGGTTAATTGAGGCTGAAGTCGTTCTTAATGGATTTGCTGGAATTGCAAATGGCATTGCAATTTTGACGAAATTTACAGAGATATTTTGGGAGTTTGGATACCCAAGAAACGAAGATAATTCGTCTGATGATGAGCAGAAATTTAGGATTTTAGAGTGGATTTATAATACAGTTTCAGAGAGATCAAAATTTATACCATTCATTTCTCTCGGAAAGAACGACGGGATCAATCTTTATAACTATGAGTACGCAATTGATATGCGCAACACGGCGATAAAGTCGCCCGATCGTGCCACTGAAATCTTGGAATCTGCGAAGATGAATAATGTAAAAACTGTTGATGACATTCAAAATATTGTGAGTGTAACAAGTAAAGAGGAAGTGAATGCACTATTGAATGTTTTTCAAGAGATAAAAGATGCTAAACACAATTTTGAACAAACCATCAGTAATTTTTCAAAGGAAAATAGCATTGGAATTTTTGCTTCGCTGCTTGGTAACATCGATAGAATCGAAAAGGCAATTTTGTCGGTTCAAAGACAAAAAAATGGAAATCGTAATGAAGAAAAAGATCTCTCAGTTGATGAAGTCACTCCGCAACAATATTACACACGCAATGAAATTTATGACAAAATTGAAGATTTTGCGAAGAAGCTGATGCTGCTCGAGAGACATAGCCCAAGTTCATGTATATTAAAGCTTGTTGTTTCATGGAAAGATAAAAATTTACTGGAGATTATCAATGATCTAAAGTCTGGCGATTCCGAATCACACAAGTTATTAAAATTTCTAATGACATAAAAATTACTGCCTATTAACTAAATTTTAAATAGTTTTCCATAGAATTGTGATATGGAACTTTGCTTAAGGCACTGGAATGTTCAAGTTGTTTATATCAGCCTTGACCTTATTGTCGCTGTCTACTATTTTTTCACCAAGTGCGTTATCTTCTTCTTTTACTTTGCGTGATTTCGAGGATCAACAAAAGGAGCTCAGACGAGACAGTGAGCAACTTGAAAGAGCAAAACTTGAACGCGAAGAAGCGGAACGGGAGGAGGAGGAACGCAAAAAAGCACAACGTGAAGAAGAGCAACGTGAAAAAGCACGTCTTGAAGAAGAGCGACGTGAAAGAGCAGAACGTGAAGAAACGCTGGAACCTGGTCCTGACGCTGTTAGAGAACCTGTACAAGAACACGCCGATGTCGCCAAACCAGTAGCAGAAGAACCGACAGCACCAGAACACGCCGATGTCGCCAAACCAACAGCTGAAGAACCGGCAGCACCAGAACGCACCGATGATGCCCAACCAACAGCAGAAGAACCGACAGCATCAGAACACACCGATGATGCCCAACCAACAGCAGAAGAACCGGCAGCATCAGAACACACCGATGTCGCCCAACCAACAGCTGAAGAACCGGCAGCACCAGAACACACCGATGATGCCAAACCAGTAGCAGAAGAACCGACAGCACCAAAACACGCCGATGTCGCCCAACCAACAGCAGAAGAACCGACAGCACCAGAGCGCACCGATGATATGACTGGAGAACGCAGTACTGGAAGCGATGGAGGAGATGTTGGTGACACAACCGCAGCAACGAGTGATGAAGGTGGCCATAGTGGCCCCAAAAAAACTGATTGGACAGAGCTACTTAATCCAAGGATTCCAGATAGTTTTGAGAAGGCTGTACAAAGTTTTGTCAAAAACCGCCTCGCATGCAAACCAATAAAAACGAAGCAAGGGGGCTTTGTTGTAATTCTGCAATTTACCGAAGAGATCTGCGAGTCTCTACTCGAAAGAAATGGTCCGGCCTTAACAGAACATATCATTGCTGACGGAACTAATCCATTTGCGAAGATAGTATCTCAACTCGTTGAGCAAGCAGTATCACAGCTAGACGATATAACGTCACAGACATTAAGACAATTCACCAATCTAGTACGTTCTAATTTCAACGATTGGCGTAGAAAACGGGAAATACCAGATAGGTATACTCTTGAGACGACGCAAGAAATAGCCGAGAAAAAACCTTTCGTTGGAATCCCAATACTCTTTCTGAACAAGAATGGGAAGTATCGGGTAGAATTCCCATCCGAGGAACTCCTCCAAACAGCATTTGGAAATACATATAACGATGCCGCAAGGCTCAAACAAATTGATGCCGAACTCAAGAAACTCTTATCAAAAAAAAGTAAAAAGATATCCCCGGAGACACAGGCACAATTAGATGAATTAACCGCCCTTGAGAAGGAGAAAGAGGCTTTGCTAAAACAGCTGGAGGAAAAGAAAAACGAAACAGATCCGGAAATTGCGTCATTGAATGCAAAATTAACGGATCTTGAGACTAGATTGAATAACGCAAAACTGGCGAGAGAGCAGGCAGTTGCAGAACGAAATAATGCAAACAACGATCTTAACGCCGCGAGACCAGCGCAGACTGGAGCGCAACAGACCATGAACGGGTTAAATGCCGATGCTAAAACGAGAAACAATACACTAAATATTATTAAACAACAGACAGGAAACCGGAGACTCAATTTGCAACAGGCTAAGAATCAAACACAAGGTACACTTGATGAAGCGAATGCCAGAGTTGCAGATGCAGAAGGACGGGTTAATCGTACAAATGAAACAATAGCGAATGCAGACCGAGAAATTACGCAGCTTGATGCTGAATTAACCACAGCAAGAGCGGGATTAGCCAACTTGCAGGCCCCTCTCAATGAAGTACAGACAAATACTGATGCACTGGAAAGGAAGATTGCTGAAATGAAGGCAGATCAAGGAGTTGTTAGGGCCCTGGTCCACTCTGCTGACTTTGATCCAAAGATTCTAGCCAAACTAAGTGAAGCTCAGGCCATCTTCGCACGATCTGGGATCGGATGATTTCTAGAAAATTAGGCGGTAAATCAATTCAAATGACCCCGATCAACGTGGTACAAACGGACAATTACTCGGGTGACAAAACTGGAAACTGAAAAATATGGTGTACGGCTAGCTTGTGAAATCCGTGTTCTATGTATATACCAAATATCCAACATGTATGCTTCTCCTTTAGAAAACCTTACTTACGTATCATAACTCCGCCACTTAGCGCTGCTTAATAATATCTCTGATGGAGTGAAGTGAAGCGCCCAATTTTTTATCAAGTAAATTTCTATCAATCCTGTTAATCCAATAATTTATTGATTCATACGATCTCTCAATCCTATTCACGATGTAATCAACAATGTTATCTTTAACTAAAATTCCTCGTTGAGAGAACATTTTTTTTAAAATCAATTTCATCGCGTCTTCATCAGGTCTTTGTATTTGAATTACGTTCATTGTCGATACTCTAGATTTAACATCATTTAAACTCAGCTTCCACTTGTTTGGAGGAGTTTTTGCCGTCATCAAAATATATGCATTTTTATCTTTTATCGTATTGTAAATATAAAATAATGACATTTCTTCCTCAACTTCATCGGCATCGTCTAAAACAAAAAACCTCTGTTCCTCACACTCAAACAACGTGTTATACCACCTGTCAAATACATTTAGTGGTGGATTCATGATGTATGCGTTCATTCTCTCCGCCCAAATATTTGCTAGGTGTGTTTTGCCGGCTCCTTTTTCACCAACTAAACAAGCAAAATTACCTTGCACCTTAAGTGGCCATTTTTCAAGCCACTTAAAAGCATATGAATTGCATGGATTAATAATGAAATCACTCGATCTTTTGGAAAGAGCCCATGGGACCGGAAGAATCAGTTGCTTGAATTTCATCAGCGTACTTTCCAGGGACCAATTGGCACCTCCTCAGACATAAGCGAAACACCATCTTGCCAGTCGCACATGTACAGAAGTTTCGCGTGGGAGATACCATACCTTCCAGCGATAGTATCAAAGAGGAAGCACACATTTCAAGTAGCAACTTTTTTGGGGGATGCGGAAGAGGTAGGACAAGTAGGGACGCACCAAATCTTTTATGAAGCAATCGAACGAAAAGCTTAACTACTCGAATTGATTTTGGGTAACATTCGCTTTTTCAGCGTAACCGAGTAGTACCTTTCCATCACGTATTTTTCAATGACTTCATTTTTCTTATTGTCTTTCCATTTGACTTCGTTATGAGTTAGCGTAGTTAATTTCCATCGAAACAGCAATTTGTAACGCTCCAAGAGCATGAACAATATATCGATTTAGATCATTAAATCACTCAATTCAAAGCGATCGAGATTTAATTGTGTAAGAATTTATTCGTTCGAAACGAGTTGAAATACTTGAAATACGGTGAAATTCGTATTAAAATCTCCCTGTGGCGTGTGGGGCTGAAAATCA
>JAITDA010000001.1 GCA_031282805.1 Holosporales bacterium
AGGAGATGAACGTACTGTGGAACAATTAGATTATAGCAAATATTAAGGGCATTGGAAGGAATACAAAGCTAGGGCTAGCTGAAATGATTTTAATGGTACTTCTGTACTACAAGCACTACTCTAAGGTGATGACTCTACCAAAGAGGATGGGATCTATCCTCACCTTGTAGTTTTTCAAATGTACCAATCCCTTTTCACATTTCTTATCATTAAAATGTGCTGTTCTTAGTAATCCCTTTGTTCCTTCTATTTCAGGCCACACTCTGTTTGCTCTTTCCAGCACTACTGGTCTCAATCCCATTTCACTCAGTACTTGCTCCACCGTACTCATTGTACTCGTCGTTTTATTTCTACTATCATGAGGCAATATGCTTGCCTTTATCACGTAGTTCTTCCCCAAAACTTCCGCTGCATGTGTACTTATGTGCTCCTTATTTCCCTCATAGTAATCTATGAAACGTACCTCATTTCCATACGTCTGGAAAAACCACACACTTGTATAGTCACTGTGTCCCAAATCCCATGATGTATACACAGGCTTTTCCACGTTATATGTCACATCACTGTTTATTCTCTCACTGCTTTTGTACAGTATCTGCGAGTACACATATCCACTTCCCATGCTCACTTCAAAGCTACATTCATACTCCTGCTCAAATATTTCTGGACTCAATGATCCTCTTTTGCTTTCTACATACTCCTTATCCAACAATCCACTGTCACTTGCCTTGAAACAATATGATGACCATTCGGGATATTCATTACTCAAACCCCTTTTATACAATTCATAAAATTTGTTCTGTCCTGCGGGGGCTCCTATTATGATTACTTCTCCTTGTCCTCCCAAGTGTGCAAGCATCGGATCTATTATCATGTCAAACATGTGATAATCCATCAAACTCGCTTCATCCAGTATTATTAAATCTGGATGGCTTCCCCTTCTTTTATCAGGATTCTCATACGTTGCAAGTGACACCTCCCTTATATCATCACCTCCAAAATCAAACTCCCACAACCTCTTCGTCTTATTGTGATTTATTGTACATGCATTTTTTCCATCATAACTCTCACTAAAAAATTGTTCGACTTCTCTCATGTATGGCCCTATTGTTTCCTCTGCTTTTTGTAGGGTACTGCTGAAAAATATTACCTTATAGTTCTTGTTCTTGAGAAGTTTCTCAGTCCCGTACTGCATTACGGCTATCGTCTTTCCCCCTCCTCGACATGCCACCACTACCTTGTATTTACTGTTATCTGAATATAAGGCTCTGAATGGCTCTTTTACCTTATTGAATTTCATCAAGGTTTCCTTATCTCACTAATTTTCAGTATTCACGTTATAATTGTTTGAACTGTTTTCACTGTTTACCAACCTCTTTTCTAGTGTAGCAATCCTATCAGTCAATTCACCAATCTTGCTGTTTAGATCTAATGGCCCAACTCCTGTTACTCCAAGCGATATTTCCCCATTACTATCTACCACTATTCCGTAATTTCCGGATGGGAGTTTCATCACACTTACTCTTCCTAGATCCGTATATGTTGCTATTTTTTCAGCTTCTGTTATCGCTTTATTTGCTCTATCTCTTGCAATCTCCGCTGTAGTCTTTGCACTCGCTGCCGCTAATGATGCTGAACCTGCTACACTCATTCCATCCATTACTGCACTATTGAACGTTATCATTGCTTTCACTTCTTGATCCTCTGTTCCCAGCACACTCCTGTTATTCGCATAGATTCTATTAAATGCTTTTACGGCATCCTCTACCTGGTTCGAGTTCCATTCAAACATCGCTTGCTTCGATTTCATCTGTAGCCATGGTATCGATATGCTATATAACTCAGCTTCCTCCGCTAATGCTTGCAATATTGTTCCTTCTCCTGCTGCCTCTCCATTAAACATAAACTTCTCTGTTATCAGGTTACGTTCCCACGTTTGCCTCTGTGTATCAGCTGATAAACTCGCATAGCTTCCTGTATCGTACCTTATCACTATTTCGATTTTTCAAAAAGAATCCGTTGCCAGTCACTTCTCCTGGACGGAATATTTCTATCTCGTTACTTACATCTTCCTCCCGACGTGAGCTGCGGGTCGACCCGCCTAGCTGACCATCACCGATATGCCTGCGTTTCCATCCTTTGATCGTGGAGACTGAGTGTGTGGACACAAAGTGTACGACACGTCGCCATTACCTCATAACGACGTGTTCCCACTTCACCACCCTCACATCCGATTTCGGATATTGGTGAGGTCAGTGATCAGTGTCCTCATCTGTTCGATCTTAAACTCCCTTAGTTGCTGATATATGCCTCGTTCGCATCTCGTCATTTCATCAAGTAATTTCGTTGCCCTTTGTATAAAACCGTCTATATCGCTAAACTTCGGACCAGCGATGTGGTCTATTGCTTTTCCAATGTCAGCACGTAACTCGCGAGCCCTGATGTCCCACTCTTCAATGAGATCTCTTTCGAGTTCTGCCAGTCTTGGGTTATTCATCTCATCGCTAGTAATGCCTTCGTGAAGTGTGTTGGTTCCAGGATATGGACTACTCCCACGCCCGCTGTGCGCGTCGCCTCCAAAACCGTATGGACTGCTACTCGCGTGGGATCCGGCATCATATGAGCCTCCTCCATAACCGTATGGATGGCTACTCCCGTGGGAACCTGTATCGTATGAGTTGTCTCCTAAACCGTATGGATGGCTACCCCCGTGGGAACCTGCATCATATGAGCTGCCTCCAAAGCCATATGGACCGCTACTCCCGTGGGAACCTCCTCCACTTGCTCTGTATGTTGTGGTTGAGTTCAGCTGCTGCTTGTCTCTGAGTTTGGCGTATTTCTTCCGTAATATTTGCATCGTTTCCTTCACGCTTCCCAGCTTGCGTAGTCCTTCGATGTCCGGACCGTCAGCGGTAACGCCGTGTTCCAACTCATTCAATTGTGCATCCAGATCTACTATCTGTGCCCCCAGTCCGTCCATCTTGCTTAACTTTATGTCACCGCCTTTGGACTTTTCGATTTCGACGATCGTCCTATTGACCTTCTCCTCCAGTCCTTTCAGTCTCTGATTTGTGGTTGCGGTATCGGTTGACGACGCTGGAGGGTATTTTGTACGAACGACGGGTGGTGCTGATCTCGCGATAGCTGCTAACTCCTGGTGGCGCGCTTCTATTGTTGCGCCTAGCCTTGCTATTTCGGTATCCAAAAAGTCCAACCTGCCGTTCAAGGCTTGTGCCTCGTCGGTGGTATCGTCTGGTATCAATCCACGAAGTTCTGCCATATCCCGTTGCAAAACTCTAATATCGCCTGCAAGATTCCTAATTCCTGATCGTCATGTCCTCCCGGGTGAATGACCTCTGCTATAACAGCAACTCTCCTCTGTAACGCTTCAACCCGGTCTGCCAAACCAATGGTATCCTCTGCGGCCAGTACCTACGTCGAAGTCATATCCGCCGTTGCCCAAATTCCAATCGACAACAGCAACCCCAAGGCCGTCGTCGCGCACATCGCCTTCTTTCCCTTCATGTTATTCATAAATCGCTCCTTGTAAAAATAACTCCTGCTCTATCCTCTACAGGATACCACATGTGTTATTGAGGTACAAGGAATGGGGGCAAGTTCATGTATTTTGAGACAAAGGTGTAACGTCATGAACACCATATCTGCTAAAGCTGGTAGTTCTTGGCGCTACTTGCTGTCCTTCATCCAAGCCCATCGCAAACGTTATCTCCTGCGTTAGCGCTGCTCTCATTTGCTCCACATATGACGCTGAATCTATCAGAACTTTCGCTCCTCTCATCGCCAAGTCATACGTTATGCAATTCATAAACAATGGTGTAAATGCGTTTATGTTATCCACATTCTTTACATACTCTAGTATCACATTCTCTATGTTTGCCCATATCTTGTTTCCCGCTATTACATATGGTGCATTTTCATTTGTCGCTCTATCAATTCGGTGGGTGTACACCGTCATTGGACGTGGTCTTGTTAATGGACTTCCATTTCCATTCATCACCATCAAAACTCTCACCAATTCTTCGGGATGTCGCTCATCAGATGGTAACCAAGAGTATTTATTGCTGACAAAGACGCCTTCCCTATCTTTCCATCTACTGTTAGCTTATTGTAATCATAATTCGAATTAACGGCCCTTTGTATCACCTTGGCTCCTCCACCCACTCCAAAGTTAACACACATATCAAACAGCTTTATTGCTACACGAGTATCGTTTATTTCCTCACACTTGGGAGGAAGCCAAAAATGCACATAGTACAACTCCTTCGCTTTCTCCTCGTCAAGGTCCTTAATATCCTCTTCATTAATCTTATTATCATCGTTCACATCTCCTTCTTCAATGTCCAATCCCTTCAAAAACCTCAATGATATACCGTACTTCGTTGCTCCTCCACTATCATCCTCATCATCTATATACCCTCCTTCATTTTTCTTTACGTACTCCCATCCTTTTTCAAATTTCTCAGTCATTTGATTACCTCCAAAGTCTATACATCACCTTCTTGTCAGCATTCTATATTTAAATATAATCCTTGTAAAAGTTTAATTAATTTCTCTTAAAAACTTACTGGATAAATCTACCCACATTTCTACCCACAATTTAGCGTTTCTGCACAAACAAAAAATCATTGCATTTGAGATATAGTTATCCACAGTTTATACACGGTTTTCCTAAGACTTACCAACAACAAGGAATGTTGATAAGTCAGTCAACTAGCTGACTTATCAACAGTTTTTACTATCACCAACAACTAATAAATTTTTAAAAACTCTCTTTCTTTTATTCATCAACGTCTCTTGCGGAGAGAGAGGGATATACTTGATATATCACAAACACTAATGAGACATGTTGACTCAGAATTTGGTGGTTCAAATGGGTTGCAGCTAACGGTTGCACGGCAGAGATTGCAGGAAGCAAAAGCCTTGGCGTCGCAGCTGCGAGCATTAGCGGGAGAAGCACGAAATTTAGTAACGGAAAGCATGATTGGAACAGAGGTGTTAGATGAGATCTTGATACGGGCTACGGAGGTGGAGGTGACAGAACGCGAATTGGAAGCGGCAATACCGGATATTCAAAGGGCACATGCTATTGGTGTTAATGCGCAGCAGTTGAGACAAGGAATCTTGAATCTAGGCAAGGATATCTACAGAGAGAGGGACACAGACAAAAAGAAAGATCTTGCGAAAAGGATGGAGGTACTTTTGGAACAAGTTAGCGAACTGAATTCAGAAGTTGAAGCATTTCCTCCATCGAACCGGTTTATTCCGGAACATGTGATAATCGGGTGGAAGCAGGATTTGGACTCCGCACGTGGAGTGGGCAAGAGATACTTAGCAAAAGTTAATAATGCGTAGGTTTACTGGAAGGCAAGCGTAGAAGGAAACTACAATGTAAGCAGAGGATGTTGTTAACGATCTGTGATTGTGATACTTATCTATGAGCACGAAATAACGGCTTCCACGAGTTTAACGATACGTATTTTAACTTGCTCATTTGTTACAGTCCTGAAGGCCGTTAGCAACTTTACTTCCAAATCTCCATGCATGTCGTATGCTTTTTCTGAAAAGGAAAATTTGTCGAAAAAATAACAGGGGTGGGTATGAAGTGCGGAGCAAATCTTCAAAAATGCTGGAATGGAAATGCGAGTATGTCCATCTTCGTACTTTTGAATCTGTTGAAAAGTACATCCAGCTGCAGTTGCGAGTTGTTTTTGGGTTATTTTGAGTTCTTTACGGCGTTTTTTTATTTTCTTTCCTATATCTACGTCATCACCAGCAAACGTATATTTCACCATAATAGCCCCCTCCCAGAACTACAATAATTCTACTGCAATAATTGTGATTCACGAAGTTTTTTCGTGTATATTGCGTAAAGAATTGTATCTGTAGCCTTTTTTTCATATTTAGTTTCTGGCCAAATTTCTGTGGGAAATCGAGAATTTGTATCAAAAATTTCTGCGGTAAAGATTTTGGTTATACATTCACCGGCGAATAATTTCACAATCCATGCAGCGTATTCTTTATGATCAGTTGCAATTCTCCAAAAACCATTTGATTTTAGTTTTTTGTGGATACTGATGATGATGTTTTGCTGGAGAAAACGTCTCTTTATGTGCTTTCTTTTTGGCCATGGATCTGGAAACAATAGGAAAACACCGGACAATGTATTCTCAGGAATCGTCTTGATAAATATTTTAGCATCTCCTTGAAAGATACGGATATTTTCGATTTTTAACATTTCAATTTTTACTAAGATGGACGCGACGCCATTAACGAACGGTTCGCAGCCAACAAAAAGTGACGTTGGGTTTTTGAGCGCCATTTCTACTAGGTGTTCACCGCTTCCAAAACCTATCTCCAGGAAGGTATCTTCATATTTTTTTACATCCATTTCTTCGAAGGAATTCACAGCTACTTTGTGAAACAGCGTCGTAAAAAGTGTCTTTTGTTTTTCTGTCAGACTTCGTGATTTCAGCCGTCCATAAAGCTTTTCGTCAATCGTTATTATTTTTTCCATATTTCTATACTTGGAGTGTGGTTTTTATCGATATTGACACTGATATTGAGTCCCTCCACTTCGGCCAGTGATTTAACATATACCGCGAAAACATTGAAAACATCTTCGTTTACCAAGCCTTTTGCATTTAACGTATCAATGATTTTTGTGGCGATTGTTCTGGGCTTGTCTATTGATATCATTATGGTATTTTCCCCCCTTTTTTCAACAATTATGCTATCCCCTGGTTTGCAACTTTTCATCATCATGTATACCACTCCGCAAATTGTTTTACCGCCACTTGATGACAACTTCTCTATGATACCTGTTTTGTCACACAACGTTATTTTCTTAAGTTTTAACGTATTCATTATTGGGGAAACACTATCTGAAGTAGCATCTGACATTGAGTAGATATTCCTAAAAAAGTCTGTGATATTAATTAAAATATCTATTTCCCTACATAATTCTCCAATTTCACGTATCGGAGAATTACTGAGATCTTCCTGTAAAAACTTTATTACAATTAAGCAGTTTGCAATTTCATGACAAATCTTTGCTACGGTTAATTTTACAGTTTCTAGCTGAGTCACACTGAATTTGATACTAAATTGCAGTCATTACGAAAATAACCTATGCGGTTCTGCAATTCAACGAATAAGTTTTACTTGCAAATGTGGCTTGTGTTGCTGGTTTCATCAGCGCCGCTGGCCACAGGATTACGTCGAGTAAATAGAGTTAATTCAAAATCAAATTACCACTATTTACTCCACGGAATTGCGCTAATCATTCATAATCAAATTTACGCTGATTTACTCATCAAGGTTCACTGTCTTCTTTCTCCACCGTGTAACCATCAGAACTATTAAATTTACTCTCACTTACTTCAAATGAACTCACTGTTGTTTGGGATGACCACCATGTACTATGTCAACAAATGCATCACGACCTTGTCTTTGAGGACCATCATGTACTTTCTTTAGAAAGAGACCTAATTTGTCTAGTGCTAAGCCACGATCTCGCAATGTGTCATCCGCATTTACAACAGTACCAGAGAGAGGAAGACGTGCGCTGCCACCAGAAGTGCTCTCTGTTCTACTAGGTGGAGTTTTTTGTTTTTCATTTTTATCACCGCTGAAAGTTCTAACAGGCCACATCCTAGTTTTAAATACGCTGCTCTGGCTTTGACGTGTGAAAGGTCGTTCTTCCTCTTCTTCTTCCTCTTCTCCACCGGGAATGAGTGAAAGGTCGTCTAATTTTCCATTGAGAATGAGTGAAGGGGCGTCGGACAATTCGAAAAGTGGACTGTCGCCAAGTGGTGATTTTGGTTCTTCTGCAGCACTGGATAAATTGAAATTGGACTCTACCAGTAATAGTCCAACCAAACATATTAAAACCTTTTTTGAAGAATTCATGGGAACAATCCGTACTATGTTGCACGCAAGCAGGATCCTATAAAATAAATCACAAATTTGCAACAAAAAGTTAAAATTTTATTAATTTTTGGAAAAAATACTACCTGAATAAGATGTCTCTTTACGAAAGATAAACTAAGTAGATAATCATTGATAATTCAACGTGTTAAAAACAATGCGGAGCGTAAGAAATGGTAAATATACCAACAAATATGTAAAACATTCTTTGTTGATCTTTTGCAAAAATTTTCATGGTTGTTGCAAATGGCAAGTAAAAACACTTTCAATCCACAAAAAAAGCCGGAGTGGATGGTGGATTATAATTGAAAGCTTTTTGGTGTTAAGTCTCCATTTGCATTTCTTTAAATATAGTTAAGTATTACTGAAGTACTTCTTGCTGTCGTACTACTAGGTACTCCACCAGTTTCATCTGTTTTTGGACTACTTAGTCCCATTTTTCTCATTTTTTCACACTAATTTATTTATCGTTATCCACGGCTGCAATAAAAACAAGCAAGCATGAAAACTCATGACACTTAGAAATCAGCATGATATGTGTACGTTATTATACTGATACGTATCCACATAAATGCGATGGCTTCTTAATTTATTCCAAATTCACCTAACAATCGGTACATACGCTTGTTAAACGACACGAAAGATTACGCATATAAATTAAAAAAATCTTTGCACCATTTGTCTATGGTGAGACGACAGTTACCACTTTGGTGTCCTCGGCGGGATTTGAACCCACGGCCTCAGGATTAGGAATCCTACGCTCTATCCATCTGAGCTACGAGGACGTACCACGTGCTCAAATGGTATCACGAACTTCATAGAAGCTCAATAGAGCAGACACCGGTGAATAAGCCACAAACACGCTTCCGAAAATAAAAATTAACATTGAGGCAAAATCTGGATCATTCACACAGTATTGCGTACCAGAAAATCACGGAAGACAACCTGTATTTTGTACTTTCTTGAAAAATACGAGCATTTATGTGGGAGAGATTAAGTCTGAAGTTTATTGCAACAGCACAGGCACACTATCACGTTGAAAACGTCTGTAAGATTAGTTCTATACCCACTGTTACTACACAACCCATTAACTACATACGCACTAGGTGAGACTTGGTATTTGAGAAATTTCTACAACACATTGAATTAGTCAACCGTATACATCGTTATTACTGACTGTAATAAAATCGATTTGGACTGTGTAACAGTAATGATACAACAACTTAATAATGAATATTGGTGAAGGACATTATAAGAAAAGATATTAAATGTTTTATTTGGAGTGATGATGGTGGAAAACCGTTGCTTTTAGCATTCATGTTGCATATTAAGACTTGGCTGAGTCATATATTTTTTTTTATTTTGCTAATTCAGCAAAAATATGATACGCTGTTAGCAGATTGCACGATAGAGTGCTAAAATATTAATAGAAAAGGAGATTAAATATGTCAAAAGTTATAGGTATAGACCTTGGAACAACGAATTCTTGTGTTGCGGTTATGGACGGGAAAACCGGTAAGGTTATAGAAAATTTAGAGGGGGCAAGAACAACTCCTTCTATGGTAGCATTTTTGGAAAATGAGGAAAAACTGGTTGGTCAACCCGCAAAAAGACAAGCTGTAACAAATCATGAAAATACAATTTTTGCTGTGAAAAGATTAATTGGACGAAAGTTTGATGACCAAACAACGAAAAAGGATATAGAACTTGTCCCGTATACAATCGTTAGGTCTTCATCTGGAGATGCCTGGATAAAATCGAGAGGAAAGGAGTATAGCCCAAGTCAAGTGAGCGCATTTATACTTCAAAAAATGAAGGAAATCGCAGAGGCATATCTTGGTGAAAAAGTAACCAAAGCGGTTATTACGGTTCCTGCGTATTTCAATGATTCCCAAAGGCAAGCAACGAAAGATGCTGGACGTATCGCTGGACTCGAAGTATTGCGCATTATAAACGAACCAACGGCAGCGGCTTTAGCGTATGGGATGGATAAAAAGAATACTGGCTCGATTGTTGTTTATGACCTCGGTGGTGGAACTTTTGACGTTTCGGTCTTGGAGATAGGCGATGGAGTTTTCGAGGTTAAGGCAACGAATGGTGATACATTTCTTGGCGGAGAGGATTTTGATGCAAGGATTATCGATTATGTTGCTTCAGAATTCAAAAAGGAATCAGGAGTTGATATTAAAAAGGACAACATGGCTCTACAGCGTCTCAAAGAGGCGGCCGAAAAAGCCAAAATTGAGCTTTCATCATCGCTGCAAACAGAAATTAATTTGCCATTTATTACGGCAGATGCAACTGGTCCAAAACATCTAAACGTTAAACTAACAAGAGCTAAGTTTGAGTCACTGGTCGATGATTTAATTGAGAGGACGATTGCGCCATGCAGAACTGCATTAAAAGATGCCGGACTTTCGGCAAGTGATATACACGAAGTTATACTGGTTGGCGGTATGACTCGCATGCCAAAAGTGATAGAGAAGGTCAAAGAATTTTTCGGAAAGGAGCCTAATAGAGGTGTGAATCCGGATGAAGTTGTTGCTTTAGGCGCAGCTATCCAAGCGGGAGTTCTGCAGGGGGATGTTAAAGATGTCCTCTTATTGGACGTGACTCCACTTTCCCTTGGTATTGAAACTTTGGGAGGAATCTTTACAAGGCTTATTGAGAAAAATACGACTATTCCAACAAAGAAAAGTCAGGTTTTTTCAACGGCCGAAGATAATCAAACCGCAGTTACAATCCGTGTTTTTCAGGGTGAAAGGGAGATCGCCGCTCAAAACAAACTACTTGGCCAATTTGATTTACTTGGCATTCCACCGGCACGTCGAGGTGTTCCGCAGATTGAGGTAACATTCGATATTGATGCAAATGGAATTGTGAATGTTTCAGCAAAGGATAAGGCTACAGGAAAAGAACAGCAGATCAGAATACAAGCATCTGGAGGTCTGACGGAGGAGGAAATTCAAAAGATGTTGAAAGACGCTGAGGCAAACGCTGCAGAAGATGCAAAAAAGAAAGAGCTTATCGAAGCTAAAAATCATGCAGAATCTTTGATTAATACGACAGAAAAAGGGCTTTCTGACTATGGTGATAAAATTTCTGCGGAAGAAAAATCGAAAATTGAATCTGATCTCGTTAATCTGAAGGAAGCCTGCAAAGGGGATGATATGGACTCTATTCAGGCAAAAGCCCAAGCTTTGACGCAATCATCGATGAAAATTGGTGAAATGATGTATCAGGATATACAAAATAACCAAAATGCTGATGCAAATGCAGCAAGTGAATCTGGAGAAAAAAGTGATGATAAAGTCGTAGACGGAGACTACAAGGACTTGAATAAGTAGATTACGCTTCTGGTGCAAAAAACTCAACGTACTTACGTATGTTGAGTTTTTTGTGTATATTGTTTGTACCGCATATGAGTGCTTTTTTTTTTTACCGGAAAGAAACAGCACTGTAATTTCAATATGGTGAAGTGGCTAATACTCAGAATTTGGCAATGAATTGTGATCTGTTCCATTGAGCCAGACTTAGCGATAACCGCTGGTTGTTAGGCAATGCGGATGGTATAAAACGCGTCAATAGTGCATTTTACACTTTTTTGTGTACTCATTTTCTAAAAGTGAGCGTATTGTTTGGTACATATCGTGTTCGGCTACGCACTCAAAAATTCTTGAACGTATTTCGCAACGAGGGCGCCATGTCCGGCTGCGTAAACCGCCTGCTTCAACGAACCACTTACAATATCCCCAGCAGCGAAAATGCCATCGCAAGTTGTCTTTGTATCATGAGTGATAACATACCCCTCCTCATCCAGGGAAACCAAATTTTTCACGAACTCAGAAGATGGCATAGTTCCTATGGCAATGAAGACTCCGTCAACTTCCAGATATGTATCCATATTTGTCATATTGTTTCTAATTTTAATGGACTTAACTTTTTCATCACCAATTATTTCGATTATCTCAGAATCCCAGAGGCACGATACATTGTTATTAGCAAAGAGTTTTTTTTGCGCAAATTCCTCTGCACGTAGCTTGTTACGTCGATGAATTAGAAAGACATGTTCGGTGAATTGAGACAAAAACGTCACTTGCATTACTGCGGTATTCCCGCCACCAATGACTGCAACTTTTTTATCTCTAAAGATCGGACCATCACATGTAGCACACCAAGAAACTCCCTTACCGGCGAATTTCGCTTCCCCAGGAATGTTGAGGTGTTTGTGTTGAGCTCCGGTTGCAATCACAATAGTCCGTGATAGAATTGCATCTCCAGATAAGAGCTGCAGCGAAAAACATCCATTCTCTTTTTTGATATCTTGGACGGAATCATGGAGTATTTTGGAGCCGACAACCTCCGCATGGGAAAGCATACGCATCATCAAATCTGCCCCATTTATTGTCTCAAAACCAGGATAATTTTCTACGATGTCCGTACTGATCAATTGTCCACCCGGTTTGTCTCCAGCAATTATGATTGGCTGTAACGATGCCCTTGCTAGATATATCCCAGCAGTCAACCCCGCAGGTCCAGAACCGATAATAACCACGTTATTCATAGTATACCTACCACAATATTAATCATCCTTCAAAACTTTACAAGGTGTTCCATTCAAAACTACGTTTTGCATAGCATACCGACTTCCTCGAAAACTTTTATTTTCGATCTTAGCTGAATCAATTAATTTCTCAACGCAACATTCGTTCAGCATAGCACTAATTCCACGACACGAACTGTGTAGACAACTACCAATTCTCCTCGGCTATTATCCACATTGCCTTTGTATTTTCCAGCACATTAGACCATACCACATTCTGGCCTCTGATGATTATATGAAATATTTTGTGATGAAACTAAAATATCCATCTAAATGTTTGAAAAATCTAAATTTATACCAAAAAAATTAATTCATCTTTAGATCTTTAATTGTAAAACGTTTCTCATTGTCAATCTTTATACCAATTTTCAATTCTTTATGTATGAAATCACCTAGATAATGTAAAGGAAGTGTCATAGTGAGGTGGTTAAGAGGGCCGGAGTATCATGATTAGGTATCAATTAGTGAAGAAATATAGAGATAAGTCCAAAAAACTCTTGGTTTGAGTATCTCTCACTGTGAGCTAATCCTCAAGGAGATGAACGTACTGTGGAACAATTAGATTATAGCAAATATTAAGGGCATTGGAAGGAATACAAAGCTAGGGC